>JBEKHJ010000017.1:0-22521 GCA_050012335.1 Bathyarchaeia archaeon
TAAACTGAGGTTAAGGTGGTGCCGAGGTGGTATTTTATGTTGGCTTTGGTGATTTCTGCCTTGCCCAAGTAGCCTGGGAAAAGAATTGTGAATAAATCTTCTAACACTTCGGTAACTACTTTTTTTGATGGAAGGTCCCGTCCTTCAAGGTGATCCATGCCGCCGAAGGTTTGATAATTAGCCATCATGCTGTCTACTAGTTTTGGTAAGCCTTTTTCAACCCAGTTCTGCTCCACTTTATCATGGTTGCGCATAAGCGCTTCTAGCATTCTGTCTGGGTTCCAGCTGTCGCTTTCTAACGTTTTCTCTTTGCTTTCTTGGCATTCTTTTGGACGAGGCTGATTAGATTTTGCGGTCATTTTTGCTTTCCCTTTCTTGATTATGTGGAAAGGGTGAATATAAGAGAAGCGTCTTTTTGACGCGGTTTAGATGGTTGTTGTTGAATTTGTTGATGGTTCTTGGACCAGTACTGTGCTGAGGTAGCGTTCGCCCGTGTCTGGGAGAATGACGACTATGAGTTTGCCTTTGTTTTCTGGTCGTTTCGCTATTTCTAGGGCGGCATATGTTGCTGCGCCTGAGGATATGCCTACGAGTAAGCCTTCTTTTAACGCTAGTTGCCTTGCGGTTTGGACGGCGTCATCGTCTTTTACCTTGAATATTTCATCTACCAATTCGAGTTTTAGTACGTCAGGTTTGAAGCCTGCGCCTATTCCTTGGATTTTGTGTGGTCCTTTCTGGCCGCCGCTTAAGACTGGTGAAGCTGCGGGTTCCACGGCTACGGCTTTGAACTCAGGTTTGAGCGGTTTGATGTATTGTGCCACGCCTGTTATTGTTCCGCCTGTGCCTACTCCGGCGACTACAATGTCTACTTTTCCGTCTGTATCATTCCAGATTTCTGGTCCAGTGGTTTCTCTGTGAACTTTGGGGTTGGCTAGGTTCTTGAATTGCTGTGGCACGAAACTGTTTGGCGTTTTTGCAGCTATTTCTTCAGCTTTTTTGATGGCTCCTCCCATGCCGTCTGATCCTGGCGTGAGGATGAGTTGTGCGCCGTAGGCTTTGAGTAAGTTACGTCTTTCGATGCTCATGGTTTCAGGCATGGTGAGTATTAGTTTGTAGCCTTTCACGGCTGCTACCATGGCTAAGCCGATGCCTGTGTTGCCGCTTGTCGGTTCGATAATGGTGGTGTCTGGTTTGATTAAGCCTTGTTTTTCCGCTTCCACTATCATGCCTAGGCAGATGCGGTCTTTGACGCTTCCGCCCGGATTTCTGGACTCAAGTTTAGCTACCACGGTGGCGTTTGTGCCTTGGGTTAACCAGTTTAGTTTTATTAATGGTGTTTTTCCTATGGTTTTGAGGACGTTGTTATTGATTTTTGTCATCTTTACTCACCTAATATAACAGTGTTATAATTATTCAGGGAAATAAACCTTATTGCTCACTCCGAAGGTATTCAGAAACTTCATAGTTATAAACAAATCTAAGCACCGAATGCGCTTGGCCGTAAAGTAAAGCCTTTAAATGTCATGATTAATTCTATATTTCGCACCAACCTCTAAAAAACAAAAGCATGCTCGCGGAGGTCGCCCAGCATGGCCAAAGGCGTAGGACTGAGGCTCCTATCCCGCAGGGGTTCGTGGGTTCAAATCCCACCCTCCGCACCAACAAAGAACCTATGGGAGTCAAAAGATACTGACTTACTGAATTTTGGTTTATGGCTAAAGTTTAGTAAAGGCAATAGGGAGTCTAGCATAAGTAGAAAGCTTAGATTCTTTGCCAAGCTGTCAGGTACACCAAGCGACATGACTAATCAGGTTCTTAGTTCTAGTTGGTGTGATAAGTCTAAGTCGAATTGTCTTGATGCTATCGCTCAGTTTGCAGAATTCAAGAATATTCCTTACTCTAGACCGAATTTTAGAGCCTACAATAATGAAGAGATGTTTGTCCCTAATCCCGAAATGGTTAAGCAATTTGTATACCGTATCAGGTCAATTCCAGTTAAATCTATGATTATGTTATCTGTAGAAACTGGTTGTTCAAGCGGTGAAGCTTGGATGCTTTTGTATCGTATGTTACATCCAAGAGAGAAGCTTTCCAATTGGTTAAGAGTTCTGGGAGAACAGACAATAAAGCAATCAGGCTTGTTTGACAAAGTTAGTCCATATACGGAAAACTCCACTCAAGCCGAACTTGCACAGGTGTTAATTCATCGTTACGGCGTTGCAATTTCAGAAGGTCAGGGAAAACTTGGAATAGTAACAAGGAATGACTTTATGAAGTTAATAATATAGGCTTTTCCCGACCCTTTGTATATAGTCCCCCACCATTTCTACAATTGAGCCTTAATCCACCTGTAAGTGGGGGGTCTTTACATTTTATTGGTATTTGGTAGGGATGTTATGCCTTTTATATAATCTGAAACTTCGGTCAAGAGTAATTTCACATAATTGGCTGGTCAAGAAACGTTGACTAAACTCTCCTAACTGTCAGTTCTAGCTTAGTCAAGAAAGTTTGACGAAATGCTTTATATTATCTCTTTCTTGAAGTTGACTAATAAAAGTCGGTAACATGAAGAAGATAGTACTATCGTTGACGTTGGCATTTGTTCTATTGCTCTCCATTAGTGTATCAGACCTTAATACGGCAAAGGCTAATCCTGTTTGGGAAGAGATGAATGTTCCCAAAGAGCCGTTTAATGACCCTCCCATTATTCAAATTATCTCCCCAAATCAAAATCAAACTTTTACCTCCTCTGGAGTATTGCTAAACTTCAATGTTGAAATTCCAACCTCATGGGTTTTTCTTATTTTTCAATATAATCCTCCATTACGCCTGACTTTTGGAAATATTACATCAGTTTGCTACTCATTAGATGACAATCAACCCCAAAACCTTACTGTAGATACTGTAAGCATCCCTCTTGAAGGTGATTTATCACAAAACCTTAACTTTTCAGTTCCTTTAAACTTGTCAACAGGAGTACACACATTTAGAATATTTGTTTCAGGCTTTACCTACTATGTTTCAAACCCGTGGGTGTACAACCCTCCCCTTGCAAGTGTACCAGTTGAAGCAAATACTACCGTTAGCTTTAATGTCGTATCACCCACGCCTATAATTTCAAGCCCACAGAAGATAGTCTATAATGAAAGTACTGTTCCTTTACAATTCAATTTAGATTCATCGGCTTCTTGGATTGGTTACAGTTTAGATGATAAAGCCAACGTTACTGTAATAGGGAACACAACGTTATCAGGCTTACCCAATGGAGAGCATAATGTGACTGTTTATTCAAACGACTCATTGGGAAATGAGTACTCTTCTCAGGCTGTTAACTTTACGGTTGCTTTACCGACAGAACCTTACTCAACATGGGACATATTCGCTGTTTTAGGAGCACTTGTAATAGTGGCTATAGTAATCGTAGGCGTGGTAGTTTATTTGAAGAAATCAAGGATAGAGCCAAAGGCAGTATAGAGGATAAAATGGGTTATAATAATCTTAAAATCTTTCTTTGCCATATATGTTTATGGTGATGTTTATGTCTAAGAAAACAACGGTAATCTTGCGTGACGATGTTTACCAAACGCTAAAAGAGAAAGCAGGCGCCCGAAACATTTCCAACGAAATAAACAAAATCCTCATTGAGCACTTTGCAAAAACAGAAAGCATGTTTGGCACCATGAAAAAATCTGACACTGCTGACCTAAGAGACCACAAGGACCGTTGCTTATGAGATATGTTATCGACTCCTATGCTTGGATTGAATATTTCATGGGGACAAAAGCAGGTGAGAGCGCCAAGGCTATAATTGAAAATTCTGAAGAAAAAATAACCCCTACCATTTGTTTAGGGGAAGTTTATGCCAAGGCCCTCAAGGTTGAAAGTCAAGAACTTGCCGAAAAGCAAAAGACTTTCGTGAAAGAAAAAAGTGCGCTTGTATATCTGGACGAGTCAATCGCCGTAGAATCCGCTAAAGTGCAAGTCCGTATGAAAAAAGAAATTGATGGATGGGGACTAGCTGACTCAATAGTTTACGCAACTGCAATCGTTAAGAAAGCAGAAGTAGTAACCGGAGACGAACACTTTAAAAAACTCAAAAATGTGCTGTTTATAAAATAACCAACCTTGGTTTAATTAAGCGTAGAACTGAGGTTCCTATCCCGCAGGGGTTCGTGGGTTCAAATCCCACCCTCCACACCAATTTGCACACATACACCAATTCTATTTCATTTATTATTGTTTAGTTTGAAGCTACTTTTAGTGGTGGTTCAGTTTGACTAGGCGTTCTGAGGAAGCTGAAACTGAGCGGCTGGAAGCATTCAGCGACGGCATATTCGCTTTCGCGATTACTCTGCTAGTTTTAGGGCTCTACGACCCCACAACCCGCGGATTCAGCAACATGTTTCGGGGGTTCATAAATGAGTGGCCGAGTTTTTTTGCGCTCGCCACAAGCTTCCTTACCATTCTTGTGATGTGGATGAATCACCACAACATGTTCAATTATGTTAAGCGGCTAAACAGGCGATTCATGTTCCTAAACGGATTACTTTTGATGTTTGTCAACAGTATCGGCGGCAACCTACGCAGGCATTTTCTTTCTTCTTTCACTTGTCTGGAATGTCCTTTGGCATCTTGCTTCTGATAATTTTAGGTTGCTCGGTAAGGAGGTTTCGGCAAACCAGATTGCTAAAGTGAAACGCCAGTACTATGTTGGACCTATGTTGTATGCAGTCGCCTTTTTTACTTCATTTCTTAGCGGGTTAGTGAGCGTTGTTTTAATTAATTCTAACAGCTGTTTTTTACGGCATAACAGCAACGATTGGTGAATAATTATCGTACGATTTTTACGTCGCCCCATCGACTTGCCAAATTCGTTGAATGAACGCTATTTACGCCTGGTGGAACGTAAACTCGTATTTCCCCAAAATAAGTAAAGAAATTAAGATCATACTTTAGATTCTGGTTTACGGTAATATTAACTAAAGTGGTGTACGAGCGGGCGGTAATGTTAGCCTTCCCGTTTTCTATGGTGTAATTAAAGAAGCTGGCCGGTTCCGTATCATAGTTTGATTTAGTGTTATATTGAGCGCCTCTATCTGAGATAATTGGTCCGTATTCTTTGACGAACGCAATGTGGCAGATTTGTGTGCTGTCGTTTGTGAAGTAAATCCTGATGTCTCCCTCCATACTGTTCACGGTCAAATTTACGGTATCAACATTAAGAGCTTGTGACTTGGTGAGGTAACGGTTTTCTGAAATGTAAGTAACCGTATACATTCCAGCGACTGCAGAGCCTAAGAGTAAAATACTGATGAGAAGCACTATAAGCGCTGGCTTTGTAACTGCAAAACGGCCCAAACCCATCAGTACCAAAATTCCCGCTATGATAAAAGCTATCGGTATCGCATAGTCAAACTCTACACTTGAGATGACTGCTATGTCGGTTAAGAAAAGAAAGATTGCTGCTGCACCGTACGGTGAAAGATATCTCTTGCTCAGATTTTTCTTTGTGTTGATGTGGGCGTCTTGTTTTGTTATAGCCAAATAAATATATGTTAAACCAACCAGTAGGGCAACTAATATCCACAATCCAAACGCTGGTCCCAAACCAAATGAAATAAGCGAAGCGATCATGGCGACGGACTCAAAAATTAAGGTGGCGATATCGCTATAAAAAAATGTGATAACGCCTAATCCTATAAGAAAAACCGCCAATCCTATCCTCGGTCTAATCCTGATTTGCCACCTCTGAGCAACATAACCCAGTACAGCACTTGTGATTCCCAGACCCAAGTAAAGGCTTGCAATTACATATTGCCTTGTAAAGAGATTCATAATTCCTATTAGAGCAAACAATAATCCGAAAACAATTCCCCGCAAGGAACGAGATTGTTGGCTTGGTTGTTTTGGTTTTTGGTCTTCTGGCGGATTTGGCGTATATTTTCTGAGCGGTGTTGGCTCTTTTGGAAACCATCCTCGAGATACGGTTCTCCAAAGTTTTCTTTTATTCATACTTTCAACTCATGCCTTCATTCTGTCTCAATTTCTAGGCAAAGCGTTTTCTGAAGATATCCCTTCATTTACAGTGCTATTCGTGCTTGATTGGGGAACCACAAAAAGTCCACTCCGAAACCAATACTGAATTATGTACACTTTTTTCTGCCTTTCATACCTTAAGAACAGTAAATATCTTGCAAACCAAGCTGCAGGCACAGAAGCAACGGCACAACTTAAGAATCCACCACTTATTGCTTGAAAATTAAATAAAAATGTGCTATAGGATACTGCCCAAATAATTACCATGGTTCCGACAATCGCAGCCGCCAATATTCCTGGTTTAGGCATTTGCACGTTATTGCCTCTTGCAAGGCGCTCAAGTCGCCTCTGCGTAAATATTGCGCTAAGAATTACGCCAACTGCTAAGCCTGCCGCTATCCAGCTAATTTGTGACGGTACGGGAATATGGTATGAACCGTTAATTTGAAGTATAAAAAAGAAGGTGAGTATAGTCCAAAAAATAGCTTGAAAACCAAGAAATCTAATAGCTTTTAGTGCTCCGTCTCCCATTTGATTTGTCATTAAAGGTTGAGGATTTATTTTGAAATCTATTTTGGTTGGTGCCTTAGGAAGATTTGGTTCTTTAGGTAACCACCCTCTAATGCGCGATTCCACGGTTTTTTTAACGTTCATTTTTTCAACTCTGCGGTGAGTTTGCAAAATCGCTGTATTGTTTATTATTCATGGATTTTATCTTAAGCACCTGTTGAATTGGAATAGCGATACTCCCAATCAATAGTGCTGAGGCGATAATCAAAGTCGGAACCATGTAAGTGGCAAGTAAAGGCGTGTACAATGTTGTCGGCACTGGCTCAGTTGTTGACCAATACCTACCTATGTTTTCGTTAACATGAGTCGTTCCATTGTAGTTATAATGGAGATTTAAGATGTAAGTTCCATTTTGTGTAACTGACCAGCCTCCAGAACCATCAGCCGTGTGGCTGGAAATATTATTCCGCTCATATACCTTTACAAGGGGTTCCCCAAAGGCTGACTGGTAACTTATCGAAAAATCAATACTTGAATAGTTTGAACTATGAGGAACAACACTGGCGGGAAATATACCAAAAGCCAAGCCATCTTGAGTTGTTAAATTTGCCGAAAGTCTGGTGTCAGGAATTTGCTGTGTTAAGTAGAAAGTTTGTCTTAAAAAATTTTCATTGTGTTCGACTGCATCTAACCTTTGTTCTACATGAGATGCAAGGGCTAGCGAGAATACGAGAAGAATTATTCCAGCCAAAACAAAGATGGTGCTAATAATTTTGTGCTTGTTCCTGCCGCCTTGGGGAAGGGAATCGGTTTTTTTAAGCTTTTCAACCAATGCATACGGTAAACTAAAAACTGACAGGATAACTAGGGAAATTATTGCATACCCCGTAAAATTGATAATTGTAAACCAAAAAAGAACGCCCGTGAAGCCAATTATCGCTAGAGCGTTTACAAATAAAATGCCGCTGTACCAATCATTAAGACCCTGCTTGCGTCTCAACAAAAAACCAGTCAAACCTATAAAAAAAGCTATGATGGATAGGTTAATATAAAAATTCCATGGGAAATCGAACTGAACAATTTCCAAAATTAAAATCTCGATAAAAACAATACAAGAAACAAATCTTGAGGTATTCTCCCAAAAGGTTGATTTAGAATTACTCGATTTGGTCATACCTTGAACTTGAAAGGTCTTTTTTAAGATTGGTTCTTGAGGGAACCAGCCTCTTATCCGATTTTCCAAACTTTTCTTCACATTCATGTTTTCAACTCTGGAATAAGTTTAGTGAAAATCATGTGCGCTAGTTTGGCTGGGTGAATTTGCTCGGCGTTCTCTATTTCTATGCCTCTTTCTTTGGCGATTTCGATTAGGTATTGTTTTGTTTGGTTTAGGAAGGCTTGGTCGGTTACTTCTTCGGGGTTGTCATGCCAGTACCAAACTTTTAGTCCGTGGCTATTTGTGTAGGTGATTATGGCTTTCTTTTTTAGGGCTGGATGGTAGCCCAGCAGTATGGCTTGTTTGGGGTAGAGTTTGGTTACTTGGAGGTCGTTGACTTGTGCAACTTCTAAAAGTGTGGTTGATAGTTTGGCTTCGGCGGTTAGTCTGGTTTGGTTGACGTATTGGCGTGTTGTTTTTAGTTTGTCAGCTATGTTGCTTACGGAGAAGCCTTTGCTGATTAGTGACCAAACGACTTTTTGACTTCGGCTCAATGGTGAAGCCACTGAACAATTCGGGCTCATATTTCTCTGTAAACATTTAGATATTTACAAATATTTAAAATTTGCTAAAACTGCATTATCAAAAAATGTTATATTGCTAAACTACAAATTAAAAATAATTAGTTGGCTGAGGCTATTCATTGACTGAAAACACCAACCGCCAAGAAAAAGAACTGCTGTTTCAATTGGAAGCCATGGCTCTACAGATGGAACACGGGCGCAAAGTTGCGATATACAGCGGATACTTTTCGGTCGGAGCATCCTTTGAAGTGTTTTCGCTGACACTCGCAATAACTGGGTTGCTTGTTGAGAAAGGCTTGCCATTTTACTGGACAATACTGATTTTCGTCTATTTCTTCACAGGTGCAGGTTTTATCACTTATTCTTTGGCAGGTTTTGGAAAACTCAAAAAAACCGAAAAAATGGGATTAGAAGTACTGAAACAAAAAATACGCGGTAGCAGTTAACAGCAGAAACGCATAAACCGCAACCAATTTGCAGAGCAGTTTTTCCATAAAAAAACCGTTTTTCATAAGTAACGGTTAAAAGCCAATGATGCACACAAATATTTAACACACCAAAAAAGGTTTGGTTACAGAAATGCAATCCGCTAAAACCGAACAAAGAAAATTCGTATTTGTTGACCCAGGCAAGTGTACTGGTTGCGGAATCTGCGAGTACGCTTGCACACTAGAAAAAGGCGAAGCCATCTGGAACCCAATCAGGTCCAGAATCCGCGTTATCCGCATGACACCCCTCTTCAACTTCGCCCTTGCATGTCGAGCATGCAAAGACGCCAAATGCGTAAAAGCATGCCCAGAAAAAGCTCTTTCACAAGCAGAAAACACAGGCTTACTAATAATCGATGAAAAGAAATGTAAAGGCTGCGACTGGTGCGTTCAAGCATGCGAATACGGCGGAATCACCATCCACTCCGACACAGGAAGAGCCATCGCCTGTGACCTTTGCCAAGGTGAACCCAAATGCATCGAAGCATGCCCAGAAGAAGCCTTAGAACTTGTTGATTCTGACGAAGCAGCAGAAAAACGTTTCAACGACGCGCTAGAAAAGTTGCCTGCAGAAACCGAGCAGTTAACCACCGCAGTCAAGAATAAGGATTGGAAACCACTGCTAGCTATTGCAGAGAAGCGATCCGAAAAAGTCACAGAGAAGCTTGAAGCGTTAAACAAGAAGGCAGTTGCACAAAAACAAAAGTAACTCTTTTTCTGAATTATGGGTTTTCTTCGTAACCTCTCAATAAATTGTCAATATCCAAACCAACCTTTTCACCGACATAACCACCTTCCAAAACAAAAAACACAGGCTTTTTCAATAAAGCAACTCTTTTGCCAATCTCCCAATAATCTTTCTCAATTAAGCCTAAAGACACTAAATCACCAAGATGAGTGTCAAAACCACAAGAAACTGCAACCACCTCAAACTTACCCGAATCAACCACACCTAGCGCTTTGTCAAGTGTCTCCAAATACCGTTGTCCGCTACAGTCCGGTGGCAAAGCAAAATTAATACAGTTGCCTTCGGTGAAATCACCGGTTCCCGGATAATTTGGCGATTGATGTAGCGAAACGTAAACCACCTTCTCGTCGCCTTGAAAAATCTCCTGAGTACCATTTCCATGGTGCCCGTCAATATCCAAAATCAGCGTTCTTTTGCCTAACTTTTTAACTGCTATTGCAATGTTGTTTAGGTAGCAGAATCCACGAGTAGAAACGCCTAAAGCAGCGCCGTTTCTGCCAACATGGTGTCCTGGTGGACGCATAAGTGAGAACCCGTTAATTTTACTAGCTAAAAGTGCACCACCGACTGAAAGCCTTGCGTACTCGAAGATGTTATCGTATGCAGGCGTATCCGGATCTTCAACCAAACCTTTCTTGAGTTTCCAAATGTAGTCGGCATCATGAACAGTTAACAGTTCCTCTTCACTTGCAGGTGTGGGCTCCAAAAACTCGTATCCCTTCTCTTTCAAAATTTCAGATGCAATTTTAACTCGTTGTGGTCCCTCAATGTGCCAAGTGCCATAGCCTAAACATTTTTCTGAATAAACTACCTTTGTTTTCATCGTTATCTGCATCCATTAGACAGATAAGAGACGCTTTCACTTTAAAATATAACTTAACCCAATTAGCATCCGCAAAGCAATCGGAGAAAAAGGTTTAATGATTTCAGAAAATCCATTCGATCAATTCCGCCAAGAATGCCAAACCGCACTAGCAAACGCGTTGAAAAAGATTTTGCCGGAAATAAAAAAACCAACCATAACGCTAAGCAAAACACCAAACATTGAGTATGGACAATTAGCTTCCTCAATATGCTTTGAACTGGCAAAGAAACTAAACCAGAAACCACTAAGCCTTGCAGAGCACCTTGTTGGCGCAATCGATAAATCCCGATTCCAGTTGATTGAGAAGGTTTCATTTGCAGGTGCAGGATACATAAATTTTCATGTTAACTTCGCTAAGTTTTCAGCTTTAACCCTCGAGTCGGTTAAGCAGTTAAAGTTTGATTATGGCTTCGTCAAAACTGCTAAGCCAAGCAAAATTATCGTTGAGCACACAAGCGTTAACCCGCTTCATCCAATCCACATTGGACAAGCCAGAAATCCCATGATAGGCGACGCTTTAGCACGCATTCTAGAATGCAGGGGATATAAGGTTTCACGCCATTACTACATTGACGATGTTGGTAGACAATCATCTGTTGTCGCTTACGGTTACCAAAAGCTTGGCAGACCTAAACCCACTGAGAAAGCCGACCACTTCGTTGGTAAAATTTACACTGTTACCAGCTGCCTTGTAGAAATTAATCGTCTAAAGAAAGCGCGTGAACTCGCTATCGCTGTCAATTCAGCTGACGATTTGGTTAAGGCGAATAAGGACATTGACGAGTGGATGTCAATTGCCGCTGAACTCAAAGAAAAATACCCAGTGCTTTTTGAAGCGTTGATGGCTAAAATCGGTGAAGACCAGAATCCAGAGGAAGAAATAAACCGACTGAACCGTGCTTACGAGGATGGAGAACCTAAAGCTAAACAGCTAATCCGCGAAGTCAGCGACTTGTGCCTTGAAGGTTTCAGAGAAACCATGAAGCGCGTTGAAGTCACGTATGACTCGTGGGATTGGGAAAGCGATTTCGTGTGGAGCACCCGAGTTAGTGAGGTTTTACAAAAGCTGAAGACTTCACAGTTTGTTTGCAGTGAAAAAGGGGTTTTGGAGTTTGATGCTGAAAAAGTTGTTCAAGTGCTGAACTTGAAGGGCAAGTTGGGTTTGGGTGAGAATCATGAGGTTTCACCGTTGACGCTTGTGCGTGCTGACGGCACCACATTGTACACTACTCGTGACATAGCTTACACGCTATGGAAGTTCAAGCATGCCCAAAAAGTCATAAACGTTATTGGTATTGAGCAGTCGCTGGCTCAGTTGCAGTTGAAACTTGCACTTTACGCACTGGGTTACAGCGAATACGCGGAGAATTTTGTGCATTTCGCTTACAATCTGGTAACTTTGCCAGGTTACAAGATGAGCAGTCGCAGAGGACACTACATCACTTTTGACGAAGTACTCGACGAAGCGATTGAACGAGCATACGAAGAAGTTTCGAAGCGTTCACCACAACTTTCCGAGGAAGAAAAACGCAAAATCGCCAACTTTGTCGGTTTAGGTGCTGTGCGTTACGCTCTTGTCGATGTTGATTCGTCAAAGCCAGTCATCTTCACTTGGGAGCGCGTGCTGAATTTCGAAACCAACAGTGCACCATACGTGCAGTACACTCATGCAAGGGCATGCAGTATCTTGCGCAAGGCTGCAAGAGAACCAGAAAAACCAGCATTTGAGCTACTCTCCGAAAAGCTCGAACGCGATCTTATCTTGAACCTTGCAAGTTTCCCTGACACTTTCGTCGAAGCCGCAGAATACCTAAAACCCAACCTTATCGCTGATTACGCAAACGTGTTAGCGGACAAATTCAACACCTTCTACAATGCATTGCCAGTCATAAAAGCAGAATCACAGGGACTCAGCGACGCACGCATAACCTTAACGCAAGCCATACAAATCGTAATGCATAACGCTTTAAATCTAATTGGCGTTGTGGCACCAGAAAAAATGTAAGTTCAAAAATGTGCAATAGTTGATTCTGAGTATCTATGGGCTTTTTCAGCGTTCAAGTATTCGTCTTTTTGCTTCTAAAGTCACTCAACAAAAAGATGGGAAGGAGGGTAGGCCGATTTTAGCTATGAAAATAGATTTAAAATTGGAGTACTGGTAGGGTCATTTTTGTTGGTGAATTTCTCTATCAAAAATTAGGGATCGACAGGGGTAGGTATCTTTTTTGACCTAGTTTTCATAGCTAAAAAGAGGGTATCCCTCCCGTGGGGTAGGCGCATTTTGCTTGGTCGTTTGAGTAGCAAAATGAAGGTATCCCCTTTGGATCAGCCAGCTTCTCAAACAAGCCTTTGTATGCTGGTTATGCACGCGTGGAGTGATTTTTTTTAGTTACATTTATGTTATCATATGCATGGTTGGCTGATTTTAGCAATGGCAAATTTCATATACAAGCCAATTAATTTTACAACGAGGTGCACACTAATGAGCGAATCATACTTCAAAAAGAAACTCGAACCAATCAAAGTTAAACAAAAAAGCATTTCACAACTTTTAGCTGAAATGAGCAGAACCGCTTACCAAGGAAGAAAGCTTGGTGAAGCCGTTGAAGTTTGGGAAAACATGCTCAAAGAAAAAGACCTCACGATTGCCATGGGCTTTGCAGGTTCCATGAGCACAGCTGGGCAATGGACCATAATTAATTGGCTTATAGAAAACCGCTTCATAGACGTACTGGTCTCCACTGGCGCTAACGTTTCAGAAGATATTGTTGATGCTATGGGCTTGGGCTACTGGCAAGGAAGCCACATGGTTGACGACGAAGCACTCCTGAAAGCGGACGTTAACAGGTACTATGACGTTTTCGGTAAAGAAACTGATTACCGCAAAATGGAAGAAGTAGTAACAGACTTCGTCATGACCCTAAAAACCGACTACAATTACACATCCGCAGAATTCCTCTACTTACTCGGCAAGTACCTAGGCAAGAAAAATATTCCCGCAATATCTGCAGTTGCGGCGGCGAATGGCGTTCCAATCTTCAGCCCAGCCATGGTTGACAGTGCCTATGGCGAAACTTTCCTTATGGCTAAAAACCAAGGCCACAACATCACCATTGATTCCGTTAAGGAATTTGACCAGTTCGTAAGCATAGGCACAAAAACCAAGGATGTCGGCGTGGTCTACATCGGCGGCGGAGTCCCCAAAGACCTAACACAACTCATCGCCATATCCGTCTCACCACTAACTTGTGACCAAGGCGTAAAGGGAAGAAAAGGCGGCTTACGCAAAAGCTTACAAGAATACTATTACCCCCATAAGTACGCCATACAAATAACCACTGATTCGCCTCAATGGGGCGGATTATCCGGCTGCACGCTGGAAGAGGCGATTAGCTGGGGCAAAATCAACAGTCAAGCAGGCACGCGGGCAGTATGCTACTGCGACGCCACAATCGCACTGCCACTAATAGCCCATGCACTCTGCGAAAGAGTACCTGAAAAACGGAAAGGGCCAGATATGAGCTGGCTATTCAAAGGCGTCCAATAAACGCCCTAACTTTTATTTTGTTTTCTTTTTCAAGTTGTCAAATTGGCGGTTGATACTTAGTAGTTAATTACTTTTTTACTACGTACATGGGCTAAACCACGCGGAACTTTACTACGTACATTCTAAGACCTGTTGGGTTGTACGTAGTATAACTTGAAGTTGTGGATAAGAGAGCCCTATGATGTACGTAGTAAGCCATCAACCGTAGAGTTTACAGAGCCTTCTTTTTACTTAGCCTATCCAAAAGCGAACTAGTCATAATTGGCAAAATCACTGAAGCGTCGCCTTCAATCATTATGCGTTTTGCTTTTTCGCTTATTTTTCCCCATGAAACCGCTTCGCGTGGTCTTGCGCCGCTGAGGCTGCCATCCCATTCGTCTGCTGTGCTTATGTAAACCACGTAGTCTAAGCCGTCTTTGAACTGGTTCCACCAGATCGTATGGTGCTTGCTGATTCCTCCGCCGACAATTAAGGCGCCGCTTTTCTTTGCGTCAAAAATGATGTTGTTTAGTTCACCTGAGTCTTTAAGCAAGTTAAGCTTGAAATCGTGGTCTTGGCTGAAGAACCATGTTTGATAGCCTACAGCGCCATCAACTATGCCTGGTACAAAGATTGGAATGTTGTTTTTGGCTGCCCAATAAAGAATAGAGCTGTCATTGCAACAGCGCAACCCGATTTCTCGCACCAGTTCGCTCGCTGAAAGTTCACGTTTGCCCTCTTTATACAGGTCCTGCAGTAAACCTTGGATTTTCTGCTCAATAATTATGCCATAACTGTCATTGGGGACAAGCACGTTTCCCAGGCGGTTTACGCCTTTCTGATGGAGTTTAGAATCGTTCATTATGAAGCTGCCACGATAGTAGTCTCTCCAACAGCGTGCCATGTCATGGTCCAATGTCCCGCAAGTAGTAATGACGACATCAACGAGTTTGCGTTTCACAAGCTCCCTCATCACGCCGCGTGTGCCTGTGGCGACGAGGTTGCCGGTGAAGGAGAGAAACTTTACGCAGCCTTTTGTGTTAATCATGCTTTCAAGGATGTTTACGCCTGTGGCAAGTTTGCCAGCGGTAAAACCCCAAGCTTTCTCCATCTGGTTAACAAGCTCATTTACGCTCATTTTATCATTGAATTCGTAGTCTTTGACTGCTTCTTTCAAGGGCTTTCCCTTCCGTTTCAATACTCCAACCACTAAGGCCGAAATAAATATGTTCGTCTCTTTTTTTCTTTTGACTAGTAAGAATCAGGTTCAAACCATAAATTACTATAGTAACTCAAGTGCGAATCTACCGTTTAGTGTCGAAAGATTTTTCCTAAACAAACTCTAAGGTATAGTGAAGTTGACCGCGGTGGAAAGAAAGAAAGCTTCTATAATTCGTCGGGCAAACGCTAACGACATCGGAGTTATCTCTGAAATTGAGAAGATATGCTTCCCAGAATTAACTGCTTATCCTAAGCGTCAGCTGGCATATTTAATCCTGAAAGCTAACAGTACAGCCCTAGTTGAAACTGAAAACTGTACGGTGCGAGGGTTCATAATCGTGACTTATCGGAAGGGAAGTCTAATCGGCAACGTCGAAACGTTCGATGTCGACCCCCGTTTTCGAAACCTAAGTGTGGGCATCAGCCTTCTGGCAGCAGCAGAAGAGGACATGAAGCAGCGGGGGATGAAATTCGCGCAACTCGAAGTTTCTGAAGGAAATGAACCTGCAATCAACCTCTATAAAAAAGCAGGGTACACAATCAAGCAGAGACTTGTAGGCTTTTACCGATTTGAGCACAACGGAACACGTGATGCCATCCGCCTGGTCAAACCTCTCTTTAAGGCTCCGTAGTTGGAATCCAAACGTCGTTTTGCAATTTTGTAAAGCCGTTCGTATATTCTGTTATTATCTTAAGCAGATGAACACGATAACGCTTTGGCACCAACTGCATGTCACCCGTGCTTTTGTGGAGATGAATAGTTTCAACATGAGCATGTTCAGTTCCCTTTATTGAAGAGTCATATTTGTTGGCGAGAAAAGCGGCGTGCTCTCGTTCATCTTCATCCAGTCTGAGACCCCCCTTGGCTAGTAGAGCAGGAAATGCGGCGATGTCTTTTTTGCCATAGCCCATAATGGCAGGGTTAACGTTGTTGGCGCGAAGGAACAACTGAACTCCGAGACACTTGCTGCAGTCGCCGCACGGCACCATGTCTCTGCCTTGGAAGTGGCAACTGTGGCAAGAGCGTTGAAACTTAGCAAGTTCTGGATATCGTTTCGTCAATATTCTCTCTACAATGAGTCCTGACACTGGTCTGACGGCACTCCATTGGCGCATTCCAAGCATCCTCTTTTCGTACCATTTCTCCATTCTTAAGTCAAAGTCTTGCGTCTGGTCGTAGACGCCATAATAATGCTTTATTCCTTTGTAGAACGGAGAAATGCGGGGGTCGTCAAATTCACTTCCGATTAATAAGTTGCCGATTTTTTTGGAAAAGAATATCGGCAGTAAATAGAAAACGTAGACTGGGAATATGCATAGCCTTATTGGGTAAGTGTCTGACCATACGTGTCTGTGATCAGGCCTAATGATTCTCATGTGATCCAGCATGAAAGTGTAAAACCTGTCCACATTAATCCAAACTCTCCCGGTATTGGGCTCGCTGGTTACGTGGTGACGGTAAGCTGGAAGTGCGGTTCGCCAGTGTCCACCGCTCTCGTTGACGTACAAGGGATAAACCTTTGCCCCAACCTCCTTCAACATGGCATAAGTCAAGAGGCTCTCTTTTCCACCACTTGAAAGTACACCACACGAGTTTTCATCAAGTCCAGAGCAAAGCTGGGAATCTTCTACGACAGAGGCAGGAACTAAGCTTGCTAAGGGCTTAGCGTTCTCTTCAGTTACGTCTTCATCTGATAAACGAAATTCAGGTAAAACATAAGGGTTTTTTCTACGTATCAACTTGTTGATGAAAATGTCTCTGCTGAAAATATCCAAAAGATCCTTCAGCAGCGAAAAATCAGATTCGCTTATTGAATATTTCAGTATGATTTCCTTAGTGAAGAGGCCGTAGTTAAGAATAGGCATAGCTGACGCCAGCCTCAAAAAAGCCAAGTGCTCTGCTGATAGAGATTTCTCGTATTTAGCGAGAAGAACGAAGCTGTGCCGTTCTCCATCAATACTCTCACAAACTATGCGAGTTCTTACAGTTTTTTCCTTAATTTCTGGGTCGTAGACTTCGATAGAATTGAAACACTGAATATTCGTTAAGTCAACCATCCCTAAGTTTCTCGACGGCGTCAGCTATCTGTGTAACGCCGTCAACGACGGGATCTTCCACAGGCACCTTGAATCTTTTATGCAGCTTAGATTTGGCTTTTCTAGCCTCTTCAGGAGACAGGTGCTCATGATTGATGCTTATTCCGATGAGGGGACGTTCGGAAAGGAGCTTGGCTATCTTAACAACGCGGAGAGGATTAGGCATAGGGTAACCAGGAAATCCATCAAGATATGGACGGCCAGGGGCATCTTGCAATGTGAAGCCGTGAATTTGTCCTGCAGCCATTATCTCAAACCCGCCTGGGAAAAATGGGTGCACCAAACTTCCTTGTCCTTCGATTATGATGAATTCTGGTTTTTCATCTCTCCACGAGTCAAATATTGCTCCTTCAATTCCGCCTGAGACGAAGTCGTTTATCAATGCGTCGATGACTGCTCCATGTGGCCAACCTTGCATCCATCCAGTTTGTCCAGTGTAAATCATGTCAGCTTTGCGTTTGCGTTTCCTCAGTTCGTTGACTAGCATGACTGCCGTGGTTCTCTTTCCAATAGCTGAATCTGTGCCTAAGGTGGCGATTCTGGTTGAGCCTACTTTGCCAATTTCACCTGTGTAGAACCGTTTGTGGTCTCTGAACATCTTGCGGACATCTGTGATTTTGCAGCCGTTTTTGTTAGCTATTGAGGTGAACCGCTCCTCGTCTGAGATGAATTGATGAAGCCCTGAAACTACATTTAGGCCTTGCTGCAAAGCATAAATGACCGCTTTGTCGTAACCTTGCGGCAAAATGCCTCCTTCGGAAACTGCTCCGATTATGAATGTGTCTGGTTTAGTTTTTTCGCGGGCTTCTTTTAAGTCGTGGAATAGTGAAATTCCTCTTTTTTTTCCGTCTAATATTTCCCCTGCGTCCCCCAGAGGAGCAGTTGAATCTACGACACCCACAATTTTGTATCTGGTTGTGTAACGTACAAGTCCGTGAGCTGTTTTGCCGTTTGCGTTTAGGTATTCTCTTTCGCAGTAGACTAATGCTTTTTCTTCTGGCATATGTTGCTCACGCTTTGCGTCCAGTAAGAATTACCACATATCGGTCGCCTGGGTAAGGTTCCTTTTTATGCCTGTCCAGAAGCGCTATTAGCCCGGCTGTGGACGCTGGAAGTACACTTAGGCCTTCCTTTTCTCTTATTAAGCGTGCGTAATCTATCATGCTCTTGTCCGTTGCGTATGCAGCCCATCCATGGGTTTGTCTGATGGCGGACAGTGCGTAGTCGCCGTCGATTGAACGCCAGTTGATTAGAGGCTCGTTGATTGTGGTGTTTCTGATTTTTTCTGGTTTTAAGTCGCAACAGTGGGGCATGTTTTTGATGAATGCGTTTATTATGGGGTTCATGCCGTAGGATGAGCCTGCGATGAAGCGGGGTATGCGGGATGTTTTTCCTCGGTTGTATAGGCTTAGGAAGCCTCTGTATATTCCTGCTATTGTGGAGCCGTTTGAGGCTGGTACGGCCACGGCTGCAGGTGCGTCCCTGAGTTCGTCGTAGATTTCGTAGGCTATTTCGCCGTATGCTTTGAATTGGAGGTTGGTGTTGCTTCCGCCTGGATTTGCATCGTAGTATCCGTTTTCTTCAGATTGTTCGCGGGAAATTCTCACTGACTCTTCATAATCTCCAGGAGTTTTGATTATTTCCGCGCCCCATTGTTTGATTTCTTTGATTCTGTTAGCGTGGTACCCTTCAGGGATGTAGATTAGGCAACGTAATCCAGCTAGGGATGCGGCTAGCGCGATTGCTGCGCCGTAGTTGCCGCATGAGGCGACTGTTATCTCGTTGTATCCCCTGCGAAGTGCGTCGAGGGCTTGCGCGAAGGCGATGCGGTCTTTTTGTGTTCCAGTTGGGTTTCCGCCTTCGAATTTTAAGTATATTTGTCGGAGTCCCACTTCTCTTTCGATGTTTCTTGCTCGGGTTAGGTTTGTGTCGCCCACTTCTGAGTCAAGTATTATTTCGAAGCATTCGAGTCGTTCTTCTAGGGATTTGCTGCGATCTCGGGCTGTTTTGCTTTCAAAATACAGTTCGGGTGTTATTGACGGTACTTGGGCGGTTGCGCCGTCCAAAAGTGAGAAGGGGCTGCGACTTTTTAGGTCTTCGTCGTTTTCATGGTTATGTTGCAAGTGTTCTTCTTCGGTCTCTTCCATAATTATTTCTCTTCCATGATTATTTCCTTGTTTAGGATTGCTTTGTGTTTTGAGAAGAAGTACTTATTTCTAACTATACAATTCTTGGATAACGCCAAGTGAAAGGAAGCTTCGATTGATGAATCTAGAAACATTAAAGACTTTAGCACATGCGAATCAGTTGCTAGGTCGATGTTTGAGACGACCAACACTCATTAGACACCAGTAATTAAAAGGCGATATTAGTACAGTTATATTTAAAATTAACTATGATTAATTCGTTGATTATGTCCACATCCAAAATTAACGCTAAATAAAAGAAGCATAATCACCTTACAATTTGAAGAGACAAAGAAAATGCAAAACGCCGTCTCAACGCTAAACCAAATCGTAAAGGAAACATGGTGGCCTGCTTCTTGGAACAGGAAATGCATCCCTCTGCTGCTACAGGCATTCAAAATTGGCGAGGGCGACTTGCCTTTAGAAGTTGTTCGAAAGCTTGGCTTAAAATAATTTTATAGGAAGCCTGCGTCCTTTAATTTTAACGCCAAGCTAATGTTGCCTTTGAAATGGATTTTTCCTGTGAAAAAAGCTTTCTCAGCGCTTAACTTTCCGTTTACTATGTTCATAAAATCGCTTACAGCGATCTTCAGTGTCAATGCTGGTGATGGCTGGGTTCCCTCTGTTACCTGCAATTTTTGATCTTTTATAATGACCACCCAGTCACCTCCCTCTAAACCGGTTAAGTTTAATTGAGTTATAACGTCAATGCCTGCCGCTTTATCAGGTTTGAATCTGACAGGTAACGCTTTTTCGAAAAACTCCTTTGGCGTTTTAGCTTCCATCATTTTCAACTCGTAGTTTCCTCCTATTGTGCACATTTAGGTTATTGAACTTTATTGAATGGTTTATCTGAAAAGGTCTTTTTCTTTTGGTCTAGTGAGTTCTGTTGCTGAGGCGTTTTCGGCAGTTTGGTACTTGTACCCTCGGATGATAGCGGCCGGTATTCCCTCATTCGCTTGACCAATGACAAGTTCCGCTGCCGAAGATAATTCGTCAGCGATGGCGGTTTGTTTTATTCTCAGAACATATCCGAAGAGATCTTTTTCGCCTCGCCTGTCTCTTATAGGTTTGATTCCTGCTACGCCAACTGTCACGTTAATTTCACCCATCCTGAAGGGTCTGCCATGTGTGTCAGAAACAATAACCGCCACATTAGCGCCTGTTAACCGTTTTATTTCTTGCCTTATGTTTTGTGCAGAAGCATTAGCGTTTTTTGGCAGTGGCACAACATTTCTGTCGCCTGAAACGTTGGATCGGTCTACTCCAGCGTTGGCACAAATCACGCCACTCTTGGTTTCTGTAATGATGCTGTTTTGACCAATTCGAACAATGTCTTTGGTTTCTTGAAGAATTACTTCAACCATAGCAGGGTCTTTGTTGATTTTTTGCGCTATTTCCTTTGCCCTTTCCGAAGGCGTAACTTGGTCGAGATTAATTATGTTTCCTTCAGCTTTCGAAACAGCAACATGCGTAACCACAATGACGTCTTTTTCTTGGATTGGTGTGTTCTGTTTTTTTGCCGTTTCAACGATAAGCTGACCCAAGTTGTCTCCTTTCTTTATTAACGGTAAATTTTCAACAGCGATTACTTGAATAGTGTTCACACAACATACCTCTACTGAATCATTAATTGCTAATTATTCAATAGAAACTTAAGGTTATCTCAATTTGAAAATTGAAAAAAGTTGATTCAAAACCTGGAAAAAGAGGGGCAGATAAAGTATCTCTTTTTTTGCAAGGCAAACTTGACTCGCTGAGCTTAAGCAAGGTGGCAGGCAAATAATCGGCGTTAGCAGGGTAATCGCTGAACCTGATGGAAAAAGTAGCGAGTTCGCTGTCTTGGTTGCCGATCAATGGCAACTTAAAGGTCTCGGATCAATGCTAATGGATTACATAATAGCGGTTGCAAGAAACATGAGACTGGAGAGAATCTTTGCTACTGTTCTTCCAGATAACATTAAAATGATAAGGTTATGCGAGAAAAAGGGATTTAAGATAGAAACGTTGGATGAAGAGACTGTTAAAGCGTCTCTAGTCCTATCCTATTAGGGTCTTCTGTCACTTTCTGAACTTTTGCAGTTTTCTTAGCATCTCTTTGTCGCCTTCAGCGTCTCCAGCGCATGTGGCGATTATGCCGTCTACCAAGCCATCCAGCTTTGCTGCTTTTTCTTCAACTGTATCCATGGTTGCGGCGACTGGCCACCCAATCATTTTCACTGTTTCTACATTTTTAGCTGTTCCCACTAGGAAGTACGAGTAGATGGGCTTGTTTAGGCGTTTGGCCTCTTTAGCAACCTGCTCTAGGGTGGGAAAGGATTTGTCTTCAAGTCTCATGAAGTAGATGAAGTCCCATGGCTCTCTCACTCGGGCAAGGGTTTCCTCTACAGATCGCCGTGCTGTTAGTAAGCAGCCTAACTTGAGGTTTTTGGTCTTTACAGTGTTGCGTATGAAGTCTCGGGCTTCCTCGGAGGACGCCAACATTTTTATGGGCTCTCCGTACTTGGGGTCGTCGCCCATGGTAACTGCCAAGCCGTCGAGACCAACGATGTCTGCGGCTAAAGCTAAGCCTCCAACTTCGACTGGACCTTTGTATTTTAGGATAAATATTGGTACGATTATTTTTTCAGGGTACTTAGTTTTGAGGATGCAACTTACAACTGTACCGCTGGCGGCTGGAAAACCGGCAGCGCTGTCAGTGACGTTCCATCCATCAACTAGATCTTTGATTTCGTCTGCAAGCTTTAGAAATTTGCGTGTTGGAACAAACTCGTTTAGTATTTTCATAGAGAGTTCATCTCGGCTAAAGGCTAGATATGTTTGCATTAAAAAATCTTTTGCATGCGCAAAGCAGGCTTTAAAGCGGATGCCTAATTGAGAAGCAATTTATCATTACCACACATTCTCAGGGAAAAAAACAATAAGTATAAAAAACACTTAGCGCTGTCGGTTTCGTTTTTGGTTTTTAGGTTGTTGCCGATTGTAAACGAGAGACGAAGCTTTTTTCGGCTCGTTGTTTTTTGAGTCTGGATAGTTTTATGATTTCTTCTTTCTCTGCATCTTCCTTGGCAATGTCTAGGTTTTCCAGCAGCTTTTTCCCAGCC
>JBEKHJ010000018.1:0-22484 GCA_050012335.1 Bathyarchaeia archaeon
ATCGTTATAGGTTTCATAGTATTATTCATTCTACTTCCCAGATATGGGCCACATTACACCTCAAGGCTTACCTGCCCAAACTGCAGAAAACAGTTTAATTTCCATTGGGTTCCGGGAGCCACCTTAATCTCGCTACGTTATGGAAACAAACGGCGCCTGCATTGCCCCTACTGTCATAAATTATCAACCTTTGAAATAGCATCCACCAGAATTAGCAAACCAATCCCAGCCCTGAAAAACAAAGCTTAACCTTGCAATAGATCAAAATTTTCAGGTTTCTACAAGATTTAATATTCTCAGTGCCAATCAACTTAAATCTCCAACCTCAATAACCACTAAAAGGAGTTGGCTAAAGTGAAGGTACTATTAAATGATGGTTTAGAAAAAGAAAGCTTAAAACTCTTCCAAGAAGCTGGCATAGATACCGATACAAAAAAGAGAGACTTAAGCACTCTTGTCTCGGAAATAGGCAAGTTTGACGCGTTAATCGTGCGAAGCGCCACAAAAGTTACGCGTGAAGTTCTTGAAGCGGGCGCCAAAGGCAAACTCAAAATCATCGGAAGAGCAGGAGTAGGCTACGACAATATAGACGTTGCAGCCGCCTCAGAAAATGGCATAGTTGTAAAATCTGCCCCATATGGAAGCACCAATGCAGTGGCAGAATTAACCATCGGTTTAATGTTAAGCATCTCAAGAAATACTCCTCAAGCTCACCAGTCGCTTAAAAATAGCGTGTGGAAAAAAGAGAAGTTTAAAGGAACCGAGCTGTCCTACAAAACATTAGGTATTTTGGGCTGCGGAAGAATCGGGCAAAGACTAGCAGAAATTGCACGCCGCGGCTTTGACATGGAAGTAATCGGTTATGACATAAAGCCATGCCTTGAATCAGGAATAAAATTCATGTCAAAAGAGGAAGTTCTCTCAAAAGCCGATTACATAAGCATTCATACAGGCGGAAAAGACGTGGTCGTCGGGGAAAAAGAATTCGCGTTAATGAAGAAAACCGCTTACCTAATTAACACTTCAAGAGGCAGCAACGTTGACGAACAAGCACTATACAAAGCACTAAAAGAAAGAAAAATCGCTGGCGCCGCATTAGACGTTTATCCAGATGAACCTAAAGCGGAAGGCGCTGAATTCAAAAGCAAACTCAAAGAGTTAGACAACGTGATTTTCAGCAGCCACCTTGGCGCATCAACAACTGACGCTCAAAGGGAAACTTCAATCGAGATAGCCCGCGTAATTTCAGGTTACCTTTTAGGCGGAGACTTCACCAACGTAGTGAACGCAGGCGAAAGCATAGAGCTGGAAGAAAAACCAGTTTACACTTTATTTATTCACCACCGTGATGTGCCAGGAGTCTTCGCCAACATTGACCAGGTGCTTGCCGATAACGACATAAACATAAGAGCAAACTATTCAAGGCAAATAGGAAACAGCGGCTACGCCATATCAGTCTACGTGCTCCACAAAAAAGTTGACCCAGAAATAATAAAGAAGCTCAAAGCAATCGCGAACATTTGCAACGTGAAAGTTTAAGCTAAAAACCCTCTTTCAAGCAGGCATATAAACCAGTTTTCTTTTTAAAGTAGCCATGCAATTAGGGGTTCTGTTCTCAGGCGGCAAAGACTCAACACTAGCTCTTCACTTAGCCGCGGAGAAAGAAGAAGTCGTATGCCTCATCACAATCCTTTCAAAAAACAAGGAAAGCTACATGTTCCATACCCCCAACATTGACATTACGGCACTCCAAGCAGAAGCCTTAGGATTGCCCCAAATAACAAAAACAACCAAGGGCGAAAAGGAAAAAGAACTCTCAGACCTAGAAGATGCAATCGCTGAGGCAGCAAGGAAGTTCCAGATAGAGGGCATCGTAACGGGCGCAGTGGAATCAGCTTACCAAGCTGAACGGGTCCAGCGCATATGCAATCGGCTTGGACTTTGGTGTTTTAACCCGCTGTGGAAACATGACCAGAAAGCCCTTTTAGAGGAACTGCTAAGGAAACAGTTCAAAGTAATTATTTCAGGAGTTTTCGCTTACCCCCTTGACGAAAAATGGCTTGGAAAACAAATCGACACCCAGCTAATAGACAGGCTAGTTGACCTTCAGCAGAAGTATGGTTTGAGTCCCTCAGGAGAAGGGGGTGAAATTGAGACGACAGTTTTAGACGCACCCCTGTTCAAAAAGAAAATTGACGTCCTTGATTACAGTATTGAAGCGAAGGGGAATTCTGGAGTGTTCAGGATTAAACAGGCTCGGCTGGTTTCGAAATGATTTTGATTGTTGACATGAATTGGAAGAGGGATTCGCTGGGCTTTTACGAGTTTGTGTTACCCATAGTCACGATTGCTGAAACACTGGACAATTGCATGGTGAAACATTATCTTGAAGTAACCAATGAAGACCTAAGCCGATGTGACAGGGTTATTCTTTCAGGAACAGCACTCAAGGATACAGCGACTTTAAGTCAGCCACAAAAGTTCCCCTGGCTCAAGGAAACTGAAAAGCCAGTTTTGGGCATCTGTGCAGGGATGGAAACGATAGGCATGGTTTTCGGTATGCGCTTGATTAAGTGTTTGGAAATAGGTATGACACAGATAAATACGCTAAAGAAAAACCCACTTTTCTCTGGAGAGTTCAAGGCTTACTCACTTCATAGCTATTGCGTCGAGTCTTCAGCGGATTTTGAGGTTTGGGCAAAATCTGCAAAGTGCATCCAAATCATCAAGCATAAAATCAAGCCAATTTATGGTATGCTTTTTCATCCAGAAGTAAGAAATCCTGAATTAATCAAATGCTTCATCCAACTGAATAATAAGGCTAGCCCCTAATTGGACACCACTGGAAAATTAGTCAACAGAAACTTAATTACTAAGCAAATTAAAAGCTATATTAGTTTTGTAAGTTTACTGAAGGGATTTTGAAATGATAAACAAGTTGCCAGTAGAAAAGCTCCGAAGAGAATGTGATGCTAATTTTATGCAGTGCGAATCAACCAAGAACCTTGTTCCTCTAAGCGAAATTATAGGTCAAGAAAGAGCCGTTCGAGCTTTAAATTTTGGCTTAGGCATCAAAGACCACGGTTTCAACATGTATGTTGCAGGTTACCCTGGAACAGGCAGAAAAACCGCGGTTAAAAACTTCGTAGAAGCGCAAGCTAAAGTTCAGCCAGTTCCACCCGACTGGTGTTATGTCAATAATTTTGCTAATCCGTATGAGCCAAAAGCGATTAAGTTGCCCGCTGGAAAAGGGAAAGAATTTAGAGATGATATTAAAAATTTTATTGAAAATGTTGTTCGGAATGCGCTTCCTAAAGCTTTTGAAAGTGAAGATTACGCTGCAAGAAGAGATGCCACAATCCGAGGGTTGGAAAATCAAAGAAAACAGTTAATTGATGAATTAAGCGCAAAGGCTCAGCGGGAAGGCTTTGTAATTCAAACAACGCCAATCGGCTTGCTGCTTATTCCAGTGTTAGATGGCAAACCGCTCAGTGAAGAAGAAATGTTAGCATTGCCTCAAAAAATGAAGGATAAACTCCAAGAAAAAAGGGAAAAGTTGGAAACGGAATTCAGAAACACAATGAGGCAACTAATAGACATGGAGAGAAAAATTCACGAGGCATTAAAGAAACTGAACAAGGAAGTTGCCCTCTATGCCATCGGCAACCAGGTGGAAAGCCTCATCGAGAAGTACAAAGACACCCCAGAAGTAACAACCTACCTGAAAGACGTACAAAATGACATTCTGGACAATCTGCAACAGTTTATTAAAAGAGATGAATCCCAACAGCAACTTCCATTTCAAATGCCTTGGATGAAAGAGGAACCCTTCAAGAAATACGAGGTAAACGTCGTCATTGATAACTCAGATACTAAAGGTGCACCTGTAGTCGTGGAAACCAACCCTACTTACCCTAACCTTCTTGGTAAAACAGAGAAGGAAGCTCAGTTTGGCGCTCTAACCACAGACTTCACAATGATCCGGGCAGGATCCATACACAAAGCTAACGGTGGATACTTAATTATTCCAGTTGAAGAATTACTCCGAAACCCGTTCTCGTATGATGGCTTAAAAAGAGATCTGAGAGATGGACACTTGGTTATAGAGGAACCTGAAGAACGGTATGGTTTCCTCAGTGTTAAAACCCTTAAACCCCAGCCCATTCCTTTAACAGCCAAAATAATCCTGATTGGGAATCCCTACATTTACCAAATGCTATTCGGATTGGATACTGATTTCAAAGAACTTTTCAAGGTAAAAGCAGAATTCGATACAGTAATGGATAGAACTGACGAAAAAGTTAAGCAGTACGCCGCTTTCGTTTGCATGCTATGCGAAAAAGAGCACCTCAAACACCTCGACGGCTCAGGATTAGCTAAACTAGTAGAGTACAGCTCAAGGGTTGCAGAAGACCAATACAAGCTATCAACGCAATTCTCTTATATTGCTGATATTATTCGCGAATCCAACTACCGCGTCGCAGGAAAATGCTGAGTTTATAAACGGAAATCATGTCAAGAAAGCAATAGAAGAAAAAATTTACCGCTCAAAACTCATCCAAGAAAAAATTCAAGAAATGATAAAACGCGGCTTCTTCCTGATAGATACCGTTGAAGAAATGGTTGGGCAAGTAAACGGCTTATCCGTTATGGAACTAGGCGACTTCGCCTTCGGCAACCCCTCACGCGTAACAGCAAGCATCGGCTTAGGCAGAGAAGGAGTAATCGATATTGAAAGAGAAGCTAAAATGGGCGGACCCATACACACCAAAGGCGTCTTAATCCTCAGTGGCTACATAAATGACAAATACGCCAGAGATAAACCGTTAAGCCTCTCCGCAAGGCTTGTCTTCGAACAGAATTACGAAGGAGTCGAAGGTGACAGCGCTTCAAGCACCGAATTATACGCCATTTTATCAGCGCTCTCTGGGCTTCCAATAAAACAGAACATAGCAGTAACTGGTTCAGTTAACCAGAAAGGTGAAGTTCAAGCCATAGGCGGAGTAAACGAGAAAATCGAAGGTTTCTTTGAAGTCTGCAAGCTAAAGGGACTTACTGGACAGCAAGGCGCAATGATACCGGAAAGCAACGTGCAAAACTTAATGCTGAAAGAGGAAGTCGTAGATGCAGTTAAGGCTGGACAATTTAACATTTACTCTGTTAAAACTATCGGCGAGGGCATAGAGGTTCTCACAGGCACCAAAGCTGGTGAACGGGGCGCAGATGGAACTTTTGAAGAAGGAACAGTGAATTACCATGTAGACAAGCAACTTAAGGAAATGGCAGAGAAACTCAAAGAATATGCTCCTTTCCAAATTCAAGAGAAAAAAATCGAAGATTAAACATCAACGCAAAGACAGCAAGTTGTCATTTTTTAGTTGCTTTCCCAAGCAAAAGCTTAAATTTTGTTGCTCAGCTATGAGTAGTCAGGTGCACCGGTGGCATTTCCCAAAATTGAACATAAACGCAACAAAAACATAAAATATATTCTTCTTCCAGCATTAATCTTCATCTTTATTTTTGGATGGGGTTTGTACTGGATTGGACTGCAAAGGGAGATTGAAGAAAGGAAAACTTCCAGAATGGGAACGTTTCATTTTTAGATAAATTATTTTGATTATTTTTGGCATTAAAAACTGTGCAATTAAAAAGTAAGTATTCTTTTTTAATAATTTAGGACTTTTTGGTAAGTGGTCTTATAGAAGTTAGCACATGCTTGTTGTTATCGCATAGTCACAATTCCATTTATTGCTTGGCAAAGAGTTGTTATCAGCTACTGATTTTGCATCTTTATTCTGAGTTATCAAAGTTTATTTTGCTAGTTATAGATGAGTAATCAGGTGCAAAGTTGGTAACTTCAAAGGGCAAACGCAAACGCAGTAGAACCATGACAATTATGCTTCTTCCCGTACTCATCGCCATATTCATTATTGGATGGTTCATGTACTGGATAGGCGACCAAAAAAGAACCGACAAGACACAGCATAAACCACCCGAAAAAGACAACGTAAGCATTAAGCCTATAGTTTTTGAAGAACCACAAGAAATAAAAAATGCGTAATGCAACATGCAACCGCTTCTTCTTGATCATTTGCCACTTTTAAGCTAAGTTATGCTAGCGGAGCTCGTATGCTTGTTGTTGATGCTATACAATCACAATTCCATTTATACTTGGCGACGAGTTGTTATTTTGCGAGAAATAGCCATCCAAGAGGTACACCCATGCTTGGCGGGTCAGCAGTTAAACGAGACGCGGATTACCACCCCTGACAATTCAGGTGCTCTTTTTGATTCGCGCCTTGGGTTAACAAATGCGATCCGTCAAGCCTACTTTTGGTTACTGCTTGATAAGCAGTTTAGCTGCTTTTTTGTATAGAATTTATTAAGGTTCAGATGCAATGCTAATTCTCGGGAGCCAAATTGAGCTATAAAAGAAACATGCATCCTAAAGTCAGCAAAGCAGAAATCGAAGTATTCAAAGCACTGAGCATGGCTGGGTTAACCAGCGGTATGGTGACGCAAAAAACAATTGTTCTAAAATCAACGATTCCCGACTTTTGCTGGGTGAACAAGCGGAAAATCGTTTACTTAGACGGCGTGCAAGTGCATTCGAGCGATAAACAGCAACAGCATGATGAGGAAATCTTTGATCTTTTGACAGCTCAAGGCTGGGATGTGCTCAGAATTCCCTATGAGCCGCCTTTAACAGAGAAAGGCTTGCGGGAAATTGTAGCAGCCATAAAGCGTTTCTTAAACGTAGACGATGAAACATAAGCTTTCAAAGAAAATGGGTTGCTTACAGTCTAAACTCATAAAAAGATATTTATCTCTAAGAGAGAACCATCTTCCGAATGCTCCGGTAGTATAGTCCGGTCAAACCTTACTAAGGCTTCTTATTAAGGGGCTATGTATAGCGGCCTCTCGAGTCGCGGACCCGGGTCCAAATCCCGGCCGGAGCACTATAAATTACATTTTTGGAAAGAAGGCGCCGTGATTTTCATTCGAAATGATGAGGAAGATTATTTGTGTATGAGGGTAAGCATCTAACCGCGCATTATGAAAGAGCAGTATACAGAATATTGCGCAAGAACATTCAAAGTATTGGTGAACCATCATTAAAGTTTTTGAATTTATAAAAGCTGGCGCCGGGAGGGGGATTTGAACCCCCGCGGCCCCGAGAGGCCACAAGCTGCTTGGTGCTTGCCTGCGCAAACATCTCCAGGCTTGCTCCCTGCCTGGCTAGGAGACCCCGGCAAATGAAAAACCAACTCTTGATTGAAGTTGGTTCGTACCTTTTCTCTGACCTAAGCAGAATTTAAAGCTTTATCGGAATACGGTTTGTTTAAGATTATTTTTTGGCACTAGCGTTTAGTGCGCGTTAGCGTAGATCTCATGTTTAAGTTGCCTCTATACTTGAATTACTAGACTGTTATTGATAAATTAATAAACCGATGTTTACGTTGATGGTTAAAACTAATTTTCTAGAAATCCTAATTTTTAATTATATCCATAGGTTTGAGAGTAATAGTTTTTTGTTAGACAAAGTTTTTATTCGCGTTTGAAACTTAAACTTCGACCGTTAAGACAAGGATGATTCAAGATGTCCCTACAAAAAGGAGATTTCGTACTAATCAATTATACAGCAAAAGTTAAGGAAACAAACGAAGTTTTCGATACAACAAACGAAGAAGTAGCCAAAAAAGAGCACCTTTACAAAGAAGGAAAAATATACGAACCTAAACTGGTAGTTGTAGGCGAAAGCTGGGTTCTCAAATCCTTAGATGACAGTTTAACAACTATGGATGTAAACAAGTCTGCAACCGTTGAAATTCCGCCTGAAAAAGGCTTCGGCCAAAGAGTCCCGGAAAAAATAAGGCGTGTGCCACTCAAGCAATTATTGGCAAAAGAGATTAACCCAGTCATTGGTGGACAGATAGAATTTCAGGGGAAAGACGCGATTGTCCGTTCAATTGGCGCTGGGAGAGTACTTTTAGACTTCAACCCTCCATTAGCTGGAAAAACCTTAATTTACGATGTCACAGTCAACAAGAAACTTGAAAGCAACGAGGAAAAAATCGGTGCGCTAATCCACCGCAGAATACCAGTAGTGGAGGAAAACAATTTCAAACTAACCATACAAGACACAAGCTTAACCATTGACATGCCAGAGACAGCCTTCTACATCGAAGGCATCCAAATTGCAAAACGCGGCATCGCAATGGACATCCAGAAATTCATCCCTGACCTGACTGAAACAAAATTCGTTGAAGCCTTCAAAGCTGAACCCAAACCAGCACCAGCAGCAGCGCCCACACCGGCAGCGCCAGAAGCAAAAGCTACATCTTAAACAAGCGTTTAGCTAACGATTCTTTTCATTTTCAGGTTTTCCAAGGTTTCGTTAGTTGTCGCCATTTTTATGCTACATTACCCATTAATTTCCATGGGTAAAACTCTCAAGTTAACAATAGCAATTCTACAAAGCTTTTATTTACAAAAACCAGAGAAAGAACAGGTGTCCAATTATATGAAACATAAAATGCTTATTTCGCTAGAGAAGAATATCGAGCATTATGCTGGAGAAGATGTAAGCAAGAAAGTAATGGAAGGCAGTCAAGACATTACTGAAAAAACTGACAAAAAGAAAATTTCCTTATGGACTAAGGAAGCAATGGAACGCCTAGATTCCCTAGTTGACGAGAAAACCCGAATCCAAATAATGAACAACTGCGGCTCAAACTGTGCAGAAATAAACAAACGCGTAATCCAAAAAGCCATCGAAAGACGCAAAAAATTCAAAACAATCGAAGAATTCCTTAAGGCAGAACAGGAAAAACCGCAAAAAGGAACAAAAATTCAATTGGAAGGCAATCAATTGTTCCATATCTACACTCCACAAGCATTCACTCACCCAATGCGCTGCTACTGCGGCTTGATAAGAGCTCTGCCAAAAGACACTACAATGTCAAAGACCTATTGCCACTGCTCTGAAGGATTCATCAAAAAATACTGGGAAAGCGTCCTAAAGAGACCAGTAAGCGTTACGCTTATAGAAAGTGCAATCTCTGGAGCTTCGGAATGTAAGTTTGCAGTTAAACTGTGACTTTCTTATCCAACCCCTATTTTTTGTTAGCAGAGTAAGCCAAACCCGGTTCGAAGGGAGGTGAAAAACCGGGATGGATCATACAATAGCCAGTTTGCACTTATTCAGCCATTGCGCGTTTAAAATTCTAAGCGATTTAATTGATTATTCCTGTTGCCTTCGCTGTTTTCTCGCAGGCTTCAAAATTAAGATTTAACTTGTGAAGGATTGTGTAGCGTTCAGGCCTTATTTTCGCTGCTATCTCCAACGCTTTAACTACATCAACGTCTTTAACGCCCAGTTCGCTTGCTGTTGTTGGTGCACCTATCTGCTTGAGCGTATTCCTTATCCTTTGCCAATTTGCCCTGTAAAGATAAGCTGACAATATTGAGCCTACACCGCATTGTTCACCGTGCATGGCGTGATGTGAATTAATCATGTCCAAGGCATGACTAAACAAGTGCTCTGAGCCGCTGCATGGACGACTGCTTCCAGCGATGCTCATGGCGACGCCGCAGCTTATCAAAGCCTCAAGAAGTACATGCAGTCCTTCATCTCTTCGATAAACGATTAGCTCGGCGTTTTCCATCACTAGTTTTGCGCTCATTAAGGCTAAGCTGGCAGCGTACTCGCCATAATACTCGTTTTGTTCCAGATGTGCCAATTTCCAATCTTTAACGGCTGTAAACTTGGCGATAACGTCTCCACAGCCGCTTATTACAAAACGCCAGGGCGCTTGAGCAATAACGTCTGTGTCAGCAATTATCGCCAGTGGCGCTTGTGCCAGTATTGAGTAAGGCTTGTCTGAACCTTTGATTGAAGCTAAGGGGCTTGCGATGCCATCATGGGAGACAGTGGTGGGCACGCTGATGAAGGGGATGTTTTGGCTTCCTGAACTTATTTTGGCTGCGTCAATTATAGTTCCTCCGCCCACACCGAAAAGCACTTGCGGCTTTAACTCTTTTATTTGGTCTTCAATATCTAACACGTCTCTTGTAGTCATGGTCTTAACAAGAAGAAAATCAACCGACAAACCTGATTCCGTAAGAAAATCAGAAACTGCTTTTCCAGCTATATTATAACATATTGAGTCCGACATTACCAACGCTTTCCCCCTAAGTCCTAGCCGTTTTGCCACTTCAGGAACACGTTGCAGGGTTCCTTTTCCGACGATGACCTCGCGAGGAAGCTGCATGTAATGGTAATTTTGGGTCAAACTAACCACTGTTAACTTGCAAACATTAATTTGGCTACAAAGGTTTAAAACTTTGGGCAATTACACACAAAACAGACCAATTTTAACCAAGTAATGGGTTGCATAGAATGAGATTTTGAAAGAGTCCTCTATAAAAATTCTTTTACCAATAAGCATAAGAAAATAGGAAAACAATAAAAACCCAAAAAACAAAATTCTATTTATGGTAAAACAAAGAACAATTGATGAAATTTTAGGCAGCCTTGAACCCGCGAAGAAGGAAACCACCCAAAACCTCCGCGCACTAATCAAAAGCACCGTTCCAGAAACTGTTGAAATAGTGAGACAGGGAAAAATCGCTTACAAGTTAAATGGTAAAGACTTTGTTTGGATAAGCCCCTACCAAAGCCACGTGGATTTGGAGTTTTCCATGGGAGCAAGCCTTGACTCTGACCTGCTGAAAAGCAGAGGCATCGCAGAAAAATCAGAAAACGTCAGACACATAACAGTAAGCAACCTTGACAAGCTAAAACCTGAAATAGTGAGGCTATTGAAAGCCGCAACGGCAATTGGGGTTTGAGCATTGCTCGCATTCTGCATAAAAAACGAAAACTGCTAATTAACCGCTCATCCAAAAAAGTTCACAGCAGCTTAGTAATTTAATGGAAGGCTTTTCCTTAGAGGAACAAAGAACGCTTTCATATCAATAGTGCCTAAGGCAATGATGACAGAGATAGCTAACAGCCAACCAGTGGCATATAACGCCATACACTGCAGACTCATGAGGAAGAAAATACCATTAAGGCTAAAAGAGCTAAGAAGCTTTCAAAACAGCTACCTAAGGAAAAATGGCGTAATCTCAGAGCTAGTAGATGTTGTAGATTTAAGACTTGTTGTCATGTGAGTTTGACTTAGAAGGTTTGCCAGGAACTGAGGATAAAGTTTCCTAGTTCCTGGGTGATGGACTCTTTCTCCTTTCGCCCTCTGTAATTTTGAATGAGTATGAAATAGAATAAAAGCCATATTCCTAAAAATGTAATATTTCATCCTTATCCATCAGAGTTAGGCTTTTGTCTCTTTTTTCATTTGTTTCTAACAATCTTGACCATTCCAAATCTATGTTCTGTCATTTTAAATAATGGTCACCTGACAGTCTTTCTAGAGCTTTGACATTAACTCAGAAATGAACCATAGACTAAAATGAGAAATCCCCAATATTTTATCTAAATTATTTTGAAAAAAAGAAAAAGAGAGAGAAAGTTTTACTCAATTTTCCATTTCTTAGCTACCTTCACCAAAATGAACACTATTAAAGCCACCACAATGAAAGTAATCAGCGCTATCAGAAAGTCACCTATGCTAAACACTTGATTCATCAATGTCGCCGAATATGTAGCTAAGTTTGACATGCCTGGAATAGCTAAACCTAAGAGCGGAATAATGAAGTCTTTGACAAGCGCCAGAACCAGAGCACCCAAATACAAGCCTAAAATGAAAGCAACAGCCAAGCCAAGAATCTTGTATTTTGACAGGAAATCTTTGAATTCACTCCATAAGCCTTTTGGCGGTTGAGGTATTGGAGCCTTTTCTAAAGCTGCACTAATTTTCTTTAACTCTACTAATATTTCATCTTCTTTATCCACGCAAAAAACCTCTACTAATTGATTTATTCAACCTATTTTTAATAAAACTTGTGGTTTTCTAAAAAGAAATATATAAAATACTACAAATTATCTTCCGCTATTGCTTTTCCTGTCTCGATATATTACGTGAATAGTAAGACTCTTTATTTACGAGGACAATTTAAATAAACAGTGAGGTTTGTGTGAAGAGAATGAGACGAGTCTTGAAGTTAAGGGTTCTTACCATCCTTCTGTTAGCAATTCTTTTCGGAGGGTCAGCCGCATTATCAATCACCATGATGGGGACGATGCTGGCTTCAGTACTAGCCTTCTTTGTAGGCTTAACAGCTACGTCAATCATCTACGCTAGATATAAAAGAAGGTAAGATAGCTCAATCATACTTTAATCCTAAATCTTGGATATTTCCTTAAGGATACTGTTAAGCACTTTTTGGCATGACGTAGAACAAAGAGCTAAAGAACTGCAACAGAAAATCCACAACTACTTCAAAATAGATATCAAAACGGTACTCATCGTAACTACCCAAAAATACAGAGAAAAATACTCACAGTTACTTGATAATTCAAACGTTAGGGTTATAACACCCGATATTCTTAGTGAGTTGCTGGACGGGAAATGGGCGAGTAAAGAGGGCCAACTCGTGACTCTTTCTCGATGCTCAGTACGGATAGAGCACCAGCCTTAGGGCTTAGTAATTCTGTGGTGTTCTGTGTTGTTTCTTTGTTCATTGTTGGTTTTGGAAATGGCAATCCTCTTGAGGAGTTTTGGATTAAGGAGTTTGTTGAGGATTTGCTTGATGAGCATGGTTTGGTCAAGTGGATTGAAGCGCCTGAACGTGTCATATAGCCTTTAATTCCCTCGCTAGAGCATCATACACTTTTGGTAACCATTCATTGATTTCTTCATTAGAGAAGCCGATAATACTCAACACTGTTTCATCCAGCTTTAGTCTTGCCCAGTGTCGTTTCTCTAATTGTTCAACAATTGAAGGAAACTCAACTTCCTTAAGCTCTTCAAATAACTCATTGAGTCTCTTTAAGTCCTTTTCAGAAAGCCTTTTGCTGTCTAAGGTTATGAAACATGAGATTTCACTATCTCTGATATCAGTGAACCCTTCTGTTGTTTGTTCGCGGAAAGTAACAACATTCATCATTCCAACCACACTGTTCAGATAGAGTGTTTGGAGTTTGCATTCTTCGATGGGGACTTTGACTACTTTGAATGTGTCTGAAACAATGAATTTTTGGTCAGAAACGAAAGCATAGAAATGAGTGTTAACGGAGTTTGGTCTGAACCTTCTAGCTAAAGCTAGATTGGTAGCTTTTTCTGATGCTTCTTTGCGGATTGAATCCCAGTTTACACCCTTCTTATCCTTCCATTTGGAGAAAGTTAACAGAGATTCGAAGCCTTTGAATTCCTCTTTCACAAAATAGTCTTTGTTTTTGTCAACATAGAAGCTATTTGCACTAGTCAGTGTTCTTAATGCTGGAAGTAAGCTACTTTTTGGAATTTGGAATTTGAGATTTGAGTCCTTTATAGTGACTTCGATGCTGTTTTCTTCCTCTTTCTTTAGAATTAAAAATGCTCTTTTTGTTCTGTCAGTGCTTGTTTCTCTGGTTATGAAGGTTAGTTGTGATAGTCCTGCTGGGGAAGCGTGGAAGCCTTCCATTACTAGGTTCTCCATGTCTACTTGCTTTTCTAGGCGAACCAGTTTGGTTTTTCCTCTTAGTTTTAAAAGTCTTAGAAAGCTTTGGAAAGCAATTATGCTATCAACATTTGATGCTCCCAGTATTGGCATTAAGTTATCCTTGAATTCGCGGAATTCATCGTAGGTTTCGAAATAGATGTCAAAGTCTTCATTTCTTGAGATACCTTTCTGACAGGGTACATCTCTTATTTTTTCAGCTATCTTGCAGGATTCTTCTAAAGTGATTTTTCTTATTGACTTCTTGAGAAAGACTATTCCAATGATGTCGTCATCCCGAGGTTTAGCTTTCTCTGCAATTAGAAGGATATCTCTGAACTGTGAACCTTCACTAAAAGCCAAGTCCTTAACTGCTTTGACAATATATTTAATTCTATAATTTTTCAGAAGATAGTCTCTGATTTCTTCGGTAGCTTCCCCTCTGCCAATGTTGATGGGCAAGACAGCTCCCATTTTTCCGTTGTCCTTCAATATCAAATCTGTTAATGCTATGAAGAAGCCCCAAAGGTTAATCTGATTTCCGCAGATTTTTGTTAGTGTCTCGTTTTCCTTCAGGTTTATTCTCATGTCTTCAGGCATTTTCTCTCTATCAGAAAAGGGGGGATTCATTATTACTGTTTCAACAGGTGTCAGCATGAAGCCTTGACCTTTGCCTTTGAGTGAAACTGAGCCATCTTTTCTAATCAGTGTGTCACTTTGAGATTGGTCTATGCTCTTCTGTATTTCTCTGGTGTATGATGAGATTCTGTGTCCTTCTTCTTTGAACTTCTTTGTTTTCATTACATCTGATAAAGACAGTGAGTCGATGGTTGCTATTCTTACCGTGTTAGTTTCTTGTTCCATGTCTTGACTTGCTAAGTTTAGAGTGGTTATGTGCGCGGCAAAAGGCATTATGTCAATTCCAGTGATATCATTTTCAAGGAACTTCTTGTGAATTTCATTTAGCTTCTGGAAACCATGTAACTTCTGATATAGTCTCATCTTTCTCTTGTAAGCTGAAACTAATAATGTTCCTGAACCACATGCTGGGTCTAAGACGGTTTCATTCCAAGAGCCAATTGTGAGACCAGCTAGTAACTCTGCTGATGCTGGGTGAGTGTAGAATGCGGCTAGAACCTTCCTTACTTCAAAAGGTATGAGGTCATGGAAGAATCTTCCAGCTAAGTCTTCTTTAATATATTCAACTCTAAGCACTTTTATGGCTTTAATGACTTCGTTCAATGTGTTTAGGACATGGTGGTTTTCAGGGATGTGCCCAAGAATGTTAACTCGGTAGATTGATTGATAGTCTATTTTTGTTATTTCATCAAAGTATCTTTGTATTTCTCTAACTGTTGCTACTTCTTGCAGTTCTGGAATATTTCTTCCTGTTCTTTCTCTGAAGATGTGATAAAACAGTATTTGGTTGAGTAAAAGGTATGAAGCTAAGTTGATTACTTGTTTCTGAGCTACTTCTTTGTCTTTGATTTCTCCTATTGAAGAGAATAAGTCAAGCTTGTTGACAACTTCTGATGCCAGTTCATCTGTACTAATTTGGTAGACTATGGCGTTTAGGTCTGTAATGTAGTTCTCAATATGGTCTATTATTGTCTTGAAGTCAACTGTTACGGTCTCTGTTAGAATTTTTTCTTTTAATGTGTTGAATATGTTCTCTGTTGTATCTTCTACTGCTTCAGTCCAGAATTTTGTGTAGATTCCAGCGTTTATTTTCTTGTTGAGTGCTATCTGGTCTAGGAACTTTGAGTCTAAGAGAACTTGATTTCGAAATTTCTCTGGATAAATTAGAATGACTATGTTGTTTGTTCCAAGTTTCTTAGCATAGTCTGAGGCTTGTGCTACAGCTTTCAAGCCTATCTCTGGTTTGCCTATTTTCACTTCAACTACGAAGGAGATTGTTCCTATTTTGAAGAGGATGTCTGGGTGTGTTGTAGTTACTTTTGTTTCTCCATGTGCATCGAAGCCTATGCTTTTGAGGTAGGCGATTAGTGGTGGATACAGTGTTCTCTCTTCTATTTTTGGAACTGCCAAGTAGCTACTCCTCAAGCTCATTATGAGGTTTAACTATAAAAGTTCTTGACTTTTTGCGAAGGCACAATCTTCCTGCGTATCGTTTGGCATTTGCGAGTACGTTCGACGCGCAAGCGAGAGCGCAGCGCGCAGCGCCTTTTAGAAAAGAAGAGGGTCGATAAATAACATAGGGATTATTCCAAGTTTATTTCTTCCGACTTAGGATGTAGAAAAAGTGAAATATCATGTTACGTTTTCATATCTCTAAGAATGATTTTGCCCATGTTTAGCAGTTCCGACCTTTCTTGCCACATCAATAGGTATGTTTTATCTTGCTTAACTCGGATTTTGAGTCCTTCCTCAAAATCCCTTAGCTCAGACTTGGACAGTTTATAGCGAGGCGTTAGTATTATTGGCATAATATCGATGATTTTTTCAAGAGGAACCAAGGATTGCAGATATTTTTTGAAGGATTTCTTTTCCATGAGCGCATCGTCAATATAGAATCCCTTTTGAGTACGAATGTTTCCACTGGTGTCTTTTAAAGATAAATTAATCTCAAAATTCCCTTCACCGCTATGCTGCTGTATCCCAACCTTCAAATCTGGCTTGACTCGGCACAGCTCTTCATGAATCATTCTTGTGGTTAACTTGCGAACCTCGCACAAAATAAGAGTATATTTCTTTAGCCTATTATAAAACTCGTCAATTTTTTGACTTTCGAGAGGCTCAATTTGGTCATACCAGAAACTATCGATTACCGAATCATATTTGTCAGATAGTGTCGCATTGTAATTGTATAAACGTTTAATATTTGACTTGACTTCAGAATATAATGGTTCAATGACCTTCTCCGAGATGTCCCAACCTCTAATCTTTCTCACCTTTGCCCCTTTGCCTTTTCGCTTCGCATTAATTATTTCGTCAACCTTGGTCAACAAGTCACATTCGTCGGTAAACTCGGTGTATTCCAAGTTAGAGAAATCAATTGGTTCACTGCCTATGACTGAACACAAGTCTTCAGCATCTAAGGTCTTTTGTTTGAATAGAAGCATTGGAATTTTGCAGTCTTTTGCTTTCCAATATTCGCGAATAACCTCACGCCTTTCATTGAATCTACGTGTCATTATCAGCAAGAAGATTTTGCTGTTTTCTATGGCTTGGTCTATGTAAGAACGCCATTCATGCGTGTCTTTAGTAATTTTCTTGGGAATGTTTTCAATGTCAAGAAAAGCATTTAGGTTTCCGATGTCTTTGGAGTGTTCCTTGAGATACTTTGCGAAAGTAGCTCCTGTTCCCGAATAGTATGAGATAAAGAAGTCATAATCTCCTATGCGAGGAAGCTTAGTGGGTTTCCCCATGAGTTGTTCAAATTCCTTTATAGAATCATATTCTTCCTCGCTTATTTCACCATAGCATTTTGGGTCGATGCAATGATAAGTTGTTTCTCTTTCAGCCTGATTATCGACAATATTGTCGTAAGGATTCGGATATAGATTCATAGGTTCTACTGCATACATTCCACGTCTGGCTGGTTTGAGTTCGGTTCTTGGGATAACCCTTTTCCCACATATTGGACATTTGACCATTCTTGTACCAGAATAACGTTCCGCTGTGTTTAGTAATAAAACTTACGAAACCAAACTAATCAATGGCTTCTTGTGTGGAAAAGGAAAGAAGAGGGATTATTTTGCCTTTTTGAATAGCATTGTTCCGTCTGGTGCTTTGGTTACAAATATGAAATCCTGTGCTAATAGTTGCTTGGCTCTGTTAGTGTCTGATGTTTCTTCGACTATCCATTCTCCGTTTGTGTTTGCTAATAGGTGGAAGTATTTTTGAGTTGTGTTTAAGTTCTTGTGTCCGACTATTTGTCTGACAAACTCGGCATTCTGTATTTTTCTAAGTTGCTTGGTAATATAATAGTGTCTTAAGTCATAGAGTCTTATGGCTTTGATTGTTGGGTCTTTGAGTTTTTCGGCTAATCTGTTTCGCATTCTGCGGTAGTGTTCGCCGTATCTTCTTGCACCCCCCTTTGAATAGGTAATCTTCTGTTTGGAGATTGTGTTTTGTTATGTATGTTTTGATTCTGGCGACTAATTCTTCGGTTATTTGCATTGGTGGTCTTGCGTTGCATCCTTTGGTGCTTAATGCTGTGATTGTTTTTTGGTCGAAATGAATGTCTTTGACTCTTAATCCTTTGTAGCCTTGTACTTCTATTGGTCTTAAGCCTGTTTGTACGCTGATGTCTATTCTTATTGATAATGCGCCTCTGGCTGATGCTATTAGCATATTGCATTTTTCGTCCGTTGGTGGCTGGATGCCTCTTTCTTCTGGTCTGTACTCTGGCATTTCCCAAGGTATTTTATAGAATTTGCAGTAGTGGTTGTACATATCACAAAGTTTTTGTTTGTACGTGTTTGATGCTGGTTGATTGCTCGGTTTCCATGTTTTGCGGTCTATCAGTTTGTACCTTGCTATTGCCAATTCTACGTCCTTTGGGATGTCTAAGTTTGCTCTTTGTGCAAGTTGTTTTATGTGTCTTTCGAATCCGTCTAAGGTGTTTTGACTTTTGCCTTTGCACTCTAAATGGAGTTTAACCTCTTCTATTTTCAGAAGGGTTTTTGTATCTATGTTTACTCTATGCTGTTGTTTTATCGCTGCGGGCGAGTAGCTCAGTACGGATTCGTGAGTTCTTGTTTCCTGCACTGGCAAAGGGGCTGGTGCTGGGACTTTCGGGCTCATGACGGATAGAGCACCAGCCTCCTAAGTTGGGGGTCGAGGGTTCAAATCCCTCCCCGCCCGCCATTATTTTTTCCAGTAAAAGGCTCAACCGAAAATTTCCAGTTATACATAACTCTGCAAGAAGGCTTTAGTAATAGTTTATCATTCACAGTACTACTTGGTGGCAGAATGAAATTTGGTGTAGTGGTTGAAAAAGACGAAGATGGCTACTACGTTGCCTCCGTTCCAGAGTTACCTGGCTGTCACACCCAAGCCAAAACTCTCGACAAAATAATGAAGAGAATCAAGGAAGCCATCCAAGCCTGTTTGAAAACAGAAGGACTTGAAAAAGGCACTGGGCGCACTGAACTTGTGGGTGTTCATCCGTAGAGGCCTAAGCTTGTTGAGCCTCAAGCCGCAGCCAGCATCAAAGGTGATTAAAGTTCTTTCTAAGATAACGTGTTAGTCATGTGGTTCTTGCATCCAGAGGCAGGCTTACTGTGTTCCAACAGGCGTCTTACGGCTTTCACAAGTTGCATGCTGGACTTCTGAAAGAAGAATTTATGATTTTTTTCTAACACTCCTTGAAAAGTTTGGAGCCTTCTTGAATGCTGGGGAGTTAGATTTATAGTAACCATAATTTAGACAGACTCCCATTGTATAATAATTACTGTAAAAAGTAAATAATGCTGAATGGAAGTCTGGAGACCTTTGCGAGGTAAAAAGGATTTAGGTTTCCTTCACCTCAGTTTTGGGTCTTGTTTTTCTCCATATACCTGTCGCTTGATTATCTCTTGTTTTAAGATTGATGCAATCTGAGTTTAGCAGTCGATATTCAGTCGACTCATCACCTTCTAAAATCTTGATATGTGCAAGTCTTCCATCAAATATGATTTCGATGGCTACTTCAGCTCGAAAATTGAGCGGTTTGTTCTCTTCTATACACTTGAGTACATAGTTTGCGGTTTGTTCAAGTTTCTTTCTCTTCTGCTTGTTCTTTTCCTTGGATATTTTCTCTGCAAAGTCAGCGCGCATTTCTGCCAAAAGGTCTTTGGATTCTTTGCTCATTCTTTTTCACTTATCATAGAACTCTATTCTTCAGCTATTATGTTTTTGCATTTTTAGTACTAGCAGGCTTTCTCTTGGGCAACTTAACAGACCCATCAGTGCTTTAAGCTTACCCAAACCAGCCTCTTCCAAATCCATACGACATCAAAACCGAACGATTTCTGGCGTGAAATTTAAACGTGGGTTTAGACCTATCCCCGCCCGCCACGATTATCAACTCAGAAAAGATTAATAGGTTCTGTTACCTCTGTTTTTTGTTCCGTTTAGGTGTTACTTTTCGTCTGCTCGCTTTGTTACTGCATACATTGAGGGGGATAGGTGGGTGATAGCATGCTGCTGTTCTAGTGTTGGCACAATGAAGGCGAGTTCTTTTTGACCAGGTAACTTAACTTTGTGTCTGCGCGGTTCTTTTTTGGACCCTGTCCAATAGAGACTCCATCCAATAAAAAATAAGAGAATCGCTATTGGCATCGCCATAATGGAGAGTGCCCTGTTTCGCCTTGGCATGAGTTTTCATGGGCAAAAAGAAATTATAACGCTTCATAACATTTACATGAAGATTTTACGCAACATCGCAAGCACCTTTTAAGTCATTTTTGTTTAGTTTAATCGCGACTATTTCCTAATCCCATCTGAAACCATAGCAAATTAACATAAATATGTCAATTTCTCCAAACACTACGAGCATACTGAGAGCATTCTAAGAGCATAGCTAAGTTTTTTTATTTCCAGCAAAACCAACAATTGAAATGAGAGAGTTTAGCAACAGAGCAACGTTGACGTTGCACTTGTGACTGTGGCTCTCTACGTTGGATTACTAATTATTGCCTACTGTTTCTTTAGACCGTATGATTTTCGGTATGAACAGAAAAAGGCAAGAAAAAATTAGTTTATGTTTGCTTTGGCTTGCGTTCTGAACCAGAGTTTTCCTCTGCAACGTTTGCTGTTGCCGTTGTAGACTTACTTTACTATTTCAAAAAAAGAAAACGCCAACTATTAGAATTAAGAGTCAAGCCTCTCCCAGTTGAGAGGTTGATAGTTTAAAAGAAACTCTTAATGGGTGAGTCGTCTTCGGCGGTTGCTGATTTGATTTCTTGAATTTTTGTTTTGGTCAGGGCTTTGATGTTGTTGAAGTCTGACATTTCACCGTAGCTTACCAGTGTTATGGCTGTGCCTTCTTCTCCTTTGCGTGCAGTTCTGCCTATGCGGTGGAAATATACTAGCGCATCCATCGGCACATCATAGTTGATTATGTGGGTTATGCCTTGAATGTCTAAGCCTCTTGCGGCAACATCCGTTGCTACTAGCAGATTAAGTCTGTCCGAGCGGAAATCGTTGATTGCGCGGTCTCTCTGCGCTTGAGTAAAGCCAGCATGCAATGCTTCTACTCGGCAACCTTTGCGGTAGAGTTGGTCAGCGAGCCGGCTTGCTTCTCTGCGAGTTCGACAGAAAATGATAGCTTTATCCACTTGGTCGCTATGAAGAATGGTACAGAGGGCTTCGAACTTTCCGTGTTGATTGACGACTGTGTAGAACTGTTTCATCTGGGTTAGTGCGATTTCGTCTTTGCTGACAAGAATTTTCTGCGGGTTCTTCATGTACTTGTTACAGACTTTCATAACTGATTGATCTATTGTTGCTGACCAAAGGCTAGTTTGCCTATCTGACGGTATTCTCGAAAGAATAAGCTCGATGTCTTCTATGAAGCCCATATCAAGCATTCTGTCTGCTTCGTCAAGAACCACTATGCGGACGGATGAGAGATTTAGCACTCGCCTCTCCATGAGGTCGATTAATCTGCCAGGCGTGCCGACAACAATATGAACACCGTTTGATAGGGCGTGTATTTGCTTGTTGATTGATTCTCCACCATAAACAGCTAAAACTTTCAGTCTAGCGTATTTCGCAAAACACGCCATGTGTTCAGCCACTTGCACGGCTAACTCGCGAGTTGGCACTAAAACCAAGCCTTGAACACCGCGAATTTCACGGTTTAAACGTTGAACCATGGGAACGCCGAACGCTGCGGTTTTGCCTGTTCCCGTTTGCGCTTGCCCGATGACATCTTTGCCTTCAAGCAACGGCATTATTGCTTGAGCTTGAATTGGAAAAAGACTCTCAAACCCAAGTTCTTCTATACTTCTGAGGATTTCCACAGTTAAGGGAAAGTCCTTAAATGATTGAATTTGCATATATTATTTTTTCTCCTGCCACAGAACTTTTTCATGATTTCTCTAAAAGCTTCAGGAGCTTTGTGATACATGAGTTAATGTGACACCCCAACAGTCAGGTTTGATGTATAAAAAGGTTTAGCACAATTTCAGGCAAAAGAGTACGTTAAAAGTTAGGTTTTCTTCAAAGACGAGTAATTTGCAGTTAGAAAGGGCACATTTTTGTAATTATGTTATTTTTACAATCAAGAGTATTATGCACATGAAAAATAGTTTGAGTGACTATTGTTATCCATTTTAGATTTAGCACCAACTTTTTTGTGCCGATATATGTGACTGTCTGAGCTCAGTCACATAGTCATAAAAGTAATTCGAAGTTATAGTTTGTTTAAGTCAAAAATTTTTCCAGTAATCAGAGAGGTTAGAGAAAAAATGAGCAAAACAAGAAAAAAGCCCCAACCCTACATCTACGCCGGAGAACCGAAAGACAAAACAGAAGACGAAACTGAAGACATATACGATACACGGGAAAGAGAACAAATGCTAGATGACGACGAAATCAGCGCAGCCGAAGAAGGATTCATGAGAGGAAGAGAACAGGAACCGCCAAGCAAAAAAGAAACACGCAAAAATGCCGTCAGCCATGACGACACAATTTCGGTTGAATTAGCGAAGGAAGACGCGGAAGACGACTAACCAACCAGCTAAACCATTAACCAATAAGAGAGCTTACACGTCAACTTACTTCCACTTTCTTCTACTTTGAATAAGGGAGGTATCAGACTGCTCCGAGCACAAGAGCCTCGATGCTTTAAACTTTCGCCACCGCTAATCATAATAGGCAGAAAGTAGAATCATGCATGAGGCATTAAAACAAATAATGTTTAGAGACCC
>JBEKHJ010000019.1:0-21820 GCA_050012335.1 Bathyarchaeia archaeon
CAAGTAAATTCCGGACACGAAGAACGGACACATGTCACGTTTTTTAAAAAACGCCCACGTAGCTCAATGGTAGAGCTGCTGATTTGTAATCAGCGGGTTGGCGGTTCAAATCCGTCCGTGGGCTCCATAATTACATGAAACTATTAAGTTTTTATTAATTGCTCTTGCGTCTGATAATATTTGAAGAATATTTGAAGTATTTTTGAAGTATTTCTTATTTTCTTCCGAGGCTTTCCAAGGCTTCTCTCGTATCCTCCGCCCTAAGATGGGTATATCTCATTGTGGTGGAGATCTGAGAGTGTCCTGCTATCTTTGCGATCTCCTGAAGGGAATAACCCTTTCTCCCCATGTCAGTGATTGCCTTATGTCGAATATCATGAACCTTAGCATCGGTGACCCCTGCCTTTCTGCAACAGGTCTTCCAGGTAGTTTTGACGGAACGATAAGGTTTTCCGTTGACCTTCTGAAAAACATAGGAACCAACGATTTTTTGTAATCCTCTTTCGGCTCTGAGCCTCGACAAAATCTCAAAAAGGGGTTGGCTCATCCAGATTTCATCAGGCACCCTTTTTGTGCTGGTACTATCTCCCAGTATGACTCTTCTTTCTTTGGAATCCACTTGGCTCCATTTCAAACTGAAGATCCTTCCAGATCGCTGTGCCGTGTAGTAGAGAACATCCATTATATCTGGCAAATGCCCTGCCCCTGTCGTTGTCTGTGCAGCTTCTTTGATTGCCTCAAATTCTTTATCAGTAATATACCGATCTCTTTTGTTTTCCGGGAATCCTTCTACCTCCCTAATAGGGTTTCGCTCGACATATCCCCACTTGATGGCTTTGGAGAATGCATCAGAGATTAATGACTTTTCACGGTTCATAGTAGAACCCGAAACCGCCCTCTTGGTAACTTCGGAATTCTGCTCCTTGCGCCACTCAAAATACTGATAAATGTCCCGGGCTTTAATCGTGTCAATAGAACGATCTCCAAAATACTTCAAAGGAAAATTTGAATTTGTATGGTCAGCCCTGGCAGACTTCTTCGAAGGAGTGATTTCTGCATGATAGCGCTTGATGAGTTGTGAAAACGGGATAGAATCCCCGAGTATCTGCCTGGTTTTATCTTTCTTCTCATACCATCGCTTCTCAACTTCAAGTAGTAGGATAGTAGCCTTCGAGATGTCCTCAAGCAGAACCTTCGTGGATTTTCGGATATCCTTCCAAACAATCCACCAATAAGGAGACCCGGGCATCCTGACCAGGCCTTCGGGTGCCTTATACCCTTTCTTTTTTCTTCCCATACGAGGTATACTATAATAATTGGTCATCTTTTTCAACAAGGTCAATAAGTTGCATTTTTTCTTACTTTACGATATCAATGATATCCAGCATAAACTCGAATCCGGCACAATTAACAAGACTCCATAATAATTTCATCCGCCAGTTTGGTAATCTCATCAGTTCCTCTATGTCTTCCTTCCCATGCCTCAATATCCTCTGCTCTAAAACGCCAAAGCTTTCCGATTTTGATCCCTGGCAAATACCCAATCCTTGCCAAATGAGTGACTTGACGTTCCGAGATCCGATAACGCTCAGCAAGATCCTTGGGAGTAAGGTAATTCATTCGTGCCCTTTATATTTGAAAGAGTTAGCAAACGGTTCCTGGAGCGCCTATATGACCTGAATCGGTCACAATGCACGCCTGCTTCTCGGTCTTTGGGTGGCGCTGTTTCAGCGTTATTTTCCAAAAATCTATCTCTTTTTGAAGGGTGGTTGTTAAGCTTTGAGCACAACGCTCACTACACGTCATAAAACAGATGTCACCACCATCCTTCTTAGCGTCCGAATCCTCTGTAGCTACCATTGCTGGAATGGATCGATTGGCTTCTTCAAGACATACTGAAATCATTTCGCCCCCTAAATCTTTTAAGTCATACACTTCTCCGATCGTAAGAAGCACACCGAAGACTTCACTATCTTGATCAATCTCTTTATCGCAATATGCGCACCGATCATCTTCTTCCTCTGAGAGTTTCTCGTCCTTGGACTCCTCACCCCAGTCTTCAGGTTCTTCTTCCGCTACAATTTCGTTTAGTGATCGGAGAGCTTCTGCAAGCATGGCCATGTTCATCTCTTTCTTAGTCATTTTTTTCTTCCTCATTTTTCAGGTTTTTTCTCAGCTTCAACTTCAAGACCATTATGCCGACAATGAGTAAAACAAAAATTATAACCAGGCTTAGCGGCATTTTTGCAACGCCCATCAGGAATGCCATATCTAACTCTGGTGTGACATTGTCTTTTCATGCTAAACCCGTCCTTTCATTCTGGATTGCTTCGATTGTTCTGTCTTTCAGTCTGGATAATAGATTAGACTCCTCAGTCTCAGTCTCACGCTCAGCATTGAGAAGGTCGTAGTCAATCTCTTCCAGGATAGCAGTTCGAATCTTTTCCTCCAAGACTCTAACATCCAAAGCATCCAGTTCAACGGCTAACTCCCCATATTGGTCAATATGTCTTTGTGTCCGGGGGTCTTTCTCTTTAATGGCTTCCGGCTTATGGGGAAGATGGTACGTGGCAATGTCCTCTTCGGTCAGAGCAATCATCTTGAACTCTACCCCTTGAACGCCCATCTCATCTTCCAAAGTCTTCTGAGTAGCCGGAAGCATCACCTTTCCGCTCGGATCAAAGTCCCCGAAGTAGAGGATAACAGGCCTCTTGTTTGGATGTTGAGCAATCCGCAATTCGTAGTCGTGAAGGAAAGATATAGAAGCGAAACCTCTATTAACTATGACTGAGACTGTGTAGTTGGTTGCCACCCGTTCTGCAACTCTACTCAAAGCATCCTTCTCAATCCAAATCTCGACAAACTTTTCCTGGTTCCACAAAAGGTCGTGTCTATAGCCAGTTAGAAACTGCTCGAGAGATTGTGTAATAAAGTCCTCCAATATCCAACCTGTTTGATCATGAAAGACTCTTGTTCGATCTTCGATGTCATCCCAAGAGATGAGACCCTCTATTCTGGCCCATTTCAAGAGATGTGAAAGACTTCCATATTGACTAAGGTTATTATCAATGTGACCCTGACCAACTAACTGGTAATAGACCTGCCTCAAAGTTAAGGGCTTATAGTCTTTTAGGTCTTCCAGTATCTCTTGCACCTGGTGTAATCTATTAGACTGATGCTCTGTCCAATTCCACTTTCGTCTTATGCCTCTCATATCCCGTGGTGGAATTTCCATTCCGGCTTTACGAGCTCGGATGGTTTCCCATGCTTTCTTTGCAGCTTCACTACTCATAATACACATCCTTTCTTGCCCACATCGAACCCATTTAAAGAAGGCGACATTCGAGACTGAGAGCCTGGATGGGGTTCCAGATTGACCCTACTAATCGCCTTCTTTAATTGATTGGATTGATCCCCCGTTTTGATCGCTCTCATTACTTCCTCTATTCTCTGTATTAATTAAACACAGTCATGTTGATTATTTTTGATTTGACCACGTCTTAATCATCATCCTTCATAGTCCGTAGCCGGATCGTATGTCTGTAATTTGGAAATTGGGTTTTTTCTGATTCTGGAACCTTCCCCTAACATGGCTATCAAACGTAAACGTTCACCTCCCTTCCTTTGTTCTCTTGCCTTGGACTACTACGTTCCATGAACTGTTCAACGAAGGATAGACACATGTTTTTTGTCTCTCATATAATTAAACAAGATTGAGGGATTAATTTTGGAAAATGTACGTCTCCTCAAAAATTTTATTATTCAAAGAGGAATGAAGGTTGGTAGAACAGGGGTATGTTAACTGAAGGATAAGATGACTACAGAGCTTAGGATTCAGCCTTTTTTATCGGGTTACCTTTACTATCGTATAAAATCGTTTTTGGCTCAAGAGATGTACCCACATAATATTCATAATTGAAAATTGGTACAAATTTAGATGCCTTACGATAGATATAATCGGTGCTATTGGCACTTAAATATGCTACTACGTTTTCATCCAATACAAAATTCGTAACTGTGCGAGCAATGTAAGTGTCCTTTTTCTTATCAGTAAGATTTCCTATTGAGTTTTCAGGATATAGTGGCGGTCTGATTTGGCAATAAACTTTGAATCGAATGTCTTTGAAGCTCGTAAAGTGATACTTAATCTGTTGTAGGATATCTGATTTTATAAGATCTTGAATGTAATATCGCCAGCCCCAATAAGATACTCCATACTCTTCGGCAACCTTATATTTTTCTTCAGGATTCAGTTTATCTTCCTTATCTGAGGCGAGTATTCTTAGCATTTTTTCTTTATCTTTTGAGCCCAAGGTAGCCTTCATATAGTTATCTTCATGGATAATTTCCCTTTGAGCTATCTTTTCCAACGCTCTCTGAAAGTTTTCCATCTGAACTGTTTTGCCATCGTGTTCAACTACATCAATACAACTCAACTTTCCCATTAAATGAACCCAGTGGGGATACCCATTTGCCAATTCGACTATTTTGGCAATAACTTGTTCTTCAAACTTGATTTCCTTGATTTTTGCTTCGGCACGTTTAAGAATCTCGATAAGCATCTCAACGGTCATAGGATTTAGTTTGATAGTGCCTTCGGCAAAATGACGACTAACAGATTCATGATCACTAATTAACAATCTTAAGTCTTCCGATATACCAACCAAGATGAATTTGACATGAGGGCATGTTTTTATGATACTTGCAATGCCAATTTTGCTTGAAACCCGCTCAAATTCATCAATCACCACAACCATGTTATCAGTGTTGGCTGAGTCAACTATTTCAGCTGTGACTGACTTAAAAGCTGAGACTGAATCTAATCCGGCGACAATATTTTCCGTTTCTTGCTCGTCAGTAGCAGCTGCTTCCAAGAGCCTACAAGCCAGCTTAGCAGTTTTGGTGGTCTTCGTCTTAGTTTTCTTCAAAATTATGCCATCGTTATATTGGCAAATGCCGTTTAAACTATCACGATCAGCTAATATTTTGCGGAAAAGATCATCTGCATCTTTGATAGTATCATCGCAGTAAAAATAAACACTTGGAAAATTGAACACCGTAGGATCAAATAAGTCTGGGCGTTTTATCAAATCCGTTAGATCAGGGAGGCCTGATGCCACTAATCGTAATTGCTTTGCGATTGAAGATTTACCGACGCCACGTTTCCCATATATACAAATACTTGCGCCTTCAGATCGCAAAGCGTAGAGACCTTGGATAATTTCTTCCTTGCGACCCGAGAACAAATCTGGGATTTCAATTTCCCTTGCCGGCAAAAAAGCTTGGTCAATCATTTTAAATTGAGTGTTTCTATCCATACAAAACCTTTAACCGATAATTATTTGATAAATCGTTACTTCACCCTTCAAAGTGTCTGCTAAATGGGAGTCGCTTACTCCTGGAGGGAAATAAGCATTGAGTCGAATTAATCGAAGCCATACAATATTATTCAAATCGGTATCTCTACGTCATCACTATAACCACTTATCTTTAATAGTAAGGTGCCGAATCCTTTTGTTTCGTGTATTTTCCTAACAACCTCTGGAGGTAATTTTCCACGTAAGCCTATCCATGTACTAAACATTCCACCCGGAGGAACAGCAATTGCAGGGAACTCATCTTGAGACCATTCACCCTTAATGTTCTTAGGGCGTAACTTTAGGCTCCCAGGCAATTGTAGTTCAACACCTCCATCTGCCCTCCAGATTGCAGCTTTAATAAAGCACTCCTGCTCAGATTGCAATACAATTTGAACTTTTGATTTGTAGACGATTTCTTCTTTATCGGTATAGTCTGGTCTTATTTCTATCGTTTTGAATGAAGGTTTAGGTTTTGATTTATCTATGGAGTTAGGTAGGACAATAGGCTTAATCCTCTCCCGTATAATTCCGACAATGATCAGCACCAACGCTATCAAATCAATTATTACTATGGTGGTGAGTCCAAAATGTTGCTTAATTTGTTCAGATGCCGTGATTATCAATGTGCCGACTCCAAGAATTTCACAGATCCAGAAAATAAAGTGAATTTTTCCTAAAATAGGCCAAATTTTTCCCTCCATAACCCACCTCCCATAGAGATGGGTTATATCCTACCTTAAATCAGTGTTTTTGTAAAATGCATGCTTTTTATTGCTGTCCCTCTCTGATATGCTTCTTTTCGTCGGCTTTTGATGTTAATACCTTTCTTCTACCAGTTGCTCCAGCCTGTCCAACCTATGTTCGATGACTGAGAACCTGTCCTGAAGACAGTTCCCAAAGCCCCTGATAAAGAGATTAAATTCCCGTTGTAAGGCTTCAAGGGTTTCCTCTCTCTCGTCCAAAAGATCTATGTCCAATCCATTTGATGCTACAAACTCTTGGATCTCAGTTCGACTAATTTCTCCGTCCATTATAATTCCCTTTCCGGGTGTAGGGTGTAGGCAAATGTGGGGAAAAACGGGAAAGTATGCACAGAGAAAAGCTATTCATGGGGCAGTACCAAAATGCCTACACCACCCTACACCCTACATCTTTTTACGTCCAAGGTGTTACTCCAACCCATTAAATAGCATCATTCCTTCTTTCTTTTTGATAACCCTTCCTATCCATCTCTTGGGTAAACTCTTTTTGGGTTAGAGGATTCTCTCCCTGTTAATCCCCAAATCTGATTCTCAATTCATCCTCAAAGGAAAAACGTTTAGCGGCTGTAATCCACTTCCTAATCTCGGCCCGGGGCCAGTCAGAAGGATCACCATGAGGAGGAGACAAGAGATAAACGTTCTTCTTTCCCTTCTCTAAGAAACGGTGGGCTATATCCAAAGAGTCTAATAATGCATCTTGGTCGAGCATGATATAGATATTCTCGATACTGAGCAGTTTAAAAACTTGATTATCCGAAATATGCTTTCCAAAAAGTGCTACTCCGTCCGACCCCACTCTAATGGCATCAAAACACCCTTCAACCAGAATAGCACGGTTTAAAGACCTGGCGGAATCTATGTTGAAAACAACTTCATTAGCACCTACCCCGCACTCCTCCTTCTTCGGGTTTCTATATCTCTCACCCTGACCTAAGAAAAGCCTGGCAGCAAAGTATTTAATCTCTCCATCTTCTATGGCGGGAATAATGATTCTCCACTTGTAATATCCAAGACCACAATATCCTATCCGGTATTTCTCGATATCTTCTTTACTCATTCGTCCAAGAACATAATTCAGGGCTCGCTTTCCAGTAAAAGATAACTTCCTATCCCCCCATAGGGGGACAAATTCCTTTGGAAGATTAACGTGGCCCTTCTCTTGTTCGATCTCCTCTTCATCATATCCTAACTGAAATTTGGAGAGTTCCTCAGCAGTAACATACTCATCAATATCTACAGCCTTTCCGATATAGTCCTTTAGCAGTTGCCTTATGTTCCCGCTATAACCACATCTCCAGCAGTGGAAAATTCCTTTCTCAAGATTTACCTCCAGGTTGCCAGTTGTATCGCCGCACGTGGGATTGAAGCAATTAATCCTGAACTGCTCGGCTCTGACTTCATATTCTTCCCCAAAGATACTTGCAAGGACTTGTCTTCTTCGATCTTCATGCATCTTGCACTTCCTTTCTTTGAAGGATGTCTTTAAAGACTAATCTATAAGATTACTTCTTATTGGGTATCCTCCTTCCTTCCCTATTAGTAAAACGAAATAGGGAAGTAGGAGTGTAATACCTATTTCCCAATGCTTCCAAAATGGTGGAAGTATTCAAGCATTTTAAATTATTAATATATTCACATCTTTTAAATCATTACTTCCCATTACTTCCAAAGGGATAGAAGTGGTGAAGTTTTCACCACTTCCGCATTACTTCCATCATCGTTTTGGGTAATATTGGAAATTAGTGCCAGTCTGCCTCTCTGTCCAATATCTTCCATTGCCTTGTTTGATGTAGGCTCGTGCCTTCTTTTCAGAACATCCCAAAAGGCTTCGAGTCAACTCGATGAACACCGTTTGGTTTGGAAAGTAATCGGCAGAATCCTCAGAGATCTCTTTATTCTTGAGATAACCTCTTAATGCAATCTGAATCTTCTCAAGAATAGAATCAGTTGGGCTTCCCATCCGTCTAAAACCCTTTTGTTCGGACTCTTCATTCATATCTGCCTTCAGCCAATAGATGGATTTCTTATGCCTACTTTTCAGATTTGCCCCCGTTCCAACAAACAGGGTTCTTGGTTTATTAGGATCAATCTCTTCTAATTCCTTTTCCTCACCAACTTCAGACACGTTGTAGATTGAGACCACATGTCCTGCCCTTCCTAAAAGTTCCTGTGGCCCTTTGATTGTTTTTGGATCAGCTTTCAAACTATGGAAGATCAAAAGAAACGTATAACCTTTTTTACACAAACGCTTTAATACTTTGATGATTGGAGCAACTTCCCACTTGCTCTCAGCAAATTTAGTTTCATCGGTTATCATCGAAAAGAGATCAATAAGAATAAGACCTATTGGCAAGGTTAATATAAACTCCTCAAACTTCTCCGGAGCGGAATCTATATTAGGGATTTCAATATCATCATCCAAGGTTATCAACCCCATCTTTCCGGCCCCAAGTAATCTTTTGATGTGCCTTCGTACATCCTCTGTGTTTTCAAGGTCAAGGTAAGTTACAGGGGTTTGGGTAATATCAATTCCAAGACATTCCTTACCATCGTTTACAGCATTACCCAAAAGCCAGATCAAGTGCGACTTGCCAACGCCGGGAGGTGAATACCAGATATTGATATCTTTCTTGGCTATCAAACCTCTTACGATCCAATCATCGGCCTCAGAAGATAGGGTTTCATCAACATCTTTACAAGTTCTGATCTTCCGGCATTGATCTTCTTTCCCGATACCGGCAATTTCAGCAACACGTTTTGAATGTTCAAGAATTTTTGAATCATCAAACAAAGTCCAGCCCAGCGTTTCCTTTCCGTAAATAAGATCTTCCTCTCTCGATGCTTGGATTTTGAGAAAGTGGATCATCCTGGCTTTGATGTATTTCAAAGAGGATTCAAGATTCAGGGAATAGAGTTTTGCGGAAATCTCTCGCCAGGGCTTTGTGGCATTTTCACGATCACGTTCACTAAGTTTTGAAAATTCACGTTCCATGGTCTTTAGTTTCTCTACAATAGCATCATCCAAGGCATGCTTCTCAATTAGTCCGCCAAAGGCATCATAATGTTCTACAGCCTTCTCATAAACGAACCTATGGATTTCAAATGGCATTGAAACTATTGGAGTGAAGTAAATAGGTTTCATCCACTTTCTAAACAGTTTGAAAAAGGATTCGTCCCTAAGAAACCCCGCCAGCATCTTATCGAAGGATTCGATACTAAAATCAAAAACAGGTTTAGGAAGCTTTGGAGGTTCGGGTTGCTCTCCCGGCGTAGGAGTTACCTCTTCATCCTTTGGAAGAGCAAAAGCTTCGGCTTGCTTAGCTTCTCTCCCGGCTTTAATACCGGCTTTTATTACGTCCAATTTTTCTTGAAACTCTTTTTGATCTTTAACAGCGGGAGTATTAGTAGTTTCCATGCCGACCACCCCCTTTGTTCTTCTTAACTTCTGATGCCCAGGCTTTGATTGTGCGAAAGGCCTCCAATAGAGTTAAGGCATCAACGGAAGTTTCCCGTAGGTAGAACTTTTCAATCTCTGTCTCGAGTTCAGGAGTCCGTTCAAAACAGAACTGCATGAAGTTACCGGCGAGAAATGGATGGTGGGATTGTTTGAACCCTGCAACCGTTAGGTAGGCAACCAACAATACATCATTTACACTACGATCACTATTCATGATAGTGTCCTTTCTTAGTTTTATTATTCCTTTTGGGGAAAGGAATTGAACCCAATTCATCTTGAAAGATTGTTCATCTTAGAAAGGACTTCATCTAAAGAGGCCACTTCAACTCATCTATGGATTCATCTAGTGGGGCAATTCATCGGTAGGTTCATCTGGAAGGGGATTGGTTTCGCATATTACCTCTGGTTTCCAGTTCGCAACTGGCTTACCAATCCCCCCCAAAATTCATCTAAGCAAAGTGCAAAAAAAGGGATTGAACAGGATGTGTGAGGCTGGGGGGCCTTTGAAAACTGTTCAACCCCTTGTAAAAAACCATTTGTATATCCCCTTTTACACACATCATTTATTTTCCTTCTCTCTAAAAACACCTAAACCTAATATATATAACAAAAAATCTTTCTATTTTTTTGAAAGATCATGTCTTGAAAATTAATTTGTTTCTCGGGGGGTTTATGAACGGTTCATAGCGGACAAAAAGTTTTGATTTTTTTTGAGGAAACTATGAAGGCATTGAAGATTGAACGGAAGTTTCTATTCTTTGGGGGAGATTATGGAATCTTTTGGTATAGGATCATTGATTTTGGGAGGTTTTCCGTGAGTGCCAAGAATGACCCACTTGACGGAGTCCAAATCGATAGAATCGATATATTGATCTTTCGAATGTACCACAATACCTTTTTGAAATTCCAATTTAGGGTCATTTCTATGCTTGCCATTGTTCTTCACAATTGAAGACGCTCGGTTAATGGTTAGCTTTCCTCTAAGGACTTTGTCCCGAAGGTCTTCTCTTAGGTCTTTATTCTTGCAATCTCTTATTCGTCTACATTTATCAACCTTGGTTCGGGACGTTCCGATTAAGGTCGCTGTTATATCGTCAGACCTTCCATATGCCCATTCCTTGAATTGAGCTAAACCTTCCCGTAAATCTCCTTCAAATCCTAACCTACTATGTCGGCCGCCTTTCTGAGGCCCAACTTCAAGTCCACCCATTTCGTTACCGTCGTTTAAACTTGGAATTCTGTCATGAATTGCCAGGTTAAGAGCAGTCACCGGGTAGCCATCTCGGGGGTAAGGAGTTTTTGGGAGATGCACTGTTTTACGCTTATCTTTAATGCCGCCCAATATGCCTAAATCTTTTCCGTATTCTTTAAAGTCAGGAAAGAGCGAAGGATTGGAAACTGCATCAACTGATGCAGTTTTTAGAGGACGCCCTGGGGGATGTTTATCGTCCAGTTTGCAAACCAGTCGGTAGATATCTGCATCTGTGAATTTTCTCCTATCCCGATGAAGATGAACCGCATATTGGATTGCGTCGTCCTCATTCAGAAATTCCTTCTTGATTACCGAGACTTCTTTAATCTCTTTTTCGAGAGCGACTCTTAGACGAGTATGGCCATCAATTACGATATTCCGGCCCTTCCATACAATGATTGGTTGAGCCTCATCGAATCCCAGAAGATCCATATTCACGTATACCTTTGAGTAGGTCTGTTTGTAGGTTTCAGTATCCTCAGAAAACAAACTTTTAAATGGCTCCTGCATTTTCAAAGAATCGGTTTTAACTTTTATTAACTCGTTTTCCGTTTTTTTCTTCATTTTTTTTCATATCCTTGTATTTGCCAAGGTATTTGGGCCTTTTGTCCAGTTTTTGAATGGTCTTCTCAAAAAATTTAAATTCCCCTACCTCACACACGCACCTTACTGATGTAGGATGGGCGTAAAAGTGAACGACTCTTCGTAACTGGGGATAGTTCTCTTGCAGCCATGGAATATAGTATTCTTCGGGCCAGTCGACTGCTTTATCCCCAATGTAGCGCTTTCCAATGTCTGGATAAACCTTTTCAACCCATTTCATATTTCTTGAAATTCGTCCGATATGGCCGTTCGTCAGGAGAAGTGCCCCATCTTTCATCCACTCAAGGGCCAACTCTAATTGCTTCTTGCAACTGCCAAAGGGGTCTAAGTCTATCAAGTTAGGGGGGTGTTGTTTTAGTTCCGGCGCTGGGTTGAGGTAAGAGCGATTGTCATCGTTAAGTATCTCAACATACCCGATCTCATTAGCTTGGTAGTATTGATAAAGGTTCACCCACATGGCCGAAGCATTATTAAAGTCCTCTTCCAGGGCTACCACCTTTTTTGCATGTTTGGCAAAAATCGATGTCGAGATTCCAAACCCTGCATAACAATCAAGGACGAAATCCCATTCCCTATCCTCTGCTACGATTTCGTTAACCTTCCTCTTTTCAACTCCACCCTCTGTCTTTTCGGGACGAGTGGTGTTATTTGCTACAAAAAAGAACTTCCGGTCATACGGAAGAATCATCATTTCGGGCATTTTCCGCATTTTCCGCATTTTACTTTCCTCTAAAGTACTTAAGAGCAAACATTATGCCAATTACTGTTCCATCACGTGAACTCCAAGTAGGCTTATCGGGCTTGGAATCAGAGTGTTTAAAAAATCGTGCAATGTTAAGAAGTTGTAAGATTTGGGTTAGTGAATTGATGAAAAGTGCTTCTAAGATTTAAAAAATGACCTTATTTCAAATCCTTGGATAAAGAGCATAATTTGGTACAGGCATGACAGATTGTGCATTTTTAAGGCCTTTGCACAAGGCAAAAAAAGCCTACCCCTAACGTCAGCCTTAAGTGTGTCCTCTTTTTGGAGCAATCACCCTTTTCACTTCATTAGAAGCCCGCTTTAGCCAAGAGCTTTGCATGGAAGGGCTTCCCCATGTAGAAGCACCGAGGATTCCTTCCTGTAATCGGTAAAATCACTTTTTCAAATACCATTGAAGAATACAATTGGTAATCGATAGAAGGTGTGCCATGCTCCCGCCTGCAATGATACCCCTGCTTCATCTCCGCCTTGCATCTTTGCAGTTATTCGACTCGGCAAACTCACTGACGACAGTTTCGTTGCCCCATAATTTCTTCCCTGCCTTTTTGGGATAGTTCAGAAAGTGCTCGTTCCTTTCTCGAAAGTAACGGTCAATCGCCACGACGGCTTGTTCAACTGATTGATAGTCGCTGTTGTGAATTATCGCTCTTGCCATACCACTGAATATCGACTCAATGACATTCAGGAACTGAGCTGATTTGGGCAACGGAGCGAGTTCAACAATCGGAGTTTGAGCCTCTGCTCGATATTCAGGCAAATTTACGTTTTTCACTTTCTCGTAGAGGGCCTTTGAAGCGTGCCAAGAGGCAGCATCCCAAGAAAAATACAGCCTATCGCAACCTCTGTACCTCTCCAGCAACACTTCAAGCAGTTTGATCATCTCTGTGGTGTTTTTCGCTTTTGAATAGAAGTGCGTAACTTGGTTTTGGGACAATTCGAGAGCTGCTGTCACAATCAACCAACCCTTGGATTTCTGGAATTGAGGGACATGCGGGTACTCGTTCGGACCAACTAACCTCTTCCCTCCCTTGATCTTAACCGCAAAGGGACCGAACTCGTCAATGGAACAGAAGCGGTCGTTTTCCCCAAGCGTTGACAGGATTGATTTGATGCGATCCAGCTTTTCCCTGTATTTGGGGTCGTTGCTGGTCAGAACTGTTTTCGCTTTGCGCCATTTGTATCCGGCTCTTCTTATGATCTTGCTAATGAGATTCCTTGAGACGTGGATTCCTTGTTTAGACAAGCACTTGCAAATGTCTTCAAACTTCCAGGAGGTCCTATTGATGTTGTGCTCGGAAGGTGGAGAGTGAATCACCGAGAACACAGCTGCTTCTATTGTTTCATCCTCTGCTTTTGGTGCAGGTCCCGGATGCCCATCGGAAAGACTTTCTATCCCCATGTCGTTGAACCTCCTGCAGTACCTACAGACAGTGCCTAGGGATATGTCAAATATTGGGCAGAGCGTGCGTATCCTGATTCCCTGCATCCTACCGAGAATAACCAGGGCCTTTTTCCCTTCCCTTCGCGGGCCGTTTGCAACCTTGTTCAACAATTCGGTCGTATCTTGCGGTCTGAGTCTCATTTTCTCCGTCCACAACACAGTCTGTGGCTCCTTTATTGCTTCGATGAGCCAATCAAGACCTTCCTTGTCCCTTGAATGTTGCAAATCTGAGAAACGTCGCCGTTCTTTTCCGGTTACTGGCATCGATACCCCCATTCTTTGAGTTGGGCTCGTCCGCGGTTCTTCACCAGGAAAAAAGACCCGTATGCAATGCCCATGCCTCATCATTACTGAACGATAGCGAATGTTTCTACACGCTATTGGTAGATTTTCATTATAGACCCAATTAATACTATCTGGAAGCGTCAAAAAGGCTTTCTGATCGGCAGGGCTTGTTAAGAAAAACGACTTCTTCCTTGAAGTCCACAAGCTGAGATTCTATACCGGAATGCTAGATTTCCATCGATAATCCTCAATATGATAATCTTCGCCCATTTTTCCATTGACAAAAAATATAGTCGATGTATTCTTGATTCAGCAATCCTCCAAGACTTTCTCTTTTCCAAAAGGGGGATGAATGGAGAAAGACCCAAAAAAGTTTTGCCTATCAAAGTTTCGAGTCCGTGTTGAAAATTTGGGCCCACTATCAGCATCTATCAAGCCAGAACAGAGGAGGTGATGTTTTATGCGCTGACACGCAGGCTGATCTCGTCGTCACCGCCGTTGCTTGAACCGATCAGGTGAGCTATGCGGCTAAGCCAAATCACACAACACGAAATAGGTGACAGAATTGAAAGGGGGGTGCAGAAATGAAGATTGCTATTCTAATCGTAATTGTAGGCCTTACCTTGGCTTTGGTAAGTGGGTGTGCAACCCCATATCAACCCAAAGGGTTCCGGGGTGGTTACACGGATACCCACATCAAGGACAATATTTATTTCGTAGAGTTTTCAGGGAACGCCTACATTGATACGACAACGGCTGTTAAATACATGCATCGGAGGGCGAAGGAACTGTGTCAGGAAAAGGGGTTCAGCGATTACCGGTTTATGGGTGAGAGGGATACTTCGACGTATATGATGGTCGGTTCGTACGGCGGGGGGTTTGCGCAAGCGTCGACTCTGAACAAGCCGGGGACCGCAGCATATATTGAGTGCATCAAATGAGACAGAGGAGGAGGTTTTCTGGGGTTACAGGGTGAATAAACAGTAGTACTACAATTTAAGAAGCGAAAAGGCAGGGTCAATTTTGCTCTGCCTTTTTGTTGCACATTTCTATCCGTAATCATCAAATGAAAGACCGACTTGCCGCTACGGATTAGTAGGTGAAGGAGCCAAAATTGACCTTCGGGGTCGCCGCAATTTCGGACGGCAAGACTTCCTTCTGAAATCGTGATTATTAATTATGGTTCTTTATGCTCCATTGCAAATGGTAATAAATTTATAAAGGACAACTTGAAAAGTCCCTTTTTTTCAGAAGCCCCCTTCGTTCCCTTGCCTTGGATATCATTGTTTTTCTTCTTGATCGTGTCTTTCCCTTAGTTTATAATCCTCCCATGAAAAGCAAGTTGTTATCAAACCGAAGCTAATGAATCTTACGAGAAACACACTTTATGAAGAGGAGGTATTCCATGCTAAGCATCAACCGCCGCACCTTCATGTTTACCACAATCACAACTGCCTCTCTCGCCTCAGTAAGTAGGGCAATCCCCGGACTTGCGAATGCAGCCGGAACCGTATCAGAGGGAGCGCAGACAAAGCCTATTCCTAAGGATGTAACCCGCACGCTGGCCCGCTATGTCGTTTCGGCCAAGCCAGAAGACTTGCCCGCAGCAGTCCGCAAGGAGGCCATACGCACATTATTGAACTACCTGGGGTGCGCTATCGGCGGCTCACATCACAAGACAGTGGAAATCGCGATCTCTGCTCTGGCTCCATTTTCGGGTCCGCCTCAGGCAGCCGTTCTGGGGCGAACCGAGAGGTTCGATGTCATTACGACAGCGCTGATAAACGGTATCAGTTCCCATGTCTTCGACTTCGATGACACCCATCTCAAGACTATAATCCATGCTTCCGGTCCCATTGTCTCCGCAATCCTTGCGCTTTCGGACTATCAGCAGACGAGCGGCCGCGATTTTCTCAACGCCCTGGTCCTCGGACTTGAGGCGGACTTCCGCACCGGCATGGCCGTTTATCCAAATCATTATGATGTCGGCTGGCACATTACGGGAACTACAGGCGTCTTTGGCGCGGCAGTGGCAGCTGGTAAGTTGCTCAACCTCAGCGAGCAGCAGATGGTCTGGGCGCTTGGGATCGCCGCCTCACAGCCTGTCGGTCTGCGGGAGATGTTCGGCACCATGACAAAGAGCTTTCATCCTGGACGGGCTGCTCAGAACGGTCTGACCGCGGCATTCCTCGCCTCCAAGAACTACACAAGCTCCAATCAGGGCCTAGAGGCAAAGCGTGGCTGGGCCAATACCGTCAGCACCAAGCAGGATTACTCTCAGATCACGGAGGGACTCGGCAAGACTTATGAAACCCTCTTCAACACGTACAAACCCTTCGCCTGCGGTATAGTGATCCACCCTACCATCGATGCCTGCGTCCAGCTACGCAACAAATACAAGTTGACCCCTGACCAGATTGACCGCATCGAGCTGCGTGTTCATCCCCTCGTTCTCGAACTGACGGGCAAGAAGACCCCACAGGTCGGCCTTGAGGGCAAATTCAGTGTGTACCACTCCGCGGCCGTGGCAATCGTGGAAGGCAAGGCCGGTGAGAAACAATACAGCGACAGCGCCGTCCTCAACCCTGTTGTCGTAGCATTGCGAGACAGAGTCACCGCCATCATAGATCCCAGCATAAAGGAAGAGCAGGCTCTGGTCACCATCTTTCTAAAGGACGGCCGGAAGCTCGAGATGTTCATCGCCCATGCCATCGGGAGTGTTGAACGACCGATGACTGACGCTGACCTCGAGGCTAAGGTCATTGATCTCGCCGAGGGCATTATCCCTGCAAAGCAGGCGCAACATTTAATTGAGCTATGTTGGAATGTTGAGAAACTCTCTAACGCTGCGGAGATCGCCCAGGCCGGAGTGAAGAAGTGATCTAAACCACACGGTCAAAAATGGCTTCTGAGAAATAGGGGACATCGTTAAAATTGTCTTGCAGAGGGAATTTTCGTGGTAAGTGAAGGGCTCCTTCCTGAAGTCAACAAGTCGAGAGTCCACATCGTCATTCCAGATTTCAAACGATAATCTTCGATGCTTAGTCCGAGTCACCACCAACGATTTGTAGGTGAACTCGTTAATCCTCCCCATCGGTTCTTTTTGAAAAATTGGTAAAGGGAAATTTCGTTTGTTCCTTCCTGTACTAAATAATTTACAAATTTTGTAAAAAGGTGTATATTCCCACCAGAAATCGATAGACGGGATATCCGAAGTATTTCGTCTATACTCCTAATTTGGAAGGATAGACAAACCTGAAGTTGGATATGACCGATTAGGCGAAACGATGTGATTTAAAACGCTATATGAATCAAGGAGGATATTCTTGTACTATCAGGCAGAAATGACAATAACAAAAAAGGATCTTTCATTCATTAGCGATATTGATCTACGGAATGTCTTGTTACAGAGACTCAACGAGCTTGACAGAGTATTCATGGCAAATGCTAATCTCAGCACAATATTCCTTTCTATCAGTACAGTTGAAGGAATCTTTAATCATTTGTTTAACATCTTCAAAAGTAAGATTAAAGATTCTGGCTCTTATCCAAAATATACGAGCGGTAAGAAAATGGGGCAACCCAAAAAGGTCAAGGATATAACTATAGATGATATGTATTTGCTTTTCAAAGAATTGGATCTTCTTCCAGACATAAAAGATTTCGAGCAAGTCTACCGGCTTTTCCGTAACTACCGAAATTTCATTCACCCACAAAAACAATCGGTCAAAGATTGGCCATCTGATCTTGGGCAAGCACAAATGGCAATAGGTTTGTTAACCGCAACTGTCGATTATCTATCAAGATTTATCTTTATTAAACAATTACTGTTTGAAAAAATATCAGGGTCTGCAGATTTCAGCAATAATGATGTCTTGAATTTACCTCGTTCCGACACTCGCCAGCATTCATTTGTGGTCTTAAGGTCGCCAATCACTGAAAGACTTAGTCTCAATTTTGACCTCGAACTCCCCGAAGGATCAATATTAAATTTTGTTTTTAACTTCAAAGACGAGGGCGACTTCAAAATGATAAGGCTTGACCAAAGAATTAAAAGCAGATATAGAAATTGTTTGCTTTATTGCCCTCAGAAATATGGCTGGTACGAACGATTTCATGCCAACGTTCCCCACGCTCCACTAAAAAACACTCTTCATGTTGAAATCGAGATTGATAAGACAATGAGTAAATTTGATTTCAAGGTGGATAAAACTTCCTATTCGTTTTTGGATAATAAAAATGCAACCATAGATCTTTTCAAGGAGTTTAAGCCTAATTTACTAATAGGTTTTTTCAATGAGGAACTCCTTGTCAAGATTACGAATATTTCAATATCGTTATAACAATTAAAGTAATCGCCTCACCTAACAGCGGCACAAACGGAGGACTAAAAACCTGACAGCTTTGTCTTTCCCGAGCACGATGTGCGCACTTGCCTGCAATTAGACGGAATTTAACAAAGAAGGAAGGTAAGGAATGATCTTAAAATCAGAATCAAAGAGGAGAAATAAACCTAAGACATGCTTCATTGCTGCGCCCTCTGGAGTCGATATCTCCGCCATCAAGCATGCCCTGATCAAGCGTGGATTAGAGCCCATAGTCCCATTTGAATTACCAGTTGCCGGAGTTAGCATAGCTGAGCATCTGAGCAATGCAATCAAGAGTGCCGATCTGTTTATTGCCGTCCTCGATGCAAGATACCAAAACTCAAATGTTTATTATGAGATTGGATTTGCTCATGCTCTTGAAAAGAGAAGTCTGATCTTAGCTTCGCCTTCTATCTCAGACCTTCCCTCTGACGTTTCAGAACATCTTTATCTACGAACAGATTCTACGAATTCCGAAGCTATTGGCTTCGCTCTTGACAGGGCTCTGTCCGTTCAACCTCAAAAGAGAAAACCTGAGAAGAGCAATGTCTCCTTAAGCCGCCCAATCGGGAAACTTGCAGACAGATTCTTGCATCTCCTCGACGAACGCAGTGAGACTATGACTGAGATGCAGGCTGAACAGATTCTAATTGACGTGTTACGTGCGAGTGATATCAAGGTAGTTGCTCAATCCCCTTCGACGATTGAAAGCGGTGCGGATCTTGCAATATGGGCTGATGAGCTTACACCGTGGGTAGGGAACCCCTTGCTGATAGACCTCAAGGGTGGTATCCTGAACGAGGAAGCAGCCCGTCGGATGGCGTATCACGCCTCCTCATTCATTGCCAACACTACCTCAAAATGGGTGCTCTTAGTTGGTGTCAATTCTGCCCCTGATCTTGCAGACTTTATCTCACCGATTCCCCGTGTCATTTTCATAACACTTCTTGAACTAATTAGAAGCATGCGCAGGAAGAGTTTTGGACAACTTATTAGGGATCTCCGAAACAGGCAACTGCATGGAGGTCAACTCTAATGGCAAGAATTGCCAAAAGAAAGGTAGCCAACTATCTCGACATAGCTGATAACGGTGTTACTACAGCAGAACGTGGTCGTGCCCTTGAGGAGTTAGTTTCCTATGTCTTCAGGTGTGTCCCTGGAGTTGCCATAACAAAACGTAATAGCCTCAACGTATTTCAGTCCGAAGAGATTGATGTTGCGATTTGGAATGACAAACATCCCAAAGGGTTAGTGTTTCTACCCAATCTGTTTTTGATCGAATGTAAGAACTGGGGGGTTCCAGTGGGTAGTAACGAAGTCAACTGGTTTGATACTAAACTACGCACCCGAGGCCTTCCCTTTGGGGTTCTTGTTGCCTTAAACGGAATAACTGGCGACGCAATAGACCGTACTGGTGGGCATCAGATAATTGCGGCGGCTCTAAGAGAACAGAGGCAAATGATTGTTGTGACCCGACAGGAGATTGAGACACTTTCTAATAGCGATCAGGTAATTCAACTCATCAAAGAGAAACTCTGTGAACTTGCAGTTACAGGAACGTTATTCCCTTGATGGAAGGACTACCGGGAATCGGGTCACAACAACCCTCGTTTTCTTCTCGAACCTGAAAGGAATCAACTCAGGGAGTAAACACGTCTCCTCAACTCTTTGTCTTACCAGATTACTTTATCACATGTTTTTCCTTCGCTTTCGCTCGAATGGTCTCCCACGCTTTCTTTGCCGCCTCTACTCTCTTTGGATCTTTCGGCTTCTTTCCCTCAGCCTTCTTAACTTGTTTCCTTCCGTTCTTTTTCATAGTCTTTGTCATTTGGTTCACCTCCTTTCGGATCGTAAAGTTTAAACAAATCGAAACTCTCTCCCTCAAAACCTTTTCATATCTTGTGGTCTTTTTACTCACTAAGCAGCGGTATTCTGACTGCCCCGTGAGATTAGCCATTTTTGAAAATGATAAAAAGACGCAAAGAGACAGGGAAAGGATCAGCGTCAGGAAAATCAATCGAGATCCCCCTGACCTCAAATGTCTCGTTGGGCGAAGGGATCAAAAGAACGATAACCAAGTCCATCTCTCATACCGTTTATTAACCATTTGGTTTATGAACATCATTAACCGCTGTATTCAGGCATTGAATTCATTACTTTTTAACAGCCAAATTTACGTACATTTTATAAACAAGGCCAGGACTCACCCCCATCTGCTTAGCTATTGCTCTAAAACTGACACCTTGCTTTCTTAAATGTAATAGTTTATCCAAGTCTATATCCTTTTTGGGGCGGCCTATTCTTTCCCCTCTTGCCCGGGCATTTGCAATTCCTGCCTTAACACGCTGTTTGATCAAAGCCACTTCAAACTGGGCGAAGGCACCAAGCAAGTGGGTCATTAGCTGACCTGTCGGTGTGGTGAAGTCCAGGCTTTCACGGAGAGATACAAAAGAGACTCCAAGGCTCGCAAGTTCATCCAGGGTATTGACCAACTGCTTCAAACTTCTTCCCCACCGATCCAGGGACGCCACAACTATCGCATCTATGTTTCGCTGCTTTGCAAGTTCCATCACCGATGAAAATCCGCTTCGCTTTTCCTTCAGACCGCTCTCTTTATCTATGAACTCTCCAACTATTTGCCATCCACGGTTTTGAATGAATTCACGAAGGGGTAGAAGTTGGACATCAGGGTTTTGGCCTCCATCCGAAGTTGACACTCTACAATAAATCGCCGCTCTCATATCTCCCTCCTTCTTGCATTTATCAAACATCAAAAAATCGTTTTTAATCGTCAGATTCGTATTACCCCTAAATCTTTATATGGATCTCTCCGTAAGAAGTCCTAAAAGATAAAATTTACGTCTTAGGCCACATCTTTTGCCTGCTTTACTCCGAATATCTATCTCTATTTTTTGATCCTATCGACTTGGTGCGCCTATCGAATAGCGATGACCGCCTTTGGACGTGCTATGAGGAGGAACACAACGCTAAATTTCTTTTGGTTTACCAGAGGGTTCAATATCGATATATTCGTCCTTATCCGGTTCAAAGTCGATATTCCACACCTTGATAATTTCTTCCTGAGATGGTAAATGATCTGACAGAACAGGAAATACTGAAATGCCATAATCATGATGATGTACTGCAATATATAATTCCTTACCCATCTTGTTTCACCTCCTCATTCCCACTCAATGACCTTATAACGCCATACACAGTTTTCCTTTGCCCACGCCTCTCCTTCAGCCTCTGTCTCGAATGCTTGTACCGTCCCATCTTCATTTGTTTCCAAGTTTAGATAAGGAAAACAACCCTTTTCACTAATGATGATCCACATCTTGTTACCTCCTTTCGCACTTCGCTCTATGCTTTTCTTGCCAACCACTTCTCATGATCCATATCCTGCTCGCTTTCAGGGAGCTCCATTACGCCAAATACTGTATCAGCCATGCTTCCAACAAGATCTGCATCAACCTCAGTCTCATCGATCTTGAAGTAGCAAGCCAACTCAGACCTGATTGCATCCTTCAT
>JBEKHJ010000020.1:0-20842 GCA_050012335.1 Bathyarchaeia archaeon
GTCTGCTACCCTCAATTAACCGTGAATTAAGCCTCTATGAGTTAGCAATAATGACTCGTGCAGGACAAGCCAAAGCTTTAGGGCTCAAAAACAAAGGTCACCTCGGCGTAGGCGCTGACGCTGACATAGCAATATACAATATTAATCCTGAAACAACCGATATAGCCCGAAAGTACAAGACTGTGCGCAGAGCGTTCAAGCATGCGGCTTACACTATTAAGGACGGCAAAATCGTTGTTAAAGACGGCGAAGTAGTAGGGCACGTCGACGGCAGAACCATGTGGCTTGACGTGCAAACCGCTGAACCGTGCACGATTGACGAAGACATGAAGAGCAAATTCAAGCAGTACTGGACTGTTGAATATGACAATTATCCAGTGTACGATCATTACGTTAAAGTTAAAGATCCGATAACTGTGAAGGCGAACGTTTAAAATGATAACTTTAACTCCGCTGAGAAAATTTACGTTTCCAGTCCAAGCTGAATGCATAAGTCCTGACGTATTTCAGGGTAAAGACACCGCTGAAATCGCAAAGTTGCCCGTTTACGAAGGAAACAAGCCGAAAAAGCTCAGCGACCTCTTTAAAATAGAAGAAGACGGCGCTGAAACTCCGAGCATAACAATAAACGGTGACGTAAGCGAAGTGAGACGGATAGGTCAAGGCATGAAAAACGGAGAAATCGTTATCAACGGTAACGTAGGCATGCACCTTGGCGAGAAAATGGCAGGCGGCAAAATCACAGTAAACGGCGATGCATGTCAATGGGCAGGCAGTTCCATGAAGAATGGCTTAATTGAAGTTCACGGAAACGCAGGCGATTATTTGGCTTCACCCTACCGCGGAGTTAGCGAGGGCATGCGTGGAGGCAAAATAGTAGTAGACGGCAATGTCGGCAGCGACTCAGGCGCCTACATGCGAGGCGGATTAATTAAGATAAAAGGCAGCAACATTGGCCAATTCTTGGGTTTCCATATGCGCGATGGCATTATTCATGTTGAAAAGGATGCCAGTACAAGAGTCGGCACCAATATGACTGGCGGAAAAATCGTTGTTTCAGGAAAAATAGATGAAGTTATGCCCACGTTTACCATTGACAATGTTAAGCCTAAAGTCAAAATTGACGACACCGAATCAGCGGCAGGCCCATTCTACGTGTTTCTAGGCGACTTAGCTGAGCACGGCACAGGCAAAATCTTCGTTTCAAAAGCAAATAATCCGCATCTTAAAACATACGAAAAATACCTGTAATCTCTCAGTAATGGGCAACGCTTTCAAGCGTCTGCTTATACCATACTTATTTCTGTAAAATTGCATGTGTTTAGGCTAGGCTTCTGTTTTTAGCAGTTGTGTGCCTATAATTCAGCCAAAAAACTTTAATTCTTTGGTAATGAATTGAATACTAAAGGTTTGAAATTCAAAATGAATTTCTAATCATCCACAAGCAATCTATGGGATGAGAATTGAGCGAACGTATTGAAGTGAATCCTAAAATTCTAGGCGGGAAACCAGTAATCAAAGGCACTAGGATTCCAGTGTACTTGATACTTGAACTATTATCAGCTGGCTACGATTTCAAGCGTATAATTACAGCGTACCCAACCTTGACGGAAGAGGACATTATAGCGGCAGTTAACGCCCATTCTTTCTAAGCCCAGCGATTGATTAGTTTGTCAACGCTTGCTTCCTCTCTCTCTCTCTCTCTCTCTCTCACACCCTACCCCCTCGGTTCATTGTATGATCCAAATAGGCTCCTATATAGCATCCAAATATGATTGTTAGAATAAGATTCTTGATTTTATTTGGGGAGGCTAATCAAATATTGGATAAGTGTAGAGAGCCCCACAGAAACAATTACAATTATTACATCATCTCTTAGTCTCCATCTTCTTTGTCTGCTTTCACTTTCCAATTCAGTAGCCGATTTGTAGTATTCTTCTATGTCCTTACTAGCCCTTTCGAAAATCAATTTACAATTATTACAAGTGGCAATTTTCGCATTCCAACTATCAAAAAACCGTGAAAGCAGTATCAAGTTGACAGGATGCTTGTAAGAAATCACTGAATAAGGCTTTATTTCTTTCTCAAAAAGTACATCCCACAAATGGTCTAAGAAATCATCCATTGCCTTTAAGTCAAAGTCAGTAAATTGACCCGTCTTCTGTCTTATCTCTTCAACATAGCCAGTTTCGTCTACATCATCAAGAAGAAAATTTTCATAATTTTCATTATTTTGTTCCTCAATTTCTTCTTCAAGAGAAAACAGCTTGTTAATTGGAACCAATACTTCACTTGTGCAATTAGAAAATATGTCAATTCTTTTTTTAACTCTATTAAGTTCAAAATTGGATACGGGAGGTGAAACAATTTCTGAATTCTCCAAGAAATTTATCAAGTTTATTCTTAGCCGGTTTATGCCAGCTTGAAATGAGCGATAATTTTTCTTTCCAACAGTTTTAGATAAGTTTTTTATCCTCCATTTCAAAGAACTAATTGCTATGTTAATTTCTACCTCGTAAGATAACTGATTAAAGTTTGCCCAGACATATTTTGCAGGAAAGTAAATTAAGATAATAAAAATGGCGAAACTAACCGCTGTAATAACCCAATTGCTAGTTTGTTTGGCTTCTGACAAAAGAACAGCAAAAAAAGCAAAAATACCTATTGAAATAACACATGATAAAATTATTCTATACCCTGAGTTCGACAATATGTTACCTAAGTATCTTGAATAATCTTTGTGAATAGGATTATCATAGAAACTTTTTTTCTGGAGATACCACTTCTTCAGTGGGTTTTTAGTTTCATTAGTTTGTTTAGGCATTTTATTAACTAATGCAGCTGGTTTTGTTTTAAGCGTTTAGTTTTTGCATCGCTAAGTCGCATGAGCAATTAAAGTTCTGGTCTTTCTGTGCGTCCACCACTTGCCATGTAAATGATGGAACTGATAATAAATCCGAAAAGACAAGAAAGAAGCCAAGCTACAAAATTGTACATATATGCAACAATGTAATTACTGAAAACAGGGATTGTCTGATTAAAGTCAGAATGCGAATTCACAAAGAATATTACAGAAAAAGTTGGAATTACAAAGGTAATAATTAATTTCAGTATCACGGTAAAGCTTCTTATCTTTAAGGTCGCAAAAATCAGAGTATCGATTATACAATTTGCTACAGCCCCCCAGAAAATCGCATTCAGGTCAATTGTTGGCAATGACATGTTGTTCAGCCTTTCTACGCTATGCCAATTTAAGACTTATTTATTATTGATTTCTTTCGTGTAATTGGAACTGCGGGTATTAATGTGACTCTGATACTTCCGTCTGGTAAATCTATGAGGTTCCAATTTTCTTCATTTTCCCATATCGCTCTAGCGGACTTATAATATTTTTCCTGTTTCATCTCAAATGCTTTTCCATTCTCTATCTCAAATGTGAAAGTGCCTTTTTCTAAAACATCTAATAGACTGACATTGCGTTTTTTCGCCATATATTCCGCCATATTCATAATGTCTCTAAACATTGGAAAATCTGTTCTGATACCTCTTGCCTCTGTTGATACGATGATTTCTGCACCTTTTTTTAATTTCAATTGGATGCTTGTTCTAAATTCGCCAAGAATCTTTTCTAAGAGTTTCCTTTCCTCAATTAAGTCTAATCTGGTAAGTCCAATCCAAACTCTGATGCGATATTTCGTTGTAAATTTGTTTTTTGTTTCAAAAAATGAATAATAATCTACGTTTTCAAGCAGTTCATAAATATGGTTTTTACCTGAATCAGAATAGAAGATTAATCTCAGATTGGTAACATATACCCAATATTTGCCAAGTTTTTTGCTTATTTTAGTTGGACGATTACTGTTATTTACTAATTCAACTGGTATATTACTTTTGAAATTTATCACTTCGCCAGCTAGAAGTTGTATATCAAGCATGTTATTGATGATATTCTGATTAGCTTTTAATTTTTTCGTCTAAGCTATTGCCACCAATGCTTTTTCTTAGGCTTTTCTTCCTTCGACTCTTTGCTGTGGTGTCTATAATAATCTGCTACTATAGTTTCAACTTCACTAAGTAGATTAGCATTATTCAGTCTAATTCTGTATTTGTCATCTTCATATACTTCTAGCGGAACTGTAAAATCATGACCAAATTTATTTTCGTAAGTTTTTGTATCGCCTTTCATTGCCATTTTAAGCTTTTTCATCGATATTGCATTTCTTTTTTGGTTAGCTTCTATCATTCTATCTATTGCTTGCTGGATTAACTTATTACGAAATCTTTCTTCAAGTTGAAGTGATTCAATTATCTTTCTCAAATATTCAAAATCTGGATGCCCTTCTTCTCTTCTATATTCAGAGTAAAATAATGCTTTTACCTCTGGATTACCTTGAACATCAAATACAGTCTCCCAATCAACAAAATATGGAAACTTAGGCTTGAGATGTAGTTCACAGAACCATTTATTACATATGTCACAATGGTAAACTATTTTTTTAGATGAATCCATGTCTTTGGTAGAGCACTCATAACAGATGCCAAGCTCAGAGTCTTTTGTTGTTGCCATGATTTCCAAGTGCCTTTTATACACTTAACACATGTCCGCAATGTTCACAGGTTACTGTTCGACTGATAGTAACCGCTAATGAGCCACCGCAGATTGGGCATTTTATTGCTTGTGGAGCATCAAGCTTTCTATTTCGAAGAGTCTTCACCGCTCTTTCAATATCGCTAAGTGCCAAGAAACCAACCAAAGCACCTGTGCTGGAAACAACAGGCACTCTCATGATTCTTAGTTTGGTCATCTTCTCTAATGCAGTTGAAACCTTTTCATCTGGAAGCACGGTCACGACTTTTTTGGTCATTATGTCTTTAACTTTAGTTTTCAGTCTCTTGTTGAAATCAACCCCTTTAGCGTCATTGTGGGTTATTATGCCAACTAAGTTTCCATTTTCAAGTACTGGAAGCCCGCCTAAATGCTTCCCACGCAGTAATCCATATGCTTCTGCCACAGTTTTTTCAGGAGAGATTGAATACACTACAATTGACATTACTTCTGCAACAGTAATATTGGCTAAGACGGATGACATGACTTAGCACCTTTCATTTGGAGATGTTATTTATGTCAATTCAATTTTAAGTTTTTGCTAAGTCAAAAATTAAAGATTTGCAGGATATTCAAAATGCTTTGGATAGCCGAATGCCTTATCAACAGGGCTGAGTTCAAAACACAATAACACAAGAGGACAACATTATGCGTCAAGTTGACATTGTAAAAATTGACCTCTCAACTGGAAAAGCTGAAAGAAAACTTGATTTTGTTGCTGAAGAGAGTCCTCTTCACCTTTTCGTTAACACTACTTTTTGGGTAACCATTCTTTGCACGCCAACCAACATCAGGGAGCTGGCAGTCGGGCACCTGCTTTCCGAGGGCATATTAAAATCAATCGATGAAGTTGAGGAAGTTACCGTAAAAGAAGTGGAAAACGCTTGTTATGTTAAGCTTAAACCAAACATCAATGTTGAAGACAGAATTAAGCTCTCAAGGCTCCATGCTCGCGTTATCACATCAGCCTGCGGCGGTGGCTCACCCTACCAATATACAGGCAAAAACCCCAATGTTGAATCAAACCTAACAGTTAACGCCAAGGTCATTTTTGACAGCGTTAACCAGCTAAACTTCAAAGCCGAAGGCTTCAGGCAAACAGGCGGGCTTCACGTTGCCGCAATCTACAAGGGCGACGGTTCATTGGTTGCGTTGGCTGAAGATGTTGGCAGGCATAATGCTGTGGACAAGGTTATTGGAACGGCAGCCCTCAACAAGGTTGATTTTGCCGTGTGCTTTTTAGCTTTAAGCGGGCGCATCTCGGGCGATGTAGCTTTCAAGGCGGCAAAGGTTGGTTTACCCATTGTTGCTTCGCTGGCAGCGGCACTTTCTTCAGGTATAGCGATGGCTGAAGCGTCCAATTTGACTTTGGCAGGGTTTGTACGTGGGAAGCGCTTAAACGTCTACACTGTGCCTGAACGAATAGTTATTTAACGATAAACCCTTTTTTTAGCTTGTTTTTTCAAGTTGTTTCTTTATTATCTTGAATAGTTGTTCGCCTTCTTGCGGCAAGTCAATGAAAGGAATTCCCCTCTCGTTTGCATCGGATTTGTTTTTTGCGACTAATCCCGTGATCGCCAATATTGGCTGCACGCTTTCATTAAGAGTTTTTTTCAGGTCATCTATGTTTTTTGCCGTGACCACTTTTAGAATGTCTGCTCTTTTAGAAATCGCAGTATGGAAGCCTTCTATGAACACGATGTCGAGTTGTTCCTTTTCCAGCAAGTCAATAATTTGGTCTAGGCTGTTTAGGGCGCTGCTGGTTTTTTTTATTATTGCTATTTCCTCAGGAGAGATAGCTACTGTTACTTTGGAGCCTGCCTTGCTGAATCTCCACGTGTTGCTGCCTTCTCTGTCGATGGTGAAGTTTTCGCGGTGAATATGTTTTATTGCTCCAACCTTGTAGCCTTCTTTTGTGAGGCGGGAAATCAAGTATTCGAGCGTTGTAGTTTTGCCTGAACCGCTTACGCCGACAGCCGCGAAGACTAAAACCACTTTGCCTGTCTCCTTGTCTTAGAATCACTGTGTTTGCTTTAATAAACAACGCGATTATGATCATTTTTCTCTGAACTTTAAAAAGTAAACCACTCCACCAGCCGCTAAAGCAGCAACAAGCCCAGCAATAATAAAAAGAGAATACTTAACGTAAATTGGCGGCTCGGTCACCGTTACCATTAACTCTTGGCTATCACACCTGTAAGACGTTTGGGTTTCAGGCGAAGTTGCAGTTACAGCCCAAAGTCCAGAAGAGACAGGTTTGAAAGTTGCAACAAAAGTACCATTACTGTTCACAGTGCAATTTACCGTTTGGGTGGAGTTGATGCTGCTGAACTGCACATTAATCCTAGAATAATTATCGTTTGGAGTCAGAACTCCAGCGATTGTGATGTTTCCGCCAAGGCGTATTTTTTCTTCAACTGCAGTAAAGTTAAGAGTTGACGGCGCCTTTACAGTATAGTTGCCTGCTCCTTCCAACTTATTCTTTAGAACGTCAATTGCTTCAATTTTGTATTGAACCAATGACCCTGCCTTTTGGCCTGGAATCGTAGCATTGCATGTTTGGTTGCTGACTTCCATATCAACGGCATTAGTATCTTTCCAATTATCGGTAGTGTATGACAGTTGAGCCGTCTCCAAATTAGTGTTGTTTGAGGTGAAGGCGAGTTCAGTTTGATTTTCAGGAATGACTCTTCTTGGAATAGTTAAGGGTATCAAGGAAGCGTTTACAAAATGAGTCTTCAACATGAACTCTATATTCCCTGAACCTACTTCACCGATGAGCGCTAAATGATAGAGATTTGTTCCATTATTATTAGGCGATGAGTAATTTAGAAACATCGCCTGACCCATATGTTCACAGCTTGCGTAGGCTACACCTCTGTAGGCTTCGCTTTCAAAGTTGTAGCCGCCGGCAGGACTACTTAAGTTACCATACAAGCCTGGTTCCCAAGGCAGTGGACAAGAGTTTAATCTTGGAGAATTAGCGTTATTCATCAAGTAAAGCCTAGCTTCATACATGTCTAGCGTCTCTGGAACTTTTATGTATAATTCAACTCTTGACGCGTTGGTTACAAACTCGTACGCCCAGCATGTGTAGAAACTTGAATTATTATTATTTGTGCCTTCGACGTAACTTGTGTACCATTTGTCGCATTCAAGATTTTCAATTATCATAAAAGTTGCCTGCTGAGCACCTGCGCTATCAACTGGATCATTCACTATAACAAACGAGTAGTTGCCAGATTGCGCTGGGGTAAAAAGCGCGTCATCAGTTGTTGTACCTAAGTGTTCTGGAAGACCAGCTGATTCAGTGTGTGAACTCTCCAAGTTTCCCTGTGGGTCATAGACGTAGATGTTGTAGTCTGTTTTTGCCGCGGATGACGTGTTTATCCATGCTCCATAACAGTAAATGTGGTAGTTATGGTCCTCTTGTAGAGGGCAGATGATGGTCCAGTTTTGGCCGATTGGTATTTGAGAGTTGTTAATTAGCACTGGGAAGATTGGTTTTTCAATGTAAGTGTAGTTTCCTTGAGGTGAGTTGACGTGGTTATGTACGTAGTTGGTGTATTCTGAAGTGGTGGTTAATTGGATGCTGAAGGCTGTAGCCATGAATAAGGGACTGATTATTAACACTACTATTGTAACCAGTGATAGGGTTTTTGTGTGGGGGTTGATTTTCAGATGCATGGCTACCAGCCTGCAAGCGCTATCTATTCGGGTGGTGGACAATATTGGTTATGAAGGCTGAATCTATATTTTTAAGACAGAATTTTGAATCCGAAACTGCTTCCTGTTCCAGAGCCAAATCAGTTGCTGATTTTTTTTAAAATTAGCAAAGTTTCTGTCAAAAACTTGTTTGAAATTCCGCTCATGTATTTCTGGGCATTATTGTTGATTCATATTGTTGAATTGGTTTAGTCTTTCTTATTTTTAAGAATGATAGCGTGTATTGAATCTTGCTACAGAAGATATTTATAAGGAATTATGTGTTCTATTTGGTACAGGTGAAATAAGGCAATGATCCGACTATTAAAAAACCGCCTCGCACTAAGCACAGTAATAACCACACTCATCATCCTAGTGGTATCCATACTACTTGCAAGCGTCTTAACCTACTTCGCAATAAACGTCGTCAGCACAAGAGTCCAAGAAGAAAGTCTATATGTTTCTAAACAACATATCTGGGTTAACTCAAACGGCACCGCTGAAGCAGCAGTAATGGTAACGAACAACGGCGGACGCGACGTAGTAATCAACAAAGTCGCTGTACGAGGACAGCAAAGTGCATGGGCAAATGTATTCTACGCTGTAGCAGTAAAAGCTGATGATTTAACCGTTGACCTACAATACGTAACATATCCAGTAATTGCAACCAATAATCTTGGATTGAATGACACTGCACACCAAGCAACCAAAGACCTAGTCTTACCTTCAGGCTCCACCATGGTCCTATATGTCAATGATCCTGACAGCGTAGGCCTAAATGATATAGGCTTAACAGTTAGCATTTCTCTTCATAGTGCACAAGCAGTCTACTATAGCGAGGTAAATATTCAAGCAGCGCCAGGCACTTAAGCCAGACTCTAAGGTGCAATTTTTTTCTTTTAATTTTTCCATGCTTTGCTAGATGCGTATTTTTTTTTACGCACAAGTTTACTTATCCAGAAATCGCATAATGGTTTTTTCAGGAGATTTAAAATAAAATGAGAAACATACTGAGAAATCGTTTGGCTCTAAGTACCGTTGTAACAACGCTGATCATCCTTGTCGTTTCAGTGCTACTCGCAGGAGTCGTAACTTACTTTGCAATCAACGTCACAAGCACAAGAGTTCAAGAAGAAAGTCTATCGCTTTCTTACCAGCACATCTGGGTTGACGCAAACGGCACCGCTGTAGGTGCAATCATGATAACTAACACTGGCGGACGCGATGTAGTCATCAACAAAATTGCAGTTCGTGGACAAGCATGTACCGAGGCAACCTATGGCACTCCAGCAAACGTAGCCACAGACTTTACCTATACAGCCTATGCTGATCTCGCTGATCCATATAACGCAACAGGTGTGCCTATCATTCTAGCATCAGGCTCCACAATCGGTGTATTCGTCGGTTCACCAGACAGTGTTAGCATTAACGACATCGGCTTAACAGTTGCGTTCACCGTCTTCACATCACAAGCGATGTACTACAAAGAGACAAACGTCCAAGCAGCCCCATAGGCATAATAGGTTAAAATTAATTAACCTAAGAAATGTCTACCCCCCACCCTTTTCTCTTTTTAAAAAATATTTGTTTTAGGCACGATTATTTTGGTTTTGTCCAAGTTTTTGCAGTTATTTTGGAAACAATACGTGTTTTGTTTAGACACACAAATGGCTTAATCCATTCTTCCAGCTTTTCTATAGTAAATGCACATTACGAGAGGATGTAATTGGCAATAACCTTGCATAATCGACTCTTCAGAGGGTTTGTTCGATCTAAAGTTGCTTTAGCTTTACCAGTTACATTCTTGATACTTTTGGTGTCAACGCTAGGCATCATCACGGTTACCTATTACTTTTCAGTTGAAAGACTCAACACGCAAAGCGAAACTCTCAAAGTTTCCACTGCCAAACAAAACTTCCTATCTCTGGACGATGTTATTCTTTCAACTTTATGGCAGCCTGGCTCCTCAGCTACGTTTGACTTGACTGATTCAGGCGGATTAACAAACATTCAACCAACCAGCAATGTTCTAACAATCAGCATCAATGACAACTCAAGCATTGAAGAAACTATCTTTAACTCATCGGTAGGCAAAGTCACCTATGAACTTCCATACTCTGGTTCATCAGAAACAGGACTTTACCTCAAAGGCGACAGCCGAACAATAACCAACCAAAGCGGTTCATCACTAAGTCAGCTTTGCATAGCAAACGGTGTCCAGCACCCTGAAATTCAGTTACGGTATCGGCCAACGGTGTCATATGCAACTGGTGGATTGGAAAACGGTAAAGCCGTCACCGAAATTCGCATCTACATAGTCAACCTGAACTCTTCAGACCCAATAGCGCTGCAAGGCGAGCTTCCGCTAAAAATTTCCTGCACAAGCACACAATTAACAACCAAAACTTACGAAGTTTCCTATCAACCTGAAAACTTAGCGATAACTTCAACATTAGACAGCGCCAATGGAAGCGTTTCAGTTCCGATTTCAAACACACCTGAAGGCGCAATAATCAACATAGAGACCGTCATTTCCAACATATCAATTGAGAGGTGGATTAGGTAAAATGCCGTCGATAATTCCAAGCTACGTGTACTCGCTTTTTGCGGCCCTTATCGTTGGCGCAATCATAGTTTCCAGCTGCAGCCTTTCAATGGTAAACATAAAAAATGAAGCAGAAAACCAACAGTTAACCAACATCGATGAGTATGTAGCAACACAAAGCCTAACCCTTCTAACGCATGCATCCGAAAACAACCAAAATACTACTCAATTTCTGGATATTCCTTCACAAATCGGAAATCAAATTTACTGGATAAGCATAGCGAACGACTCGTCAGGAGCATGGGTTGAATCAGGCTTCGGAACAACCGTTAATCCAAGCTACCCTCGCCTTTACATACCTGCCCAAATTGCTGCATCAGGAGCTTTCATTAGTGGTTCCGGCAGGGCTTTTCTGCAATGTTACTCCGAGAACCAAACTGTTACTTTAACATTAACCAGTAAGTGATTAAGATGAAAATCGGCAAAAAGAAACAAGAAGAAACTCAAGAAAAAGAAAAAACCTCAGACGAGGAACTGATAGCCTACTTAGGCATTCAGGGCTACCGGGTACCTGAAGGTTACACGCAAATCGAGAGTTACCCGCTCAATCCACCGTTCTCTTATGCCTGGCTATTCCAAGACGACTCTGAAGGAAGTTACTTCTACGTTGTTGACGAACTTCCCATGTCAAGAGCAGAGCGAGAATCCTACAAACAACTAAAAAACATCCTTGAATACGAACTGAAAGCCCCCAGAATAGACGAAACCTTAGTCGATTCGTTCCACAGGCAACTTCCAGCCATACTAGAAGAGCACCAAAAAGCTCTTGAAGGCGCCAACCAAGTGGGTCTAAGAAAAATCATTTACTACCTTGAAAAAGACCTGATAGGCTACGGAAAAATCGAAGGACTCATAAACGATCCGTTAATAGAAGATATAAGTTGTTTAGGCACAAACAAGCCCATATACATTTACCATAGAAAATACGCTAACGCACGAACCAACATTATCTTTACTGATGAGGAAGAATTAGACGATTTCATAACACGAGTTGTACACAGACAAGGCAAACACGTAAGCATAGCCCACCCGATAGTAGACGTAACCCTTCCAGGAAAACACAGACTTGCAATATCTTTCGGAAAAGAAACAACCCCTGCAGGAACAAGCTTCACTATAAGAAAATTCAAAGAAGATCCACTAACTATCGTTGACTTGATAATAAACGAAACCATCGACGAGTCAATTGGCGCTTTTCTCTGGATGCTAATGGAAAACAAAATGTCAGTCATGATCGTAGGACCAACAGGCGCAGGAAAAACAACCGCACTAAACGCTATTGCATGCCTAGTTCGACCAGACTTTAAAATGATTTCAGTTGAAGAAGTTCAAGAAATTAATCTTCCCCAAGAAAACTGGGTGTCAACCGTTGCACGAATAGGATTCGGAGGAGACAGTGAAGGCGAAGTCACACTCTTCGACCTAATAAAGTCAGCAGTGAGACACAGACCAGCATTGATCCTTGTCGGCGAAATCAGGGGCGAGGAAGCATACGTTCTCTTCCAAGCCTTAGCCACAGGACACGGTGGATTATGCACAATGCACGCTGATGACGTGGAAACAGTCATTAAAAGGCTAACACAGCCACCCATGAACATTCCACAAACCATATTGTCACTGATGAATTGCGTAATAGTTGTCAAGCAAGTCAAATCCTCAAATATCAACCCGCAAGAACGAAAAATGTCAGCCAGAAAATTTGTTAAAGTCGCTGAAATCGATAATAACGGCGTTCCCCACGAAGTTTTCAATTGGAACTTGTCCTCAGACACTTTCGAACAAAACCTGGACAAAAGCTACTTACTATCCAAAATAGCCCAAAACCTTGATGTTCCATTGAGCGTTGTTCAACAAGAGTTTGAGCGAAGAAAACAAATTCTGCTGAAGATGGTTGAGAAAAACCTTCGTGACTTCAGAAGCGTCCACAAAGCATTAAACAGTTCACTTAATCTTGCGGATTTAGCCGCCAAAGAAGCTTTAAAGGTGCAATAACAAATGAAAGCTTCTGGCGGTTTCCTCGGCAAAATTTTCGGTTTACTTTCTAAGGCTACTAGTGAAGAAAAAGAGAAAACTGAGCGGGAACTGCCATTCGCTGTAATGATTTTTACGCTTATGGCTGCAAGCGGAATCTCGCCCTACGATAGCTGGAAAAAAATGCGAAAACTTACTTTCCTTCCAACATTCAAACAAGAAGCAGACGAAGTCGTTCGACAGGTTGAGGTTTTAGGCAAAGACCCCTTAACCGTAATGCAACAGCGCTCAGAAAACACGAACTCCAAGCTATACAGAAACTTTCTTGGCGGCTTTGTTTCTTCAATTAGAAGCGGCGGAAAACTGGTTGATTACATGAAAAGCCAGTTGAAAGCAATCTTTGAACTGAGATACATTAACTTGAACCGGTCAATTGAGCGAATCGCTACTTTGGTTGAAGCCTACTCAGTCATGCTAATCGTAGTGTTGTGCTCGTACATTCTTTTTGTTGTTTTCGCATCGACAAACGTTATGCAGCTGCTGTCAAGCACTTCAATCTCTATGTCGCCCACAACGTCTTACCTAATAGCGTTTCTCATCATGCCTTTAATGACAGGCATCTTCATTTTAATAGCGCATAACATGCAAAGAAGCGCTTTCCCCGACCTAAAAGACCTCTACAAAAAAGCCTTATTCTTCATAGCCCCAGCATTCGCTATGATAGCTGTCTTCGCAATGGTTCCTTCGCTGTCACAAGCGTTAAATCCAGTGGGGTTACCTGAAATCACCACCATATGTTTAGTTGCTGCTTCACTGCCGCTTGCTATCCAATATTGGCGCATTGCCAGAATTAACTACAACGCAGAAGAATCAATTCCCAGCTTCATCCGAGACATAACCGAATCACAAAAAACTGGGCTTTCACCAGAAAAAAGCATAGTGCAAGCTACAAAACGCAAAGATTACGGACCCTTCTCCAAATTTTTAGATTTAATCCGCAGCCAAATCGAATGGGGCATACCCTTAAGAAAAACTTTTGATAACCTACGCAAGGAAATTCGGAGCTGGTTTGTCATAGTTAACTTTGCCATGATGGTGGAAACCATTGAAATCGGCGGCAACTCAATCCAATCGCTAGAGATACTTTCCGAATACAGTGAAAAAGAACGCGAATTACAAGTCAATCGGCGTGAACTCTTGAAGCCTTACATACTTCTCGCTTTCATCTGGAGCGCATTAATCGCTGTCACAACCACAATAGTAGCCTTAACCTCGTCCATGATGACAACCATTGTCAGCTCAGACCTCTCGGCAGTCGCTTCAATAGCCATGCAAGACCAACTTAGAACCTTCTCTGTGGGCATTATCATTCAATGCTGGATCTCTGGGTTCTTCATCGGAAAAATCAGCGAAGGCAACTTCGGCGCCGGATTCAAGCATTCAGCTTTGCTGGCAACAACTGCGTACGTATCTTTGGTTGTCTCTCAAATTCTTCTTTCGGGCGCTTTCGGATTGAAAATGACCACCTAAAAGGAGGAACAATCCTTTGCCATCAGCCTCTTTGGATACCTTCTTCGCATGCACAATCATAGTAGCCGCAGCTTTGATAGCAACCGCTTTTCTATGCTCAACAATGCAAACCAGAATAACCAGCACACAAGACATTAACAAAGAAAGTTACCTCAAAGCCATAGCCGACCACATCATAACAAACCCTGGAACCTCACTCAACTGGGGGTCCAGAAGCAGTGTTCCCGCTGACTTCGGTTTAGCAGCAAGCTCCTCCACAATCTCCTACGAATTAGACATAGATAAAATCAGCAGGTTGAACAATCTAAACAACTACTCGTTATCCTACGCTGACATGGCTAACGCCGCTAAGCTAAACAATTTAGCTTTGGGCATAATGGTTTCTCAAGTTATGTCCATAAATATTGAGCAACTTAGCAACAGCACGATAGGCAGCGAAGCATCTTTTACCTTTGGAATTTCAACCAGCATTTATTCCAAACCCACAAGCGCAAGCCTACACTACTATGTTGTAGCAAACAACTATCTGAGCGACATAACCAACAGCACTTCAAACGTTGGAGTTGGCTACGTTACCATACAAATCCCAAGCGCAGCAACTGACAACGCTATGCTCATTGTGTTCGCAAGAGCCTCTTTTGACGACAGAATAACCTCATACGCAATCTACAACTTCCTCAATTCGACACAGGAATCAGCACCGAGCAATGACATTTTAGCTTTAAGTCCGCTTAATTACACGCTAAGCTTCACAACAAATTCGTCTGGCTTAACGATTCAAAAAGGCTACGTGTTCTCCTACTCAATCCAGCAGAATCTAACTTCCATACTAGGCAACCAATGCCTAATTCCAAAGATAATTGACAAAAGCCCCTTAATTATGGTTATCTTCGGTCTCAATAACGGCACGTATTTTCAAGAATGGACCGCTTATCCTCAAATTCCATTGAGAGCAGGTTCAAACTTTGAGGGTTCAGAACAAAATATCTTCAGCTATGTCGTTACAATAAACGATGTGCTCTATAGGCTTGATGTAAGTTTGGGAGACGTGGTTTCCTGAGACTGCTAAAAGACAAGAAAGGGCAAGTGCGCATAATAGAGGCATTTTTAGCCTCAGTCCTGTTGATGTCATGTCTAACGCTTATTCCTGCGCAGTCAAGCTTGAAGGATTCAACAGAAAATCTTGTTTCAACAGCTCAAAACATTCTGTTAAGTTTAGACAGCAACGGACACTTGGCAAACCTGGTCGATAACCGAAATTGGACAGCGCTTAAGGACTGTGTTGAATCTGCTCTTCCGCTTACAGTATGGTTTAACTTAACAGTATTCGACAGAGACATGAATAGAATAAACAACTTTCCCATCTGCAACGCTGGCGCCGTAAGTGACAAAATCGTTTCAATGGACTATTTATGCGCAAGCCAAAACAGCACATACACAATCTACATCCTGCGGCTGCAATTGTCACTGGTGGATTAACATGAAAAAACGCGACCTAAAACGCGACAACTCAGGTCAAGTGCTTGTAATCACAGCTTTACTGGTAGCGTTGCTTTTACTATCCACTGCCATCTACATTATTGAAACTGAAAAAGAAGTACCGACAATCGGAACCGACGAAAACAACGCTTTCCCGGCGTACAAGCAAAGCACAAGAAACACTCTAATTAGCGCACTAGCAAACGTAACCAACGGCGGCGACGCAGGCGTTTTAACCGCTGACCTAAACGAATTGAATTCAGCAATCACTTCCCATTCATACCAAGCCATACTCCAAATGGATTTCACTCCGCAAAACACAGCTCCTTACCAAAACGGTATTTGGATTTCATGGGGCACGGATGGTCAAGGAGTCTCAAGCGCTTATGTCAATTTTGCTTTTAACTCTTCAGGCTCATCCACGACTTCTAATTTGGAATACGCTGTAAATGTAACTTCCGCGGTCAATTTGAGCGGAAACTATTTGCAACTTAACGACACCTTTAAGCAAGTAAACTTAACAGTCAACGTACTCAACGAAGGCAAACCTGCTTTAGCGCAAAACTTCACCTTTTACTTCGAGAATGCAACTGATTGGATGCAAGTTGATTCGCCAAGCATAACTAATTTTGGCAATGGAACATACGCAGTATCGTTTACTGCTGAAACTGGTCAGCCAAGCGGCACTCTTCTTGTTTCTATGTATTGTCAGGATCAACGCGGTATAACTGTTGGAGCGAATGTAACATGCTCCGTGGGGTAATGAAAAATCTAAAATGCGGAAAGCTTTGTTTATTGCTCAATGAGAGGAGAGAAGCGGCAGAATGAATCCTAATCGAGCAATTAAGATTTTAGTTTTGCTATTAGCGGTTTTAATTATTTTGACTGTTAGCATTAGCGCTTTTGAGAATCCTTCATCTCCAAAGCTTGATGGTACGTCAGTGAGCGTTTTGCCTGCAAATGTGATTTGGGAAAAAACCTATGGCGGAGCAAGTGACGACCGAGCATTTTACGCGGTGCCCGCTGGTGACGGGTATTTGGTTGTTGGTTCAACTAAATCGATTGTGCCAAACGCCACCGTGGGTTGGGCTTTAAGGCTTGACAAGGACGGCAACGCTGTTTGGAACAAAACTTTCCTTGAAGGATCAGGCACCGAACTAAGGTATGCCATTAACTTGACTGACGGTTTCTTGCTTGTAGGCAACGAGTTCTTACCGTCCGGAGACGTTAACGGTTACGTTGTAAAAATAGATATTCAAGGAACCCCAATATGGAACACTACAGTCGGCGGAGAAGGAGTTAACAAGCTTTTTTCAGCGATTGCCGCTCAAGACGGCTTTGTACTCGTTGGTTCAACCTCCTACGACACGAATGGAGACTCTCATGCTTGGGTAGTTAAACTTGACCTAAATGGCAATGTCGCCTGGGGCAAAACCTACGGTAACGCAGTGGACACAGTTGCAAGAACCGGTGTTTTAGCTCCTGATGGCAATTATGTGGTGGCAGGTTACACGAACCCTCGAGGAGCAAGCAGCTACGATTTTCTACTCATGAAAATTGACACAGCTGGAAATATGATGTGGAATAAAACTTATGGTGGAACAGGAAGCCAAGAAGCTTATGCAATGACTAAAGCTGCTGATGGTTACGTAATTGTGGGGGATACTGTATCGACAGTGACTGACATTGACGCGTGGGTGGTAAAGGTTGATTTGAACGGTACCATGCTATGGGCTAAAACCGTTGGCGGCAAAAACGCTGATTCACCATCGTTTATCACTCCTTCAAAGGATGGCGGTTACTTAGTTGGCGGCTTCACTTTCTCTTTCGGCGCAGGAAATAGAGATTTTTGGCTCTTCAAAATCGACGGTTCGGGACAAGTTTTATGGAGTTGTACTCAAGGTGATGCGGGTTTCCAAGAGGCTTACAGCGTTATTGAAGCCGGCGAAAACCAGTATGTTATGGTGGGCTGGACAGACCCAATTGGGCAACCTGCTTTAATTGGCAAGGCTCTATATGATTTCTATGTTGTTAAACTCAGCGTTCCCCAAGACAGCAATGCACTAAGTTTCCAGTTTATCGCTTACGCAGTCACGGTGTTTGGGATTTTACTGGCGGCTTTGCTTCTGCTGCTTAAACTTCGCCATAAACCGCGTACTAATCAAAGTGTAGCGAGTTGACTTATCCCAGAGGGATACCTTCATTTTGCTACTCAAACGTCCAAGCAAAAATGCGTCTACCTTCCCAATAGCCGCTGGCTCTATAGCGGGCATTATTGCGGTGGGAAAAGTGCGGATTATACTACCGTCATAAAGCTCAAAGCGTTTACAGAGAGCTTAATAGTTATAACTTTGGCGTCGGGCTTCACTATCACTATACTACAGTAGGCTGCACTCTGACAACTCAATTTTCTGGACAAAAAAATCTACTCCAAAACAGGCTCAATAGTTGCGACTATTGCGCTGCAATTAGCTGCGACTATAAAATCTAGGCTAAGCTGCTTTCTGATGGCTCAATAAGTTTTGCTTTTAGACGCTCGTCAGTTAGCGGAGAGTAATTCACTGTTTGGTCGTGTCAATTTTTTTCCTGTTGAATCTGTATTGTTTGATGAACACGCTTTTAAGGAAGGTAACCCACTCTTTTTCAAGTCGAAACGAGGGTTCACCGTTTGGGCAAGAAGAAAGTGTTAAGCGAAGGCGCAATCGGCGAGTTAGTTTATCCTGGACAAGGCGAAGTCTTAGGTGTAGTTGTGAAACTGCTTGGTTTTGACCGCATAATGGTTAAGTGTCAGGATGGCGCTGAACGTTTATGCCGAATCCGAGGCAAAATGAAAAGGCGCGTTTGGATTCGTGAAGGCGACATCGTTATTGTTTCACCTTGGGAGTTCCAAACTGACAAGCGCGGCGACGTGGTTTGGCGTTACACACATGCGCAAGCTGATACTTTAAGGCGTAAGGGCATTTTGACACTTTAATTTTCAAGTTTTAACCATTCTTCCTCATTTTGCCATATGAATAGCGACCTGCCTCTCATAGGTTTTGTAAACTTTAAGTCGAGTGTACCATTTTAGAGGGCTTACTTGTTCGAGTGGTTTTAAATACCCTGAAACGATTAGCATGGTTGAATATTATGTCTAGGAAAGCTCAAGAACGCCTTGCTCATAACGAAAGAAGAGTGGAACGACGAGACAAAATGTTAACCCATGACATGACAAAAGAAAGAGCCACCGTGGAGGAAGTTTTTGACCAAACTACACGTATGGTTGTCTTTGACTTGCTCAATAGCGGTGTGTTCTATGAGCTCAATGGCGTTGTTAGTTCAGGAAAGGAAGCCCGCGTTTACTGGGCCACAAACAAAGAAGGCACGGATTTAGCAGTAAAAATTTACTTAACCTCATCAGCCGAATTCAAAAGAGGCATGCACAAATACATTGAAGGTGACCCACGCTTCAAAGACGTCAAACATGATACACGCTCATTGATTGCTGTTTGGGCGCAGAAGGAGTTTCGGAATTTAGGGGAAGCTTACGCGGCAAAGGTGCGTGTGCCAAAACCCATAGCCGTCAAAAGCAATGTTGTGGTTATGGAGTTTATTGGGAAGGAAGGGGTTAGTGCGCCCTCGCTGAAGGAGCAGTCGCCAGATAACCCCGAAAAAGTCTACAAAATTCTAGTCACTTACCTCAAGCGTCTCTACCAAAAAGCCAAAATTGTCCATGGCGACCTGAGCGAATACAACATTATGATGTGGAAGGGCAGACCAGTGATTTTTGATGTATCCCAATCCGTTTCCATTGTGCATCCTATGGCTGATTTCATGTTGCGAAGGGATTTGGCGAACTTGAATAGGTTCTTTAGTCGGTTAAATGTTAAGGTTTATCCCGTTGAAGAATTGTATAAGATGGTTGTTGGTTAAAAATGGCTGGTTCAGACACGTTTGTTAGGATTCCGAAAGAGCGCGTTGGCATTTTAATAGGTCCCGAAGGCAGAGTGAAGCAGCATATTGAAGAGAAGCTTCAGGTTAAGCTTGAAGTTGACAGTGAAGGAAGCGTCACTATTACGCTTTCAGAAAAAGCGTCAGACCCATCCTTACTGTTAAAAGCTAAAGATGTTGTAACAGCTATTGGCAGGGGATTCTCGCCTGAAGTTGCCTTCCGTTTAATTCGAAACGAAGACGAAATCTTTGACATGATAGATTTGCGCTTGGTTTTTGGGCGTTCGGAATCTGACATTAAACGGGTAAAAGGCAGAATAATCGGCGCCGACGGCAAAACAAGAAGGCTAATTGAAGAGTTAACTGAGGCTGATGTGGTTGTTTACGGTCACACGGTTGGGCTTATCGGCAGTTTTGAGCAAGTGGATGCCGCACACAACGCGGTGCAAATGATTGTCGAAGGTTGCCAGCACCACACGGTGTACAATTATTTGCAGAAGAAGCGGACGGAGCTTAAGAAGCAGAAGCTTGAGTTATGGGAGAAGCCGCCAGAAAAAAGTTAGTTTTTTCCCGTTTTTAGGTGGGCTCTTATGCCATTAGCGCACTAATTTTAAGCACAAATGGCTGTTCGCACTCAAGATCCACATCATCCTTAAGGTCTACGGGGCCAGAGTCGTCATCGCCCACCCAAACAAAAAAACAGCCCATACTATCATTAAAACGTTAAGGTTGTTATGCCTAGCGAAGCCCGATCATTGCACCATACTTTGAATATACTTCCGCTACTAATTCGCCAGCCTTGGGATTATTCCAGTCATGCATCCACTCGGAAACCAAAGCCTCAAGAGTAAGCGGGACCACTCCCACCTGCAACATCCTTTTAACCCCATACTTGTGTGCATCTATAGTGGAGTCTCCTGCAGCATCAATTAATCCATAAACTTCGTACTCTTCCTTGATGGCATGGATGGCGCTGTACGCAAAGCACATGCTTGTCCAAAGCCCTGAAATAACCA
>JBEKHJ010000021.1:0-19960 GCA_050012335.1 Bathyarchaeia archaeon
CTGAAAGCACTCGCCAGCGGCGTTTGGCGGTGGAAACGGAGGATCACCCTATCGAGTACGCTAATTTTGAAGGTTCAATTCCTGAGGGGCAATATGGCGCTGGAACAGTTAAAATCTGGGATAAAGGCCATTACGAAACTAAAGTTTGGGATGAAAACAAAATCGAGTTCGCACTTAATGGTCAAAGGCTCAAAGGACATTATATTCTGGTGCGTTTGAAGCGGGCTGGAGATAAGGATTGGCTACTGCTAAAAGGGAAAGAATAAAATGGGTGAAACTTGTGTTTTTTAAGCAAATCCAACAGCATGGCGATAACTTTTCGTACATAATGGCAGACGAAAATACTAAAGAAGCAGCCGTTGTTGACTCAAGCTTTAATGCTAGCGAAATTATTCAGATTCTAAAAGCTAAAAAATTGAATTTAAAATATATCATAAATACGCATGGGCACTCTGACCATACGGCTGGCAACATTGAGTTGTGTTCCATTTTTGGGGCGAAAATAGTTGCGCATAACCTGTCAAAGGTTAACTTCGATATTGCGGTTGAAGATGGCGACGTATTAAGCGTTGGCTTGGTCAAAATAAAGATAATTTATACGCCAGGGCACACAACCGACAGTATTTGCCTGCTAGTAGATAACAAGAAACTGTTGACAGGTGACACCTTATTTGTTGGCGAATGCGGAAGAACAGACATGCCAGGCGGCAACTCCAAAAGTATGTACGATAGCTTATTCAATAAGCTCTTAAAACTAAACGATGACGTGGAAGTTTACCCGGGGCATGATTATGGACCGAAGCCTTCGTCAACTATTGGCGAAGAAAAGAAGTCAAACTATACGTTGCAGCCGAGAAGCCTTGAAGATTTTATCGAGTTTATGAAGCAGCCTTAGGTCTTTTTCCTTTTGCTTGGAATTAAGGCGATAATAATCAGGACTATGATAAACAATAACACGATAGCTAGGATTTCAGGGTGGATAAGAATCTCGACCATTAAAATCAAAGTTTGAACAATAGGATTATTGGCGAGCGTTTGGGGAAGAGCGTTTTGAGGAGACACTGGTAAATATTCATATTGATTTGACGGTAAAACCACGGGATCACTTTGCAGCCATCCGCTAACTGGATAAAACTTGGATGGATTTAACATCCATGCAAAGACGGTGGCTACTCCATAAATATCAAGCGTAGAGATTGAATCAGCAGAGCCTAGCAAAGTATACGCTGGATACATTACATCGCCGGTGTAATTGCTATGGCCTAAACCTAAACTGTGCCCCAACTCGTGAAGAGCAATATTTTGTTCGTCACCATCTCCTAAAGCGTCCCCGTGGCTTGTGTGCGTGGATAAATTAATTGTGCAGTTTATTATGGCATAGTTCAGGTCAGTTGTTGAAGTTAGCCCTATTTCATCAGGCGGTATTTGCTAATGTAGACTCTGTCCAATTGAGATAGATATCAAAACCAGGTTTTGTCTCATTCGAAACTGTCGGTTCAAATTTCAAGCTTGAAAGATATGCAAAGTCCGAGTAATTAGATGCAAAATAACGAATCGCGTCATTCCATTGGCCTATGGCTCGCAACGTCGAATTAACATAGATGGGGTTCCACCATGATACGTTATTTGGGGTGACGAGAAGAATGTTTAGTGTTGTTCGGTTCCAAGTAAGCCCTTGAATCTGCAAAGAATAATTGTTTTGATTCTGCCCTTGCACTTGACTTATTGCAGAAATGCCTGCCGTTAAAAATAAACTTGAAAATAGTAAAAACAATAAAAAATATCTGCGCATGCCTTTTCCTATTTTTAAAAAAGTATTTGATCCCTTTTAAGTTTTCTTACTAGCGTCAGCAATTATTGCTAAGTAGGCTAAATTTGTTTGTTTCGTGAGTAAGCCAGCAGTTTATTGGTTTTCTTGGTAAACGCTTGGTTGAGTAATGTTAGGCAAATAGGGTTTATTCAGATACTTTTTTATTGCTTGTGTGCTAAACTATAGTTTAATAACTATAAATTAGTAACAGATGAACAAAACTTAAAAGGTTAAAAACAAATATTCGAGCTGTAGTGAAAAATGCTTCCGTTTCCTCTCAGTAAAAATATAGAGGTAAAGTTTAAAGCTATTAGTGTTGACGCGTGGTTTAGAGCCTTGTCAGAGATAAATATAGCAGCCCAATTACTCAAAAACACACTCTTAATATCTAGTAAAAGGTTAATTGAGCTGGAACATGAATGATAATTTTTGATATCTTTTCAATTTTTCTGCTTGCAGTTTTGCTCTTTTGGGCAGTATACAACGGCTCAATTATATACGTCGGTATAAGAAGTAAACACAAGCGTTCTCCAAGTGATGGTAAAAACGAGGAATTTCCAAAGTTTTCAATTATAGTGCCAACTAAGGACGAAGAAGCAGTTATTGGTCGCTGTTTAAACAGTCTCCTAGATGTAGATTATCCAAAGGATAAAATGGAAATAATAGTCGTAGATGGAAACTCAACTGACTCCACATGCAAAGTATGCTCGGAATTTTCAGCGAAATATCCTGAGATTTTCAAGGTTATTAATGAAAAAGAATCCAAAGGCAAGCCTGCGGCTCTCAACCTTGCCCTGCCTTACGTAACGGGAGAAATCGTGGGAGTTTTTGATGCTGATAGTGTTCCTGAAAAGGAAGTGCTAAGAAAAGTTGCATCATACCTTAACGATAAACAATTAATGGCTGTGCAAGGCAGAACTACTTCGCTAAATGAGAAAACGAACGTTTTAACAAGGGTTATTGCGCAAGAAGAGAAAGCTTGGTATCAAGCTTTGCTTGTTGGAAGAGAAAAGCTGCAATTGTTCGTTCCATTGAATGGAACTTGCCAGTTCATAAGGCGCGACGTGTTAGAAGAGTTAGGCGGCTGGGATGAAACTTCCCTTACAGAAGATGTAGAATTAGCACTACGGCTCGTTGAAAAAAATCATCTGATAAAATATGCTCCTGACGTTTGCTCAGGACAGGAAACACCGAACGGTTTAGGAGACCTAGTTAAGCAACGGGTCCGTTGGTATAGGGGGTACATGGAGACAGCTCTAAAATATGGGCGTCTTCTTGATAGCCTCAATAGAAAAACTGTGGATGCAGAAATCTCTCTTGTTGGACCATTTATGATGGTTGTATCATTGCTCAGCTATTTGAACTGGTTTTTTGTAGCGTTATTCCTCTCCCAAAGCAACCCAATACTAGATTTCACAGGGCTAGTAATAGCTTTAACGGCTGTTTCCTTAGTTTCAATCGGCATTGCGTTAACTGCATCTGAAAAGCCTATTAAGCTTCGAAACCTTCTCTGGGTGCCCTCAATTTACGTTTATTGGCTTATCCAGATGTGTATTGCTAGTTGGGCGTTTCTAAAATTAATGTTTAGGCGAAAAAGGGTTTGGAGTAAAACAGTTAAGAAGGGATTCATAACTTCAAACTTGTAGCTAACTAGCCTGCCTTACATGCAATAAAATTGATTAAGTACATTAAAAAATAATTCAACAGGATTGGTTTCTTTTAACATAGTTTTAAATTAAACTTTCGCATATTCATTCATTATTCCCAACGATAGAGTGGTTGGCTCTCTATGAGAGGGAAATTACCACGTACTTAAAACGAAACAATCCCGTCACGGTGACGCAAAGGTTGGTTAATTACAAAAAAATTCGCTCCCTTCTATGCATTAGGCTTGTTTCTTTACAGGCTTCTCTTGAGGCTGAACGTAAAAAAGGCTTTTTCAAGCAGAATCGTTGGCGATTGGGCAAGAAAGCGAAGGGTCTAATAGTGTTTGCGATTGTGGCGGTCATTTTAATTTCTTTTTTTGCATTCTTGCCAAGAGGAAGCCAAAGTACGCCTAATAAGCCGCAACATACGCCTATACAAAATAATCCATAATGCATGGTTATCTTGGATTCTTGTAATCAATGGTCTGGCAATTTTTTAAATATCCTCTATTTTGCAAGCGCAAGGCATTTAGGATGGCAATCAACAGTTTAATAAATCTATAATTTGCTCGTAACGTTGGAGAATAAAAAGTGACTAAAGCTCGTAATCCTGTAAAAGGTTGGATTACCCAAAATCGGAATTTTATTTTTCCCTTTCTGGCATTTGTCGTACCGTTAATTGTGAGGGCTATACCTGAGATTTTAATGGTGCCATACGTCGTCGGCTTCGATACCATGGGCTTTTATGTTCCAAACACTCTGTTGTGGTTACATGGTGGCATAAACCTATGGAGCTACCTTGAAACTGCGCCACTATTCTACACAATCCTCATTTCAATAGTCGCTGCTGGCGGACCATTAATTGTGGCCATTAAGGTAATTTCACCGTTGCTTCTGGGATTTTTAGGGCTATCCATCTACATGTATGCTCGAAAAGGTTTAGGCTGGTCGCCCATTAAGAGCACAGTGCCGGCTCTTTTGGGTACGGTTTATTTTGTGGCTCTGAGGGTCTCGTGGGATATGCTTAGGAATGAGCTTGGTTTGATTTTCTTATTTGTTGTTCTAACGTTGCTAACTGATAGGAAGAACAGTTCATGGAAACGTTATGTTCTTCTCTCTTTAGCGATGATGGCCGTGGTGTTATCTCATCAACTTGTAGCTGTAATCATGTTTGGGGTTGTTGTTTTTACTGTTGCCCATAAATTGTTGCGTAAAGATTTTATCAGGTCGGTTAATCTGGTTGCGGTTTCTTTGCCAGCAGTACTCTTTTTTGTCGTCGTTTACTTTATTGCTGTGGCGCCCTCTGGCTTTATGGATTACTCGATGAACGCTGGGTCTCCATTGGCTAATTGGACTGGCTTTACTTCTTATCAATCTATGTTAGTCAGCGAAGCGGGCTTCTTCCTATATTGCTTTTTACCTCTGTTACCTTTGGCGCTGGTAAGTTTCAAGCGGCTTGGCGACTTTCAGCTAAGGTCTTGGCTTGTTTTAAGTTTGATTTTATTGTTGATTCCATTCGCTTTCGTGAGCCCTTTTCGTTGGTTATTAATGCTTACGTATCCGCTTGCATTTTATGTGACGGAGACTCTAAGCAGGCTTAAATCAATCAAATGGAAACGCTTCAAGTTTACCGTGCACAGAATTGCGATATTATATCTTGTTTTATCAACGGCTATTCTAAGTTTCGGCTACATACTTATGACTCCAGAAAATCCTTTCTATTACTTTAATTCGGAGCACTTGAACAATTATATATACCAAATTCCATCCTCAATGCTGCAGAATACAATATCAATTTCCGACTGCCAGGATACAGTCAACGCTCTCCAATGGTTCAATGATAACGTAAATAGCACTGCGCTTTTGCTTACGCATACAGTGTTTTATGGTTGGGCGTTGTTAACGCTCAATAAGGACCAGATTAGGAACTACGGTTTTGATGACCCTGTCAAGGCGGCAATGACGACTGCTCAAGAAGGGCACACACAAATTTACCTCATCTGGTGGATCAATGGGCAAGGATGGTATGGGCAACCAACTGTGTCCTCGTCATTTCACGAAGTCTATCAAAGTGGAAAAATTGCAGTCTACAGTTACAATATGACCAATGTAGTTACGTGAATTAGCTTCGAATATGAGGAAATTTCAAGATATGGTTTAGCTTACGAAAAATTGTCGTAAATCAAGACTTTTAAATAATATTCTGAGCCTAAATAATGAAAGGTTAATTTCATTTAACATGCATAATTTATAAATACTCACAAAGACTGTTGCTAAAAATAACCAAGTGGGAAATGAAACAAACGATGTCTAAAGTTGCACTAAATGGCAGTGTTTTCCGCTTCCCTGATAGAAAGCAATTGGTGAATCTGAAAACCAAGGCTATGCGTTCTGGTGCATGGTTTAAAGTACTGCAAAGAATCGACAGAGTGCTCTTAGATTTAACAATAAGAGTTGTAGGTAACATTCGAAGTGCCACGTTAGCAAAAAGCATACTCGCGCTCACAAGGAAGCTGGAAGATGCTATGAAAGGCAGCTTTTCAAGTCGTTTGAGGGAAATTGGTTTGCCTCTGTCTCAAAAAGTCAGTTTCACGGCTCAGAAGCTGGGAAACATTTCTGCTATTGATTGGGCGTTTGATTCTTCCTTTGCAGTCTTCTTAGCTGTTATGCACATGAATCGCCATCAAGCTTAAATAATGCCACTTATTATTTTGTGGGCATGAAGGAATAATTATGCCATCCGTGTATAAGGTGAAGGTTGGAAAGCAAGGGCGAATCGTATTACCTAAGGGTCTGCGCGAAGCCTATGGGGTAGACACTGGGAACGAAGCTATTATAATTGCTAAAGATGGCGAATTAACCATACGTCTTCGCAAGGTTTCGGAGGATCCACTGCATGATTTAATTGAAGTGTCAAAGGGGACTTCAATAGGGCTATCTGCGGAAGAGCTGAAAAAGAAAGCAGATGAAGAACGAGTGAAACAGTTTCTCGGAACGTAGGCGAAGGCGTGTTGGACGAAAAAGAACTCATCTACTTCCTAGATTCCTCTACACTTATACACGCCATAGATAAAAGTGCGGAATATCAAAAAGAATGCTTAAACGTCATAAACAAAGCTGCAAAAGGAATAATAAACACAGCTACAAGTTTAGAAACTTTGGAAGAAACCCTTTTCATTTTGTCCAAGCTTGTTTCTCTCTCAACAGCTCTGCGAGTCGCTCATAACTATCTAAGAATGACTAAAATTAAGAAGTACGAATTGACATTAAATGTTTTTGAAAACGCCCTTGAAATAATGGAGATCACGCCGTTAAACCGCCCGAAAGATGCCATTAATGTGGCAACAATGCTTGCTCACGGTATATCAAAGATAGTCAGCGAAGACAAAGAATACGATAAAGTAAACCTGATTCAAAGGGTACATCCCAAAGACGTCTAGGATAAGCTTCTATTAATAATACTGATATTGTTAGATAGCAAATGTTAAATTCTGAGTTCGCTTTTAAACTAGAAGAACAGTGCCTCTGTAACATGACTCAAATTGGCTTCAACAAGATTACGGTTAAAGTCAAAGGATACGTTAAGGAGAATTGGGGCTCACCCTTTATAGCTGGGTTTATGCTGCTTTTGCTCAGTGCGGCTGTTTCCTTATCTGCAGGCTTGTCTTCCTTAGCTAATGCTGTAGCTGTGTATGCGTATTATGCTTTGGTTGTCGGGGTTGTATTACAACTTGTTTGCTTTTTGAAGTATAGGAAAAAAGTCAGTGAGGCTGAGGCTGTTTAATGAGTCAAGTAGAATTATCATTTGTTGTTCCAGCATACAATGAGGAAAGTTTCATTGAGGATATGCTTGGGGCACTAGACGCGGTTATTGCGGATAAGAATTTGCCGTATGAAATTGTTGTTGTGGATGACGGGAGCAGAGATGGCACTTTAGCAAAAGCAAGGAGGTACGCTGGGAAAAATGGGCATGTCAGGGTGGTAAGCTACACCAAGAATGTGGGGAAAGGGTTTGCGGTTAAGACTGGTTTTACGAAGGCTAATGGGAGCATCGTGGTTTTTGCGGATAGTGACATGGAACTTGATTTGAGCGTAATCTCAGAATATCTTGAGGCTTTGAAGCATTGTGACATCGTTATCGCTTCTAAAAGGCATAGGGATTCGCATGTGAAGGTGCCTGTGTCTAGGAGAATTTTGAGTGAAGGCTTCAATGGTTTAGTTCGTCTTCTCACCGGCGTGCCTCTCAAAGATACCCAGTCCGGGCTTAAAGCAATGAGAAAGAGTGCTTTCGTTGACATTTTCCCCAGATTGGCTGTGAAGCGTTATGCTTTCGATGTTGAGTTGTTATCTGTGGCGCATCTTTATGGCTTAAAAGTGGTGGAAATGCCTGTAAATATCAAGTTAGATGCTTCATTTAAGCCAAACGAGATGTTGCACATGTTCGTTGATTTGCTTGGAATAGCGTACAGACTTAGGATCATACATTGGTATCAGCGTCCGCTTTCCAAGAAAAACGGGTTTCAAAACATGGTTTCATTTGTTCTTCGTGAACAGTAATGCCTTCGAAACCGCTATTATCAATTATTATTCCTTGCAAAGACGTGGACGATTACACGAAAGAATGTATTGAATACTGTAGACGCTTGGATTACCCAAATTTTGAGATAATATTGTTACCTGATTATCCCACCGAAGCGATTGATGGCGTTATTATCATAGCCACTGAACCCGTGCCGCCAGGAGTTAAAAGAAATATAGGTGTTAAAAACTCAAGTGGCGAATTCTGTGCGTTCATAGATAATGACGCTTATCCTCGAAGTGACTGGTTGACCAACGCGGTGAAGTGCTTTGAAAATCCTGAAGTTGGTGGTGCCGGTGGACCTGGATTAACGCCGAACGAGGATTGTTCTATGCAGAAAGCGGGGGGCTACGTTCTGTCGTCGTTCATGGTTGGCAACTTATCGAGCAGGTATAAGACAAAAGGCTGTTTCGAGTCAGATGACATACACTCATGCAATTTCATCGCCCGAAAAGCAGTAGTTGAAGAAGCTGGCGGGTGGAATGAGAAGTACTGGCCTGGCGAAGACACATTGATGTGTTTGGCGATTAAGAGGCTGGGGAAAAAACTGGTGGAGTCGTCTGATGTGGTTGTTTATCATCATCGCCGTCCTCTCTTCAGTCCCCATTTGAAGCAGGTTTCAAGATTTGGGGAGCATAGAGGTTTCTTTGTCAAAAAGTTTCCAGAGAACTCGGTGAAGCTGACTTATTTCTTTCCCTCTCTGCTTGTGTTTTCGCTTCTTGTTGGGATAGTGCTTTCTCTGATTTTTCCGTTCTTTGCCTATGTTGTGCTGTTTGGTGTAGTGGTGTATCTTGTTTCAAGTTTAGTTGCAGCGGCGCTTCAAGTGAAAAGTGTGAAGTTGATACTGTCAGTTTGGTTGGGCATAATAGTAACTCATTTAGTCTACGGCTCATTCTTTCTATCGGGATTAGTGAAACGTGATCTGAAAAGATGAAAATCAGCATCTCTTATCCTCCACTTTCTGGGGTTAATGGAACTCCGATGATTTCTCAAAATAGACAATACCAAGTTTTCAGTGCACCCACGTTCATTTATCCTGTTGTTCCAGCGTATGCTGCGACTTTGTTAGGCAATGCAGGTTATGATGTGTTTTGGGATGATGGCATTGCAGAGGAGAAAACCTACAATCGATGGCTAACTGATTTGGAGCGAACTCATCCTGATGTTATTATGATTGAGACCAAGACTCCTGTAGTGAAAAAACATTGGTCCATAATTAGTGACGTGAAAAAGGTTCTTCCTGCCTCAAAGATTGTTTTGGTTGGCGATCATGTCACTGCGTTACCTTTCGAGTCGATGGAGCAGAGCCAAGTTGATTTCGTTCTGACGGGTGGCGACTACGACTTTCTGCTGCTGAACTTGGTTGATTTCTTGAATGGCAAGGTGAAGCAGCTTGAATCTGGAGTTTGGTACAGAGAAAATGAAAACATAAAAAATACTGGGCAGTTCAAATTAAATCACAATTTGGACGATTTACCACATATTAACCGTGACTTGACTAAGTGGCGGCTTTACAGCGAACGGAACGGCAACTTCAAGGTTACTCCAGGTGCATACACTATGGCAGGTCGCGACTGTTGGTGGAGGAAAGACGGCGGCTGCACCTTCTGCTCATGGCCCACTCTGTATCCCACTTTCAGAGTGATGAAGCCTGAAAATTTAGCAGACGAGATTGGAATGTTAATTGAAAATTACGGCGTTAAATCGGTGTTTGATGACACTGGCTGTTTTCCAGCGGGAGAATGGCTTAGGCGCTTCGCCAACCTGATGATAGAACGAGGATATAACAAAAAAGTCCAGTTTAGCTGCAACATGCGATTTGGAGCATTAACGAGGGGCGATTATCGGTTAATGAAGAAGGCGGGTTTCCGCATGCTTCTTTTCGGTGTGGAATCTGGAAGCCAAGCTACACTTGACAGGCTTAACAAAGGAACAAAAATCGACAGCATCATGAACGAGTGCAGAATACCCCGAGAAGAAGGGTTAGAACCGCACATAACGATTATGGTGGGTTATCCGTGGGAAACACGCCAAGACGCATTAAGTACTTTGAATGTTGCCAAAACGTTGATGCAGAAAGGTTGGGCTGTTACCCTGCAATCTACCGTTGTTATTCCTTATCCGGGAAGTAAATTGTATGCTGAAGCCTTGAAGAATGGGTGGTTCCGAGTTGACCCGAAGGATTATGAACGTTTTGACATGAAAGAACCCGTCATGACTACGCCTGATATGACGCCTGAAGAAGTAATGAAACTCTGCGACGAAATATACAAAGTATTCCTAACACCACAATACATGCTTAAACAGCTTGTTCGAATACGCTCGTTAAGAGATGTTAAGTACTCCGTTAAAGGTGCAGTAAAAGTCTTGGGGCATGTGAAAGATTTTGCAAAAAAGTAAAATGAGTATTCAAAAGTTGCTTTGGTCGATCCTCAACGGTATCTTAGGTAGCAAGATATTTAGCTCAATGATCTATATACGGGTTGCATATGAGAAATACTTCTAGCTTAGACATAAACGACAATTTTATTCAAAAACTAAAATGTACTCGTTGCGGCAGCCTTGGGACTTTCGAGGAAAAAGAAAACAAGTCCTCTGATTCTGTGCTTCGCTGTAAGAAGTGTGGATATCATTATTATGTTAAGGACGGTATTCTTAACACTTTAACTTCATTTGATGATAACTATTGGGATAACTTATATACTGAAGGTCTTAAAGGTAATTCTGTTCATGGGTCAAAGCTAATTCGTTTAGTAGATAAGACGTTGAATAATCTACCTAGTTCGCTTCTTTATTTCGCTTTAGTAGATTTATTGAGCAAGTATAGAGCCAGATTTAGAGTATCAATCGAGTTGGGCTGTGGAACCGGTGTTTACAGTCTTCTGCTTAAGAAGATGCGAATCATTGATGTACCTATCTTAGTGGATATGAGTTTGCCCGCTCTAAAAATAGCACAAAATGTTTTTAATGCTTTCGAGGAAAAAGCTTTGTTTGTTTTGGCAGACGCTACAAATCTTCCATTTGTCGACAAATGTTTTGATCTTTCCTTATCGGGCGGATTAATAGAACATTTTAAAGGCGAGCAACTCAGTCGGATAGTTTCAGAACATTGTAGAGTCGTATCCAGCGTTGCTTGTCAGTTTCCCGTTTCTACACCTTGTTACTGGTTTCAACGAGGCGGTATATCCTTGCTAAACTTTGGCTGGCCATTTGGTTATGAACTGCCTCTTCCTAGAAACACGGTAAAATATCTTTTTGAAAAAGAGCGATTCCAATTGTGTGCTGATTCATATCACGACATGATGAGTACTTTATTGACAAGGGCTACGTTACCACTGGATTCTATTACATTACCAAAACAAAAAGGTTTACTCAATAAACTAACCACAACTGAAAGCGTAATGTACTTTGTTCAAGAGGCTTAATATTTGGCTAATCTGATGCCTGATCCCAAAGCAAACGCCCTTGTGCATAATATCACTCTTGCAATGGAAAAACCAATAGTTTCAGTCCTGATTCCAACATACAATTCAAGTAGCACGATAGGTATATGTATCGATTCTATCACCATGCAGACTTACTCGAATATAGAAATAATCGTTATTGACAATTACAGTTCCGATAAGACTATAACCATTGCAGAACGTCATGGTGCAAAGACCTTAACTATAGGGCCCGAAAGGTCTGCTCAGATGAATTACGGTGTATCCTCTGCACATGGCAAGTATATTCTTCGTGTAGATTCAGACATGATTTTAGACAAAAACCTCATTGAAAAATGCCTCAAACTTTGCCGCGAAGGAGTTCAAGCAGTTGTAGTTCCAGTTTTTCCGCATCCAAATGGACCAAATAGTTTTTGGGTATCTTGTAGGCTGTTGGAACAGAAAATGCTGTTGGACGACATGGTTAATGTTGCCCCGCGATTCATTGACAGAGATGTTTTCTTAGCAGTAGGTGGCTATGATGAAACAATTGTTGCTTGGGAAGATTATGATCTCCATAACAGGTTGCTTGAATCAGGTTGTCGAGTTTCTTCGTTGCAGGATTCAGCCCTTTGGCATCTTGGGGAAGCTTCTTCTTTGGGTGAAGTCGTGGTACGCATGGTCAAGTATGGAAAGACTGGATCACTAGGTTTGTTTACTAAAAAGCATGGTTTAAGTGGATTAAAACAAATATCAATAATTAGGCCTTCTTTTTTCAGGCACCGCAATTACTTCATTACAGATCCATTACACTACGTTGGGATTTTCGTTATGAAAATTGTGCAAACCTTTTCTGTTGCCTTGGGCGCTTTTGTCAGGCACTTGTAATGATCTTTAAGCATGCTTGTTCAAGTTATGAAGATTGGATGTTTCCCTCAAGTGTACCTATTGAATCTTCAGGGCAATAGCTTATTATTTAATGAAAAAGAATTATTTAAAAAATAGGTTGTTGAACTGTGCAAAAAATCAAAGAAGAATGGCCAACGGTTTCAGTAATAACTGTTAGTGTAAATGGAAAAAAGTGGCTTAAGAGCTTGTTTGAATCTATTTTGGCTAGTAATTATCCATCGAACAAGTTAGAAATAATTTATGTAGATAACGGTTCCACAGATGGAAGTATTGAGTTTGTTAAGGACCTGTTTAAAAATGATTCGAGATTGAAAGTGATTCAGAACACTAAGAATCTTGGCTGGTCGCCAGCCAACAACCAGGGTATTAAAATTGCAAAGGGCGAAATTATTCTCTGTATCAGCAATGATATGGAAGTTGATCCAAAATGGATCGAAGAAATTGCTAAGGTAATGAATTCTGATAAGACCATTGGTCTGGTTCAATGTAATTCTTTATCTTTGTGGGATAGGAAAACCCCTGATTCTGGAATGAATTACCTAGATAAGTTTGGCTATGCTTACAGTTATGCTCCATTGAAGGCGAGTTTCGAAGTATTTTATGCAGAGGGGATGGCTTTTGCAGTTAGGCAAGAAGTCATTAAAGAAATAGGCGTGTTAGATGAGTACTTCTTCATGGAATATGACGACATGGACTATTCTTGGAGAGCACGTTTAGCTGGTTATAGGATTTTCTTTGTTCCAACAGCAAAAGTTTATCATGCTCGAGGGGGGACTGTCGGGTCTACGTATTTTCAGAGAATTAATAATGCCAAATGGTACACTAGAAATCATATAGTAACGCTTATCAAAAATTATGAATTAAGCACTGTAGCGGAACTATTTCCTGTAATTTTAGCAATGGAGAGCACGAAAATTCTATATTTATTACTGATAAAGAAAAATCAGAAATTAGCAATTGCGGCATCAAAAGGTCTTCTCCAGGTTCTAAGAGATATGCGTGTCATTTTCAAGAAAAGAATAGAAGTTCAAAAGCTGCGCAAAGTTTCAGACAAAGTAATTATGAAATCTATGTACCCATTTAACCCTTGGTCACTTAGATTGTTCCTTGTGCTTCAAGCAAAGGGAAAGAGACTAGTCATAACTAGTAAAACACCAAATGAGTGAATTTGATGAAAAAAATTAAGATAGGCGTTATTCCAGCTGCAGGGTATGGTCGTCGTTTAAGCACTCTTCCATTAACGCGCGTGCTTCCTAAGTGTTTGCTTCCTATTCTGAATAAGCCAATTTTGGAGTATGTAATAGAGAATATGCAACGAATGGGCGTTGAGGACGTATATGTGATTGTAGGATTCAAGAAAGAAATAATCCAAGAGTACTTTGGCAACGGCGAGGATTTTAGTTTACATATAACATATATAGAGCAGAACCCTCTGAGAGGAATCGCGCATGCAATTAGCTTGGCAAAGAATTTCGTTAGCGAGCCTTTTTCGGTAATTTTAGGCGACGACCTAACAATTACAAGTTCTCTCAGCAATCTTGTTGAGACTTTTTGGGAAAAAAATGCGTGGGTTGTAGAGGGTGCTGTACCTGAAAATAATGTTGAAGCAATTAAGAGAGCTTGTTGTATTGCTTTGGGTAATGCCGGCAAAATAAAGGAAATTATTGAAAAGCCTTTGGCTCCAAAATCTAATCTACGCGGCGTAGGAGTGTATCTGTTTGATCCCAAAGTTTTTGATTTTATTGAAATAACCCCCGCTTCGAGTAAACGTAACGAAAAAGAAATTACAGATACTATAGGAATGATTGCAAAAGAAGGAAGGGCCTATGCTGCTTTAATCAATGGAATGAATATTAACGTAAACACTTCCTCAGATCTCATGGTCGCAACAAAATTACTTTTAGAGACCCAAAGTTTTAAGGATAACTCTTTAAGTATGTCTAAAAACAAATGTTTGGATTCCCCGAAATGAGATGTGCTAGCAGCTTGAAGTATCCATTTGTATCTATTGTTGTTTCTAATCATAATGGAAAAAAACTTAACATACTCGAAGAATGCATTGACTCTGTGATGAACCTAAGTTATAACAATTTCGAAGTTATTTTTGTGGATAATGTTTCGGATGACGATAGTGTAAATTTTGTTAAGACAAAATACAAGGGGCATCTGAAGATTATTGAGAATAATATAAATAACTATACCAAAGGATTGAACGAAGCAATTAATCAAAGTTTAGGTGAATATGTCTTTCTCGTTAGCAATGATGCGGTTGTACGCAGAAGTTGCTTAGACGAATTAATTGTTGCGATGGAGAAAGACCCTCAGTTAGTTATTGCGCAACCTAAATTGTTATCGTATAGTCATCCCAACCTTATTGATTGCGTTGGTGGAACGATGGATATTTATGGCACCCCCGTTGAAATCAACCGCAATATGGTTGACAATCCAGCCGAAAAAGGAGTTATCGAAACCCTTTCGATAGAAGCTGTTTACATAATCCGGAAGAGTATGCTCTCTCAGGTTGGTTTATTTGATGAAAAATTTGTGATTGGCTATGACGACACAGATTTGGCTCTTCGCGCTCGCCTGAAAGGATACAAAGTCGCTGTTGTTTTAGAAGCTGTTGCTTATCATCGTCGTGCCGTAACATCAATTGCACCTGATGTTCTGGTGGAAATAAAAGGACACTTTTATAAGAATCGCATCGCTACATTTATCAAAGATTATGAATTTACGAACGTTATCAAAGCTATCCCTATTGCGGTTTTCATCTACTTCCTTGTTATGCTGACTGACTTGAGAAAAAAAGATGTACCATTAGCCACTGAGCGAGTTCAATCACTCTTGTGGGTGCTTAAAAACTTAAAATATTTATTTACGCAACGTGCGGTTATTCAAAATCACGTACGGCAAATAACTGATAAAAGTCTTAAACAATTATTTGCTCCAAATCAACTGATGGTTATGTTAATGGATTATTCAAAGCTTAATAAAGCTCGAAATTGAGATTTTTCAAACTATGCCTAACTTAGGACCTGCATTAGAAAGTCTTACTGATGTGAGAGGTACTTCAATTACTGATGAAATTAGTTACATTGTGGACATAGCGTCAAGTCTAATAACTCAAGAGATTTTAAAATTTTTGAAACGAACGACCGATATGGTATCGGAGAAAAAGACGAATCTGGAAATATAATAGGAAAGCGAATTAAATAAGGCTGTAAAAAGGTTATATTACTATGACGTGCTCTGATGCTGTATCCATCCTGGCTTTCCAAATAGTTGCAACCTGCTTCAAGCTAAAAAGGGATTGAAAATGACAGACTACGAACTTTACAGATTCATATTGCGTGAACTTCCAGATCTGAACGAAATGACTGTCCTAGATTGCGGATGTGCACGCGGGGTATGGGGTTACCTTCTCAGAAGCGAAAAAAATGGCTATAAAACCACAATAATAGGTCTTGACAGGTACAATCCGTACTTGTCTTTTTGTAAAACTTTTCATGTATACAATAATTTAGTTAAGGCAGACATAAGGCATTTGCCGTTCCGTGACTCTGCTTTTGAGATTGTTATCGCCATAGAAGTTTTAGAACATTTAGAAAAAACGGATGGAACTAAATTTTTGAGTGAACTCGAAAGAGTTTGCAAAAGGAAACTTGTTCTATCAACACCAAATGGCTTTTGGAAGCAAGGTGCATTAGGTGGAAACAATTTAGAGCTACATAGGTCTGGATGGACAGTCAATGAACTCAAGAATCTCGGGTTTAGAGTACATGGAATAGGCTTTAAGTTCGTAAAAGTTTATGACGTTGATCCCAGAGTTTGGGGCTTCTTTTTTTACATATTCACTCCCTTCTCGTATGTTATTCCTACCTTGGCGCACCATCTTGTAGCCTCAAAGGAAAAAATTGTGCTGGCAGAGAAATAAGGTGTGAAAAAGCAATGACGCTTGCTCCAAAGGATAAACTCTTGCAACATATTATTTTCAACAAGAGGATACTTATAGACTTAATAATTATTGCTTTAATTGGTTTAATATCTTTTGTTTGGTTTAAAGGAAACTATTTAATCAAAACAGGTGACGACTTTTTTCCATTAGATCCAGCATATTCATTTTCTACTACTTCTTATTTTTGGCTTCATTTTTATTCCACTGGGCTAGTTATTGATTCGTTTAGCGTGACAAACCTCCCGTTTCTTGCTCTTTTGTCAGGCTTTAGAACTATTGGTTTTTCCATAGTAACGCTGCAACAGATATTCTATTACTTTACATTTACTTTTTCGGGTATATCCGCTTACTTCCTCACTACATCCTTATTGCGCGATAACAAAAGAGTAGCAGGACTAGCATCAGCACTTTTCTATATGATGAATCCATATTCCCTAAGTGTCATATGGTCTGCACATTATACCACTCTGTTCTTCGCATATTCCAGTGCGCCACTGTTTTTAGCTCTTTTCATTAAAGGCATCATGTCAAAGCACCCAGGTCGGTACGCTATATATGTGGGATTATTGGAGCTGCTATTTTCTCCAATGTTCGATGATCCATCAGAAGCCTCAATTATCTTGCTTTTGATTCCTGCACTATTCTTACTTTGCTATATTATTATTCAAAGGAAAGATAAAACAAAAATATTGAGCGCTTTTCGATTTTGTTTATACTTTATTGTGGTTTCAGTTGTCATAAATTTTTGGTGGATATTACCCGCTATCTACTTAGGCTACACCCGTTTTGTGCTGAGCACTGGAGCTTACTCCTCTGCAGATGTGCTTATTGGAGGCAGTGTTTCCTCCACTATATGGAATTCAATAAGACTTTTAGGTTTCTATTTCATATGGGGCAAATGGTATCCAGTATCAATCTATGCATGGGCTGAAACGTACTCTTCTGCAGCGTTCGTATTCTTAAGTATTCTAATTCCTATAACTGCATTTGCCGCGCTGACTCTAAAAACTCGAGACAAGTTTTGTTTATTTTTTGCTTTGCTCAGCGTTTTGGGCTTGTTTCTGGCTAAAGGTGTTGCCGAACCTCTGGGTAACATTAACTTGTGGCTTTTTCAAAATGTACCTTTAGCAGTAGCTTTTCGAACTCAATTCGTGAGATTTGGTTTAGTTATAGTTTTAGGTTTTACTTTTCTTATTGGTGTAACTGTTGGCGAATTATGGAAGCGCTTTAGACAAACCCAGTTTACCTCTCAACATAAGATAAAGCCGAGGAAATCTCTTTTCAAGAGAAAGGCTCCTCTAAAAGTTGTTGTTCTCGTTTCAATCCTTCTAGCATTAACAGCAGGGTTCGTTATCTACAATTACCCTTTCTGGAATGGTGATGTGATATATCCAGGTTCAAAATATCTTCCCTCAGCTCGAATACAAGTTCCCTCTTACTATACGGACGCAGGAAATTACATTAATGGACAACCTGGAGATTTCCGAATAATGGATATTCCACCGAGATTACAGGGTACCTCTGCATATGCGTGGGAACACGGCTACATTGCAAGCGACCCCATTGACGAATATTATATTCATAAACCGCTTATAGGTGTAGGATCTTTCTCCGACATAGAGCTACAACTTTTTAATATGCTTTCTTCAGCTGAGGTGCCGCAATCCTTTGCGAAAACGTTGGCATTAATGAACTGCAAATATCTACTAGTTCATAAAGACTTTAACTCATCTTTGATAAATGCGCCAGGAATCAATGACACCTTTAATGGATTTTATTTGGAAAAGACGTTTGGCCAATTAGACTTATACAGAAACGAATACTGGACGCCTTTGCAGCTTTATTCAACCTCTAACGCTATTCTGGTTCAAGGCAACTTTAGTGATATGTTTCCCATCTTAGAAGAAGCAAACTACACGGTTGGAGATAATCTTTTATTATTATCCAATCAACTTGATGCTCAACAAATCTCAGCTCTTCCGATGAACACAGTGTTCGTCCAAAACCAAACAAACAACACCTCCATAACCTACGAAGAAATCAACCCAACCCAATACACAGTCCACGTTAACTCTTCACAACCATTCTACCTTGTCTTCAGCGAATCCTACGACAACGGTTGGATCGCAACTATCAACGGACAACAAATACACAGTCAATATCACTTCACAGCTAACGGCTACGCCAACGGCTGGTACATCAACAAAACAGGTATATACACCGTAACTTTGGAATTTGCGCCTCAAAATTTGTTCTACTCGGGCGCTGCAATATCCATAACCACACTAATCATATGTATCGTGTACGTAAGCAAAAACAAAATAAAAAACATCTACCAAAAATACGTTAAGAAAAACAAAGTCAGCAATTAACTCTAGGAGGATTGAAAAGAGGTGAAGGAGGAAAGCGAGAAGGCTGGCGTAAGCTTAACAGCACCTATTACCCCCATACAACAAGTTAGGAGTTTTCTTGAGGTCAGCCATGAGACATCGGGTTTATTGCTTGATGTTGGGTGTGGTGATGGAAGATATGGGGGTGTTATAGCACATGCTACTGCGTTTGAAGTGGTTGGGGTTGATGTGTGCTTTCCGCCGGGACGAGTTAGCGGCGTCAACTACATTAAGGGGGATATGCTTCATCTACCGTTTAAGGACGGAGTTTTCAAGCTTGTTTTGGCAATCAATATACTTCATCACTTGGAGGCAGGTAAGTCACTAGGACTACAATTTGTCGTTGAAAGAGCGATTTCCGAAGTGCGCAGAGTTTCAAAGCCTGAATCCAACTTTCTAGCCATTGAACAAACGGGCGATAATCCGTTAAAGAGAACATTCGATATGCTGTGGTCAGTCATTCCTGCTTCCTTTAAACGTGCCCTTGGTTGGCCCACAGAAGACCCAAATTGGGACCTACCTCAAATCCATATACATTCAGAATTCCTAAAGAATTCAATAGAAAAAGAAGGATTCAAAATAATTAAAGAGCAGCGAAACTGTCTTTTGGTCTGTTATCTGGAATTAATAGCAAGTATGCTTTCGGTTGCGCGTTTACTTGAACCTTTTTTTGGATCCCTACAAAGAGCAGAAATTGAAGTGGCAAACAAAGCGGGTTTGGCAAGGTTTTCTTCTTCAATAGCTCTCTACTTGCGAAGGATTGAATAGATCTCAAATGCCCTGAATGTTTAACGTGTTAAGTGCTAGTTGCTTTCTGCTTCTTGTGATTTGTACGCTAGAAAACTGTAACGGGAATAGGGACTCTGCATAGTTAGGGTCAGGCAGTTTATGCGGTTTTTTCCGTTTTTCCTGCTCTATTTATGAGCTGCGTTTTTTGGCACAAACCACTTTATTGTTCTTTTGAGTCCTTCTTCAAAGCCCACGTTTGGTTTCCACCCTGTCAAAGAATTTTAAAATTGCAGTTTGAGAAAAAAAATAATTAGATAAGAAACATAAATTCAACATGTGATAAAAAATGTCTATCGAATAAGGTCTCTGCTGGTTAAGGTTTTTACGCCTGCGTTTTCAGCTGCTTTAGCAAGTTTCTTATCATCTGTGACTAAGGTTTTCTTGGATTTGCACGCTTCAGCAACATACGCGGAATCATAATAAGTAATGTTAAATTTGCATGCCTTATCCAAGATTATGG
>JBEKHJ010000022.1:0-18134 GCA_050012335.1 Bathyarchaeia archaeon
TCCATTCGGTTATCGACGCTTCTTTAGCTTTTATGGCTGCAGAAGTTTTCTCGACTGGAAATGATTCGCCAGTTAATGCAGATTGGTTGACGAAAAGATCTTTTCCTTCGATAATCCGTGCATCTGCGGGTGTGATGTCACCTGCTGAAAGAAAGATTATGTCGCCTGGAACAATCAGTGGAAGCTTAATTTCTTGTTTAGTATTGTCTCTCAGGACTGTTGCTGACGTGGCGACTTTTTCTTTTAATAGCTCGGCTGCTTTTGAGGCATTGTTTTCCTGATAATATGCAAGAGACGCGCTTAGGAAAACAATAGTGTAGATTACAATTACGCTGGGGATTGATCCGAGGGCTGCAGAGATTGCTCCTGCAATCATTAGTATTATTACGAGCGGGCTTTTGAAGCGCGAAAGAAAATTGATAATTGCTGCGCGTTTCTTTTTCTTGGCAAATTCGTTACGGCCATAAATTTCAAGCCGTTTTTCTGCTTCTTCAGAACTAATACCGCGCGGTGAAGCTTTCAAACGACCCATAATCTCTTCGATGGACAGGCTCAGCAGGTCTTCAGAGCTTAAGGTTGGCTGCATAGAGGTAACTAGCTTTTTGTCTGAATTTTTTCTATTTTGGAATCTCGACTCATCCATGAACTATGCCGCCATTAAACCTTACAATAAAAACGCATTGCTCTTAAAGGGATTTCTTAACGTTATCTCTTAGATTTGCTGAAAACTTGTTGTTTTGGGGTTTATTTCCATTTAGTAGGTATTTCTTCTCTTTGGAAGGTTGCTTTGCTTAGGTAGAATAACGCGACGCATATTCGTCATAATTGTTTTTGTCAAGTTGATGAAGCAAGCGGTTTGTTAACATATGAAAAATATAAAGGCACATGCTGAAAATAGTTATCAAGCAAGGGATTGAATGTAAATGTTTGAGCACCACCACGAAAAGCTTTTGCCTAGGGGAGCATTTCTTAAGCGCTTAGCTAAGTACGCATCGATCTCTCTTAGTCTGGTAATTGTTTCGCTGGTGATTGGTATGGCTGGTTACCACGTGTTTGAAGGTTACTCGTGGGTTGACTCCTTTTTGAACGCGGCGATGTTGATGGGTGGAATGGGGCCTGTCGGAACGTTGCATTCAGATGCAGGAAAAATATTCGCTGGACTATACGCTTTATACTGCGGATTAGTTGAGTTGGTGGCAGTTGGAATTTTTGCTGTTCCAATCGTACACAGATTCCTACATCACTTTCATTTGGAAAGTGAGAAAAAACAAGACCAATAAAGCCGTAAAAATTAAGCCAAAACAAAAATTTTTGCTAAAATTGAATTGCAATTAGGTGCCGTTTGGCAGACTCTCTAACTGTCTATAGGATGCCCAAAAACGCACATTTGGGAGCCTAAGCCCCATAGAGCCGATTTGGAACAGAGCCATATCACGACAGCAGGTTTGCCTGCCAAACGACTCGTTTTCTGCATCGACAATATCCTACTTCATTTAAAGGAAAATAAAAATTTGTGGTAGTGCCCCAACAGTCACAAGAAGCGTTGCAAGCTTCCGCTGCCAAGATTTAACTATAAATAAGAGAGCTATAGTTTTTTGTAAGCACTTGAGGAGAAAAACCAATTGCATTTAGAAGAAATGAAGAAGGAAATTGAATCGCTTGTCATTGCGAAAGGGTTCTATAATAAGCCTGAAGATATTCCTAGAAAACTGCTTTTTGCCTTCATAGAGCTAGGCGAAGCCAGTGACGCTTGGAAAAAAGGTTTGCCTGAGGAAAAAATAGCTGAAGAACTAATCGATGTCGTCTTTTACGTTTTAGATGCAAGCCGCTTAGCATGCCCAAACATAAACATGGACGAAGTATTCCAGAGAAAACTTGAAAAAAACCTTAGCCGTCCTTTCCAGTACGGTGAAGGACATCGCAACAAACAGCCTGAAGAAAACAAAAAGTAACTAACGAAGTTTTTATGGCACTCCTCTAAACTATAGCATGTTGAACGAAAGTGGACTTCACCTATCCCGTTAACATACGTTTCGATTGTAACAGATGTAGTTTATGCTGCGGTGACACCAAGCAAAAAACTAGGCACATTCTCCTCTTAGAAACCGAAGCCAAAAAAATATCAGCAGAAACTTCATTGCCCATACCTGACTTTTCCAGCAAAATTGTGGATAAGCCTCCTTACGCTTATGAGATTAAAAAGACTAGTGAAGGCAAATGCGTCTTCTTAAAAGATAACCGATGCAGCATTTACCTGTTAAGACCTTTGATTTGCGTGTTTTACCCGTTTGAATTAAAATTTGACAAAGACAAGTTGCTGTATATTTTTGATTTTACGCTTGAGTGCCCGGGAATAAATCAGGGAAAAGTGGTTCGGGAAATAGATTTTAAAAAGTTGTTTGAACTGGCGCAAGAAAGATTGGGATAAAGCTCATTGTTAGAGTTGCTGGAGAACATCAGCCTGTTCCAAAGTAATACCGCAATAATGGCACTTTAACAATAAGGGTTCTTCATTTTTAACGTAAAATTTTGAGACTACGGGTTCGTCACTGTTACTTATGCAACAAGGATTTACGCATTTAACTATCCCTTCAATAGCCTTCGGCAACTTAACCTCCAACTTTTCAACAACCGTGTAATTATGAATAATGTTAATTGATGCGTGAGGAGCCACCAAAGCAATCTTATTAACTTCCTGCGAGTTAAGCGCTCGACCCTCAATCTTCACAATATCCTTAACCCCGAAACGTTTGCTTGGAACATTAATGGCAATGGTGATCACCCGTTTCTCCTTACCTGTTATCCCTAAAATCTTGATAACATCCAACGCGTATCCGCCGCTAATATGATCAATGACAGTGCCGTCTTTGATTTTTGAAACCCGAAGTTCCTTGTCGCTCATGTGAATTCTCCAGTAGAAAGCTATTGCATCTGCAGCAAATAAGATTTTACATTAAAAAAGAAAGGGAACAGCTAGATAAGATGAAAACGCAAGTCAATAACGGTTGTACCGGCAAACTTGTCAAAGTACCTCATGAACGTGCAGTTTTTCAGTCGCCACCCAACAATTAAGTCAAAGGGCAACAAGGGTAAAACTTTCCCAAAGTTCCTCACTGCTGCATTGTCATAAGACATTTTCTTTCCGTCAGTTCTAACAACCTTTAAACCCATGATGCGTTTGCCTATACTTTGACCATTAAATCCTTCAAGCAAAGTGGAGTAAAGCCAAAGAAGACCCACAGTTATGAAAAGAACTGTGCTAGTTCCTACATTGAAATCAGTTGTTATGGATAGAGAAAGGACCTGTGGAAGAAAAATGATTGCCATCGTAATTGCTAACATAAACGCGAAATCAATCACAAAAGCTGCAACTCTCTTTTTAAAAGAAGCAAGCGGAAGTTGGTTTTCTCTTCTTTGCACATCTGCCACTTCTGCCCACCCTTCGACATCATGAATAACTCTTACGGCGCTTTCACCAGCCCTGCTTAACTTGTACTTGCCCGTGGGGGTTTGCTCTATGAAAGCCGCTAACGAGCGAAGGTGAAAACTCAACTTTCCAGTATCAACCTTTAGTAAGTTCAGCAGGTCCGTGAAAGATGACTCGCTATTTTCGCTAAGGTTCAGTAGTATTTCTCTTCGCAAAGGATGCGAAAGGATTGAAAGTATCTTCGAAATGTTTTCTTGATCTACTGCCATGTTGTAAAACCAAGCGTTTTTCCCATTAAACATCGGTTGATGATGGATGGTTTTGACATATAGCACCATGAACATACGTTACTTCCATATAAGTCCCACCCAAAAAACTCTGTTAATGACGGGAAAAATACTCTTAATAGTGAAAAGCCCTATTTTATATGTATGTCAAGTGCTGAAGTAGCAGTCCAAGTATTTCGCAAGCTGGAAAGCGAAGATTTCAGAATACTCAACATTATCGAAGCAGCGATGAGCAAACGCGAATTTGTACCAACAGAACAAATACAAAAATACGCAAAACTTCCCATGGACCGCATAGACTTTACATTGGGCAAACTAAACAAGCTTGGCTTAATCTACCGAACAAAAGGAGCCTACGTTGGGCACACCTTAAACTATGCTGGCTACGATTGTTTAGCAATAAATACCCTTGTCAAGGCGGGAGTAATCGAGTCTTTCGGGCAAACCTTAGGCGTAGGAAAGGAAGCAGACGTTTACGACGCATTAAGCCCCGATGGCAAACGCATAGCGGTGAAATTTCACAGGCTAGGAAGAATAAGCTTTAGGCAAACAAGACGCAAAAGAGGCTACGTACGAGAACACTCCACATGGCTTTTCCAATCGCATTTAGCAGCAGAAAAAGAGTTCCAAGCAATGCAACTTGTTTACAAAAACGGCGTTTCAGTACCAGAGCCCATAAGCCAAAACAGGCATGTCATAGCTATGGGAATGATCGAAGGCGCAGAATTATCCAAATACAAAGAAATACCGAAACCTGAAAAAATCCTGAAAGAAATTTTACGCAATGTAAGGAAGGCTTACTTAAAAGCGCACGTTATTCACGCAGACCTCAGCGAATACAACATCATCCTAAAGCCAGATGGGCACATCCTAATTATTGACTGGCCACAATATGTAATGACAAATCACGCGAATGCTGAGGATTTGCTTGAGCGTGACCTTAAAAATATACTTACTTTTTTCAATCGCAAGTTCACTGTAAAAGTGGTGATTAAGGAAGCCTGCGATTACGTAATTGGAAAAGCCAGAAGCTTGGCTATTTAATGCTTGTCGGCGTCTAGCACAATGTAGAGAATGTTGTTTCCGCGGAGCAGCACATTGCCGTAATTTGTCATCAATTGCTCTTCTTTGCACTCGTTTGCACCTTCAAGAAGAATATTCATGTGCCCATCGCACTTTATCATTTTTCCCTTATATTCATACCCATTTTTGAGAACAACTTCAATATTTCCGTGCAACTGTTTTATGAGAACGTTCAACGGTTTCTTGCTTGGTTCCATCATATTACCGTGTCCTAGTACATTTCTTGTAATATCCAAGAACCCATCACCCAATATAAAAGTCTTATGAAAGACCTGCCACTATAGATAAACGAAAAAATCAGTATCAAAAACGAAAAGCCCTTGTGAGATGGAAATCATTGCGACCACATGTAATGCTTGCCACGTTTTGCGCTCCAACCATCAATATCGAACTTCTTTATCGTTTCCAAATTATAATCTAGTAGAGGATGAATCTTTTTTATAGGTTGCAGTAATTCACATTTTTTAAAACACGAGCATTCCCAGCATCCCTCATATTTCTTGTCGATGGCGCATGCTCGAATTTTGCAGCTAGCCTTATCTTCGTTTTCACGGCAAGGTCCAATGCACTCCAGCTTTTCAATTTCCTTTAGCACCTCTAAAAATTCAGGATATTTCTTGAATATGGGAATTGCTTCTGATTTCAGAGCAGTATACTTCTCAAAGTTAACATGTTCGAGTGATTTGTTAAATTCTTTTAGCGTTTCGAATAGGCGTTTGTTAGAGGGTACGCAGTCTAAGCAGTAGAGTCCGCAAAAAGAAGTGAACCTTTTTTCAGTCATAATCGCATATTACAGCGCTGAAGGGAAATAAGATTTTGCCGATTTTGCCAAAAAGAAAAGGAGTGATGTTTAGCGGTGTTTTCAGAGTTTGGATAGAATCGATAAAGCTGCAACTACCAAGAAGGCAATGCCCGTCCAGAAAAGGTCACCGCCAGTAAGGAAATACACGACGACAGCAACGAGAATTGCAGGAATCAGAACCAGAAACAGCTTTATGAGAATTACAATTATCACGCCAATTATGACTAGAATGATGAGGAAAGTAATGTCAAATCCGGAGGGAAGTCCCAAGCTGCTTAGAATAGAATAAATTATCGACATCAAGATTACAGAATTCATTTATGAGCCTCAATTAAAATATGTAACAAGTAAGTAATAAATTTTTTTTATGCACTTGCTGCGAAAAAATTTTAGGCGTTAATTTTTGATTTGATTCTTGGAATAACTTCTTTTTGCGTTTGGACAACGCCGTAGGTTGTTATTCTAAACTTTTCGTCAGCAGTCTTCAGCACAACGCCGTTTTTAGCTAGCTCACCTAAGCGTGTGCTGGTTATTTTGCCGCTTTTCCCAAGCTTCATCTGCAACTCATCTTTCGATAAAGAGTCGCTGTTAACCATGCCTAGTTTATGCCCAAGGTAATACGCTGTTAGCCAAATCGATAAAGCCTCATTATCCGTTAACTTGTTCTTAGACACCAGCAAGCTTGCCCCGTCGCTTGAAAAAGCCGCTATGCCATTTAGGTCTTTGGCGAGCTGTTGAAGGTCGATGCTGAGCCAAAGTTTCTGGGCAATTTCAAATGAAGGAATAAAATCTTTAAAAAACTGATTTATCAGAAGCCATGCGTCTTTCGGGTCAGCGGAAAACTGTTGCTCAATTTCTTTATATTTGATTTGGACTTGGATTTTTTCTGGTTTTTCGCTCAACTCATTTTGCCTCTAAGCTTCGAGAGAACTTCTTCTTCAACCCATTTCTCGCCTTGAATTGTAAGCTTGAACTCCGGCTTATTCGGGTCAGGCTTGAACACTTGCCCTCGTTTAGTCATCTCATTCAATCGCGCGGGAACCATGATTTTTCTTCCGCTGGACTCCAAAAGCTTAGTTACTTGCGCTGCCGTGTTTTTTCGCTCTTCGGAAGCGTATAGAACTAAGCCGACTGCTTCGTAATGGGTTAGGTTTTCACGTGTGACTATTACTGGGCCTTGGGTTGTGGTTTCAACGATGCCTTTTAACTGTGCTCCTGATGGTGTTAGCCTGCTGGATACAAAGTCTGATAGTTTCTCAACAAAGTTTTCAGGAATAGTTTCAAGCATGTCAAGGATTTCTTGGGGATTTTCGCCTTCGATGACGACTTCTCCGAAAGGAGTTTTTATGCGTGCTTCAATGCGTTTCATTTTACGGCTTCGCCTCTTACCTCATGCTATACACTATGTTAAGCCTTTTTAGGATTTGCGGCTTAGCGCTGGTCTTTGCAGGAAAAACAGGATTATTTGAGGCGTTCCCTTAAGAGTTTGGCGACCAATTCAGGATTGGCCTTTCCACGGACTTCCTTCATTACAGCGCCCATAAGCATTCCGTAAGCGTTCTTACCCAACTTATCAACTGACTGCTTGTTAGCTGCAACCACGCGGTCAACAATCGACGCCAGCTCAGCTTCAGTGAACATTTTCAAACCCAAAGCATCAACGGCATCCTGCACACTTTTACTTTCATTCCTAGACAGCCAACTGAAAACGTCTGATATTGCTTCTTTGGCGAGTTCTCCTGAACCGACAGCCATGAAAATGCTTTTTATTTGGTCTTCTCCGACTTTCTCAACTTGGACGCCTTCACGTTTCAGAGCCTTCAACGTTTCAGTTAAAAACGCTGCCGCAGTTGAAGCTTGAACGCCAGTTTCCTTCACAATTTCCTCAAAAAGAATGTTATATTCTGAGTCGGCAAGTTGCTTGGCTAACTTCTCATTCAATCCATATTGTTTTATCAAGCGTGAGAGTTTCTTTTCTGCTGGTTCAGGCAGGTTCTTGCGAACTTGTTCTCTTATTTCGTCAGTTATCAATGTTGGCGGGATGTCAGTTTCAGGGTACATTCTTGCTGCACCCGGTCTTGGGCGCATGTACCGTGTTGTTCCATCATCTTTTGCAGTGCGAGTTTCAGCTGGAACACCTGTAACTGCTTCTTGTGCACGTTCAACAACGGCTTTTAAGGCATCCAAAACGTTTTCTGCTGTATCAGCCACGAAAACTACAGCATCCAATTCGCCTGCATCGACCGCTTTTTGCAATGCGCCTACTTCTTCAGCGGTGATACCGTAATTGGGCATTTCGTCAGTGTGGAATATTCCGCCAACTCTGCCCCAGAACTTTGCCCTATCCGAAAGTTCGGTTCCAACGCGGAAGTCAGGCATGAGCTCACGTTTTAAGAGTCCGCCGAACTTTGGCAGTTTAACAGCCATGACTTTCTGGTTTTTATCTAGTGCTTTTCGGATGACTTTGCATTTTGTTTGCTTGAAAACTTCTGTGATGTCAACAAAGGCTCCTTTTAAGTCCTCGGCTTTAACGCCTCTTTTTTGCAGTTCTTCCTTCACGTTGATTAGCCCTAGTTGGCGCTGAACTTCATACTCCACAACTTTCGAAATCAACTCAAGCTCTTGGACACCTTTAATCTCAATCAAAGCGCCATTTGGCAAGGACACGTTCAAGTCCTGACGTATCGTGCCTAAACCACGCATGACTTTGCCAGTATCACGTAGAATCCTGCCGATGGCGAACGCTACTTCTTGCGCTTCCATTGGCGAGTAGATTACTGGTGCAGTTGCAACTTCAATGAGCGGTATTCCTAAACGGTCGATGCGGTAACGAATGGTTTTGCCCTCGTCTTGCGTTCCTGTTTTGCGTGCTGCGTCCTCTTCCAAGCTTGCCGCTTGGATTAGAATGGTTTTTTCTCCGACCTTAATCCAACCATCCAAGGCAATAATGCATGTACGCTGGAAACCGGTGGTATTGGAGCCATCTATGACGGTTTTGCGCATAACATGAACCTCATCAACGGGTTGAGCATTCATCATTAACGAAGCAGTTAAAACCACCTCAACAGCGTCCATGTTTATGGGGTGTGGCGGTTCCTCATCCATTTCCACAAGGCATGCGCTTGTCTTGTTTGCTTCGTAGAGGATTTTTACGCCTTTTTGGAATTCAAAATAGGCTGCTGGGTCAATTTGGCCTAGTTCGCTTTGAGTTGGTCTCAGCCTGCGCAGAAAAGTAATTTCTGGCTCTTCTTTAAAGAGTTCAGGTGGGCAGCTGCAGAACAGTTTTGTTTTAGCGTTTAATTGCTGGTGAATTTCTAAACCGACTTTTAACCCTACTTTAGCGTAGTCAATTGCCAACGGTTTTTTCTCCTCCTTCAAAGATGTTTTCTTGAGGAAGCGTTCTCGGCGAGAATTCTCCTGCAATGTTAGTTTTCAGAAGCTTAATGGCTTCTTTTGCATCGTTGGTTTGTCCTAAAACCCACATGAGTTTAACAAGCGCTGTTTCAGGGAACATGTCATCCAATGGGATTACACCGAAGGATAACAAATCTCTGCCTGTATCATACACGTTCATGTTGACACGTCCCCAAATGCATTGGGAAGCCAACGCAACGACGACGCCTTTTGCCACAGCATTTTTGATGCTGTCAAAGCAGTATTTGCTCACGTGACCCAAACCTGAACCTTCAAGCAAAATGCCTTTTGCGCCTTTGTCAACATAATAGTCGATGATTGCTGGGTCAAGCCCAGGGTAAAACTTGATTAAAGCGGCTTTTTCGCTGAAATTTGGTTTGAGAATTAGCTTTTTTGAGGCGTCACGATGCTGGTACTGGTTTGTTAGCATGGTTACTTGTTGGTCTTTTACTTTGGCGATTGGGAAGCCGTTGATGGATTTGAATGTGTCTCTTCGGCTCGTGTGGCATTTGCGGACTTTTGTTCCCCTGTGAAGGGCAATAGCGGTGTCGGAAACGTTTTCATGCATTGCTAAGGTCACTTCGGCGAACGGTGCCTCTCCAGCGGCTTTCACTGCGCCAATCAGGTTTGTTGCTGCGTCACTGCTCGGTCGGTCAGAGGAACGTTGAGCGCCAACAACTACTACTGGAACAGGCAGGTTTTGCAATGCGAAGCTTAAGGCAGCTGAAGTGTAAGCCATCGTGTCTGTGCCATGTGCAATTACCACGCCATCTACGCCTTCTTGTATGCGTTTCGCTACTGTTTCTGCTAGTTCTTTCCAGTGCTTTTGGGTTATGTTTTCACTGTATAAACTAAAAACAATCTCCGTGTCAACTTGAGCAACATCTGAAAGTTCAGGAACAACACCGTAGAGGTCACTTGCGGAAAGCGCGGAGCGTACTGCTCCTGTGCGGTAGTCAACTCGGCTGGCGATTGTTCCGCCCGTGCTCATTATCACAACATGGGGCAAAGCAGGGTTCTGTTTTGGCAGGGGTGGCGAAGCGAAGGCGGGTTTTGTTCCTTTCCCTACTTTTTCAATTTTAACGTCTGGTGTTATGCGGATGCCGATGTTGTAGCCGCTTTTCATTTTAACGATGACGACGGTGCCTTCGCCTAGTTCTGAGCGTGGAATAAGGATGCCTTCGTAGGTTTTGCCTTTGCTGGTGACTCGTATGATGTCGCCAACATCGCAGTCTGCTTTTTTGAGGGCTTCTAACGCGGAGCCCTTGTAACCTGAATTTTCAAGTTGACTCATGGTTGGTTCTCCAGTTTTTTGGATACGTAAACTCCATCACGCGCGTAACCGAAACGCATGTAATACCTTCTTGTTCCTAATGCACTTATAACTAAAAGCTTTTTCAAATCATAATCCTCACGTGCCATGCGTTCCGCTTCTTTTAGCAAGTCTGCGCCATAGCCTTTATGTTGCCACGCGGTTGCCGAGTGTTTTCCTACTGGGACGAGTGGACCGTAAACGTGAAGTTCCCGCACAATGGCGGATGGTGCAGCGGTGATTTCTGGCCTATGAGCCTTTGCTGAGGGAACGCGCAAGCGTAAGTAGCCTATTAGGATTTTGTTTTGTTGGTCTTCGGCTGAAATGAAGATTTCTTTGCCTTCCGAAGCGTCATAGCAGATGGATTGGATTTTGACTTTTTCTAAGTCTGGTTTGATGTGATCAACCGCCATTCTGTGTCCAACTTCTCTGCATCGGATACATTGGCACTTGTCGCCTTGCGCCTTGAGTTGCTCATGGACAAGTTGGCGAAGGTTGCTCTTTTTAACGCCAGCCAAAATAAGCCTTGCAGGAATGTCACGTTGGACACGCATCACTCTTACCCATGGCGGAATAAATTTTTTAATTTCAGCAATGAGTGCCACGGCTTGTTCGGTTGTGTAAGGTTTGTAGGTGCCTTTTTGGTACCAGTCGTAGGCTTTTGTGCCGGCTATGCACAGGCACGGGTAAATTTTTATCATGTCCGGTTTGAAGGCTGAATCTGTGAAAACCCGTTTGAACGCTGCAATGTCTTTTTGAGGGTTGGAACCTGGCATCCCAGGCATTAAGTGGTAAACGATTTTTAATCCTGCATCTTTTGCGATGCGTGTTGCTTCTTCTACGTCTGCTACGGTGTGGGTTCTGCCAACTAAACGGTAGATTTCGTCATCTGGGTTTTGTACGCCGAGTTCGATGCGTGTAACTCCCATGTCAAGCATTGCGTCAACGTGTTGCTGTTTTGCCCAGTCTGGACGCGTTTCCACGGTTATGCCAACATTGCGGATGCTGCTTGTTTCAGCGTTTGCTTTTGCCTCTTCCAGGCTTGCTGAGTCTTTGCCGGTTATTGCGTCTAGGCAGCGTTGGATAAACCATGTTTGGTACTCCATGGGTGTAGCTGGGAAGGTTCCGCCCATGACGATTAGCTCGATTTTGTCTACTTTGTGTCCGATGGCGGAGAGTTGGCCGATGCGGCTTCTGACTTGCAGGTACGGGTCGAAATTGTTTTGGGTTCCGCGCATGGCTGCTGGTTCATGTCCAGTGTAACTTTGCGGAGAGCCTTGGTTTGGTCCTCCTGGGCAGTAAGCGCATGGTTCTGGCTGTGGGCAAGGGTAGGGTTTGGTCATTGTGGCGACTACTGTTACGCCTGAGATTGTGCGTGTGGTTTTTCTTCGCAAGATGGGTAAAAGGCGCTTTGTTTCTTTTGGCGTTAAAAGGCTTATTAAATCAGCGTTTGACGGTACCTCTTGGAGTTGGTATTTGGCTGCGATTTTTATTTTTAGGCGATTTGCGTCTTCACGTGTAGCAAGCGGCATTTCCATTAGAGTGTTTATGATTTCATGTAAGGCGTTTTTGTCTTTCAAGGTGGAAGATACCAAAATATGATTTTAGTTAAGTGATAAATAAACTACACTAGCGTAATGCAGTTGTTTAGTCTTGAAAAAAACGTTTTGCTTTACGCTTACATCCAGTTTTGCCCAGATTTCCGTTGCAGAATCACGCGTTTCTCGTAGTTGCGTCTGTTTCGGTTTTTTGGGCTTGGCGCTGTTTTTTGTTGCGCCTGGATTTTCGGCGTTTGAGAGCGGACTTTTCCGGCTTTCGATAGTGAACCGTGAGTTGGCATTTAATGCACCTTGCTGATAAAGCATGATTGTCGCACTTAAATCTTTACCCGTCAAAGTCTGTGCTTAACCCCCAAACTTTTCTGGACCATAATCCCTTAGAATAGCCGCTATTGAAAACGTAAAAGATGATTTTTTTGGGTTTGGGGATTTGGAAAAAATGTAGCCTTTTTATTTAGCGTGTATTTAAGTGAACTTTTGATTGCGTCTTAGTCTGGAAACTATGGTTTATTTATTCGAATTCGGAGCGTTCTTTTTCAGTTTGTTTAAAAATCTTCCATAGATGGCTTTTGAGTATCGGGGTCGTTGAGATAATCGTTTATGAGGTCTGCCATGTTTTCTTTAACCTCTTTTTTTGTCTTCCCTTGAGTAGCAATATCCAAGATGGGGCATGAAGCTACATGCCACTTGTTTTCTTTAGTGATAAGAATAGGAAAAGGTACTTGAATAGTCATAGCAAATAGGAAGAGTGATTCTTAGCTTTTAAAGGATTTTACAGTTTCTAAACAAAATGTTAGGAGGTTATTTTTTAGGAGACCTTTTTTTGCGAGTCTGGCTGGCGATTCTTTACCTAAAAATTTGCAACGACTGACGCGTACTTATTCCAAGCTGATGCTGGCCTTATTGTGGGTGCGAAGAGACATTACCAAATTGTTTAACTGAAACATTAAACTAAATGTTAATGCGGTGAGTTTTTTGAAGATTGCTTTTTTTGAGGTTCAAGATTGGGAGCAACCTTTTCTAGAAAAAGGTTTAGCAAATTATGAAATCCGCCTGTTTAAGGAGGAACTAAGTGAAGCAAACGTTGACCAAGTCAAGGACTTTGAGGTTATCTCAGTTTTCATTTACTCTAACTTAAACAGCGGCATCATTGACAAACTTGAAAAAGCACGTTTAATCGCTACTCGATCAACGGGTTTTGATCACATGGACCTTGAAGCTTGCAGGCGAAAGGGCATTTTAGTCTGTAACGTCCCCGTTTATGGCGAGAACACTGTTGCTGAGCACACGTTCGCTCTGATTCTTTCCCTCTCACGCAATATTCATGATTCCTATGAGAGAACTCGTCAAGGCGACTTTACATGTGAAGGGGTAAGGGGGTTTGATTTAAACGGCAAAGTTCTCGGCGTTCTTGGCACTGGCAGGATTGGCACCAAAGTGATTGAGATAGCTAAGGGCTTTAAGATGCAAGTGTTGGCTTATGATAAATTTCCAAACATGAGTTTGGCAGATGCGTTAGGTTTTCAATATGTGAATTGGGCAGATTTACTAGCGAAATCAGACGTAGTTACTCTTCATTTGCCGCTCAATGACGAGACTTACCACTTCTTAAACAAGGACACAATCAGCCTCATGAAAAGAGGCGCCGTTGTAATTAACACCGCAAGAGGAGGACTCATCGATTCACAAGCACTTACCGAAGCGCTATTGAATAGTCACCTTCAAGGTGCAGGCTTGGATGTTTTAGAGGGGGAAGCGCTTATCCGAGAGGAAGCACAATTGCTTTTGGATAATGTTCCAAGAGAACGGCTGGCAACGATGCTTAGGGCGCATATTCTTTTGAGGCTCAAGAACGTAATCATAACGCCTCACTGCGCATTTAACAGCAAGGAATCATTAGAGAGGCTTGTTAACGCCACCATTGAAAACATTAAAGCCTTCATCCAAGGCAAACCGCAAAACATAATCAAATGACTGCCATTTTTTACCACTATGGAAACGGCAGTCCTATATCTTTTCCAAGAGCTCTATAACAAACTAAAATAAGAAAATTCTTGAGAATCATTTTCTAAGCTGTCGCTTAAACAGGCTTTTCCAATTTCCATCGCATTCTGACTAATATCTATGTTTTCAGCGCTTACTTTGTGTGTATCCCACTGGCTAAATCCATGTCGACGGACCCAACGGAAGCTGCAAGAAACACAAAGCTTGCTATGCTCTTCAAAAAACGCAAGTAACCACACAACAACATTTAACCAACACCCCACACCTATTTTTATTGCCTCACCAAAAATGAGCACCCATAACGACGGACTCAACAGAGGAAAGCAAGCACAACAAATCTTGCACCCATGACGAGCGAGTTCTACCCAATTATGGAACAGGTGAGACGCGGGCGCAAAAAAAATCCCGTGCCGAGAGAACTTAGCCAAGCAAAAAGCAACGCTCAGCAATGAGGTTAAGCGTTAGGTTACATGGGAGACATCAAGCCCGTAAAGTGAGAAAGTAAAGGCGCTCGACGCTTCGCTCCCGCTTGCGCCCGCACGAATACGCAAAAGCCAGACGTTACGCAAAAAGGGAGTTTTTTTGACAAGATAATTATTAGAACTCAGATTTACATATCCAACAAATACTCTCAGAGCAACTACTATCAAAGCCTATAAACCTACCACAAACACAACAAAAATACAAAGGAAAAGGAAAATCAAAAAGACCCAAAAAAACCGACCACAACCACAAACCACGACTGCTAAGCAAAAACACCTCAGGTAGCGAGTACACCTCCCTAAAGGATACCCCCCTCGCACCTAAGGACTCTGTTTTTGCGCAACAAGCCACAATCATTAAAGAAAGCTCATAGAAGAAGCTGGGTTCTCAGAACACGAAATATTAACAAAAACTCCCTAAACCATAAATAGAAAGTTATCTCCAATCACCATTAGAGGGATAAGCATTGATTACTTGCCCAAAGTGCGGTACCATCCTTCAAGCCAGAGACCAGCTAATATGGTTCCATGATATTACCTGTCCCACATGTTCCTCAAGACTTGAAGTCGAAACAAGGACAAGAGCTATCACTCTCCCAATGGCACTTCTTATCGTGCCCGTACTTTGGCTTGTTTCTTTCTTGGTTCCAAGATTTAACCCTCTTGTCTATTTTGGCGTTGTAGGAATATATCTCATAGCATTTCTTCTTTTTTATCTATTAGTTTTTTATCGCAAATTCCTAAAATTCAAGCTCAAAAGGATATACCCCTAAAAACTTATAACTAGAAAACAAAGGCGGGTTCACCCAAACATGGGACACGGTGGGCACGGGCATAAAGTCCCACGCCGAGAGAACTTGACCAAGCTTAAAGCGACGCTCAGCTATGCGGTTAAGTGTTAGGTTACGTGGGAAACAAACAGCCCGCGAAGAAAGCTAAAGAAAAGAGGCAAGTTATGGCTGAATCTGTAACTTTTGAACCTAAAAGTTTAGACGAGCTTAAGCAGTTTCTTGAAGAAAATAAAGACAAACACCACGAAATCTGGATAATCATAAAAAACAAAAACGCCGCAAATCCTCAGCCCGTGTCATTCAACCAAGCCATAAGCGAAGCAATAAAACAGGGGCTAATTGACAGCCGCACAAAAAATATCGACGAGAAAAAGTACATGATACGTTTCACAAAAAGAATCAAGCCCTAAACCTCATAAATCAAGGAAAGCATACTAAATTTTTAAGTTCAACACCTACATTAAAGCTATTAAACACTGAGAAGCTGGGTGCAATTTGGACATAGAAAAGAAAATCGAGTTAATCTGCAGACCACCTGCAGAAGAAGTGGTAACCACAGAAGACTTAAGGCAACTATTAGAAACTGAGGAACATCCCATCGCATATAACGGCTGGGAACCCTCTGGCCTGGCGCATTTGGGGACGGGCGTTATTTGCGCTTACAAAATGAAAGACTTCGCAGAAGCAGGCGTACACTTCAAAGCGTTTTTGGCGACGTGGCACGCATGGTTAAACAACAAGTTAGACGGAGACTTAACTCTCATCCGCAAAGCAGCTGACCTTTTTAGGCACTCATGGCTTTCCCTTGGCGTACCAGGCGACAAAGTTGAATTCATTTATTCAGATGAACTCTATAAGGACATTGATTATTGGGCTAAAACAGTCATAATCGCAAAAAACTTAACCATTGCCAGAACCACCCGAACGCTGGAGATTGCGGGGAGAAAAGAGGCTGAAGCCCATTATGTTTCAGATTACCTGTACACGCCTATGCAAGTTGCAGACATTTTCCACATGAAAGTAAAAATTTGCCAGTTAGGCATGGACCAGCGAAAAGCAAACGTTGTTGCCCGAGAGATAGGAGAAAAAATCGGCTGCTGGAAACCCGTCTGCGTTCACCATCATTTACTGCAAGGTTTGGAGAAGCCTAAACTCTGGCCGATTCCAGAGGGACAGGAAAAAGAAGCTGTGGCTTCAGCCAAGATGTCAAAAAGCAAGCCTGAAACATGCATTTTCATATACGACACCCCCGAGGAAATAAAGCAAAAAATGACGAAAGCCTTCTGCCCAGAAAAAACCGTAAAATTCAACCCAATAATAGACATCTGTAAATACATAATTTTCCGAGAAAAACCAGTATTCAAAATCGAGCGCCCAGCAAAATTCGGAGGAAACATAGAGTTCCAAAGCTTCCAAGAGCTCGAATCCGCGTATGCGCAGGGTAAACTGCATCCTCAAGACCTTAAAAATGGTGTTGCAACCGAACTCGCAGGCATATTGGAGCCTGTTAGACGTTACTTTGCAAATAACATGGAAGCGAAAGATTGTTTGGAGACTGTGCGACAAGCTAAAGTTACAAGGTAAAATGTTTGTCAACAAAGTTTAAAGAGAAAGAGGAAAAAATCCAGCGAATCATAGCTGCATTAACTGAAGAGTCAGCAAAAGGAAAGCCGATAATTGTTGAGGGCAAAAAAGACGCCCAAGCCCTCCGCGAGTTAGGCGTTAACGGCAAAATCTTGACGGTGAAAACTGGCGGCAAATCCTTCATAGAAGCAACCGCAGAAATAGAAAAACTTGGCGCCCAAGAAGTTATTCTTCTCTTAGACTTTGACAGAAGAGGCAAAGAAGGCACCGAACGCCTGCAACAAAACTTGGAACCGGCAAAAATTAAAGCGAATACAAGGTTTTGGCGTGAGTTGCAGGGGTTGGTTGGTCGAGAAATCCAATGCATTGAAAGCTTGACTTCCTATTTGAAAACACTTCAGGAGAAAATCATGTAATTGATGCTTTCCAGACAATTACATAGTTGATTCTTCAGAGGGATTTTTCAGCGTTCGGCGCAGAAGGGTAGGTATCTTTTTAGCTAGGAGAACTAAGTCAAAAAAGAGGTTATCCCCCTGGCCAGTGGCTTCTCAAACAAGCCTTTCTGACCTTTTCTGCCAGAGAATTCTTTTTATAAACCCCTGATCTCCCTATACAATGGAAGTTTTATGGCTATGAACTCTGTCATAGACGCAATAAAATCGAGGCGAGCGATTCGCAACTTTGAAGATAAACCTGTTCCTGACTCAGGGATGGCTGGCTCATTCATCTTAGCCTATATTCTATACTTTGTAATGGCTATGTTGATGTACCGTGACATTGCAGTTCAAGCCAAAGCTTAACAATCTTATCGGGTTTAAGCTATTCTTTCTCTAAAACCAAAAGAAGGCAGGGCTAGTCAAAGCTTATATTAAAACGCCTACCTAAAGGCATTGAAAAGGAAGCATTTGCCCATGGATTATGCCATCGAAACAGACAATCTAACAAAAAACTTCGGTTCCTTAACAGCAGTAAACAAGCTAAACCTAAAAGTCCAAAAAAACACAATCCACGGCTTTCTTGGTCCAAACGGCGCTGGAAAAACAACGACCATAAAAATCCTAGTAGGCTTACTGAAGCCCACTAGCGGTTCAGTTAAAGTGTTAGGGCAAGAAGTGCACGTTGACCAAGCAGATTCACGCTTAAATATCGGTTACATGCCTGAACTGCCCAGGTTCCCCAAGCACCTGAAAGGCGCCGAACTGCTAGATGTTTACGGGCGAATGTACGGCATGACACAACAGGAACGAGCAGAACAAATCCCCAAACTAATCGAATCAGTCGGCTTAAAAGGCAGAGAAAACGACCTCATCGGAAAATACAGCAAGGGCATGCAGCAACGCATCGGCATCGCCCAAGCACTGCTAAATAATCCGGAACTGGTTATTTTGG
>JBEKHJ010000023.1:0-17985 GCA_050012335.1 Bathyarchaeia archaeon
GAGTAACCGTTTCCGGCTGTTGGACCCATGGTGCCGCTGAGTGGACCAGCGCAGTAGATTAACGGGTTATCTGGGTCGAAGGCGTCTGTGCCTGGTTTTGAGTTGTCCATAAGTAAGCGTATGCCTAATCCTATTCCGCCGATGTATTGTTTAGCCATTTCTTCTGTTAATGGCTCTGTTTTTGTTTCTCCGGTTGTGAGGTTAACATGTAAAATTTTTCCTGCGTAAGCAAACATGCTTTTTTCCCTCATTTCTTATTGTTAAGGGAAGTCAATTGAAAAGTATATTAAGTTAATGGCTGATTTGTTTAAAATTTCACGTTTACCAGCGACCTATTTTTCGTTACATAACGCAAAAAGGGAAGCAAAAACTTAAACCGACCAAAAAACATCTCCTCTTCCTAACAGGCGAAAACCTTGAACAGAATAAACGCCCTAAAGCAATCAGCATTTAACGAAGATAAGTTTGATTATTTCCTAATTTTTAACAGCGCCAACTTAACCTACTTCACAGGCTTCTCCGGAGCAACCGCACTGCTAATCCCTGAACAAGGCGAAAGCATACTATACGTTTCGGCAGTCAATTATGAGCAGACAAAAGCAGAAACCAGCGGCTTAACAGTAGAACTTTTAAAACGGGGAGAAAACCTAATGGAAAAAATCGCCAACCACGCTTCCGCCAAAAAGTTCGCCGTGGACACATTGCCAATTGAAAGTTGGCGTGCCCTTGCCAAATCAGTCGGTGGAGAAGAAAAACTCGAACCTGCCAACAACTTAATTCGCGAAATCCGCAAGATCAAAGACCGACAAGAAATCGAGCTTATCCGTAAAGCCTGCAATTTGACAAGTGAAGGCATGCGAGTAGCGTTTGAAACCATCAAGCCAGGCGTAAAAGAGAAGGAAGTTGCAGCTGAAGTTGAGTATGCCATGCGCAAGAAAGGTTCAGACGGAACTGGCTTTGATACGATAATTGCTTCAGGAGCCAACTCGGCTTTTCCCCATGGCGCTTGCTCAAACAGAATAATTCGTGAAGGCGACTTAGTGGTGGTTGATTTAGGCGCTACCTACGAGTTTTACTGCTCAGACATGACCCGAACCTTCACAGCTGGGAAGCCTTCTGAAAAACAGAGAAAAATCTATGAAACCGTCAAACTTGCGCATCAAAAAGCTTTCGAAGCTATAAAACCCAACATTTCAGCCAGAGAAGTTGATGCTGCAGCTAGACAGGTGATTGAGGCGGCTGGTTATGGCGAGTTTTTCGTTCACAACCTTGGCCACGGCGTAGGCTTGGAAGTTCATGAAGCGCCCATCTTGAGCCCTGACAGCAAAGACATGCTGGTTGCTGGCAATGTGGTGACGGATGAGCCTGGAATTTACCTGCCGGGTTACGGCGGAGTCAGAATCGAAGACACTGTTCTTGTCACTAAGGATGGCGCTGAGAAACTCACCGTGGGACTCTGCACATTGGCAACTACACCTTAGGCAAAACTAAATAGACTGTAAAACATGATTTATTTTTGTTGAGAGTGAACGTTTTGGATAGACCAGCTATCATACTTGTTGATATGCTAAACGACTTCGTCACGGGAGCACTTGAAGTTAAACGTGCAAAAACTATTATTCCACCGCTGCAGAGACTTGTTACTGCCGCACGCAAAAACGACGTTCCAGTCATCTACAGTAATGATGCACATTACCCTCAAGACGTTGAGGTTACGCGAAAATGGGGTAACCACGCTATAAAAGGCACGCCGGGCGCGCAGGTTATTCCTGAACTTGAGCCTGACAAAACCAAGGATTACATTGTGGAGAAGCGAACTTACAGCGGCTTCTACGAGACAGGCTTAGACCCGCTTCTGCGGAGTCTATACAAGGGTGAAGGCGTAAAAACAGTGGTGCTCGGCGGCTTGCATACGCACATGTGCGTGCGCCACACGACTGCTGACGCTTTCTTCAGAGGATACCATATAGTAATCGCCAAAGATGGAGTAGAAGCATTCACCCAAGAGGATCAGGAACAGGGTCTAAAATACTTGGAATATGTTTATAATGCTAAGATAATGATGGTTGATGAAATAATCAGGGAAATTGTAAGGTGAAAAAGTTATGCCTAAGATTTTGGTTGTTTATGATTCAAAGTCTGGTAACACTGAAACTATGGCTTTAGCTGTGGCAAAAGGCGCCTTCACAAGTAGCGGCGGCACAGGTTCAGGTGCCGAAACCACGTTGCTGTCCATCGTGCAGGCGATGCTTATTCACGGAATGATTGTTCAAGGCAGAGCAGACGATAAGCATTACGGCGTCGCGGTCACGGGTGCACCTAAAAAAAGAGACCTTGCAGAATGCGAGAAACTCGGAAAAAGGGTTGCAGCACTAGTTTTAAAGTTAAACCCAAGTTAAATTTCCTAAAACGCTTGCAGTTCAAGCATAATTACGCTTTTATATTTAGCCTTAACATAAGCCGTCCCTAAGGGGAACGCTAGTCTTGGGGCTTCACGACAGATTCCAAACCGCAATTGAAAAAGCGTTTTTCAAAGGCAGATCAACCAAAAAAAGCGTCTATCTAACGTTTGTTATCGGTAATGTTATTTTGATGCTTCTGCTGTTTTACCTGTTGCTTAACAATTTGGCATATAACTGGACTGGGCAATTGTATCCTGCTGGCTCAGGCTTCCGATTGGGCACTGGCTTAGATAATGCAATCCCCTTTGTGCCTCAAATGGTAATCTTTTACGTGTACCTGTTCTATCCGCTGGTTATTCTGACCATGCTTTACTTCGCCTTCGTTGAATACAGAAAAGGGTACGCATTAGGCTGGTCACTGGTCGCAATAAACGCCATCGCTGTACTGATTTACATTGTTTTTCCAGTTTCAACATATTGGTACCGCCAAAACCTCCTAGCCAATCCAATGGTGGGCAATGTTTGGGCAAACCAAGTTTACAGCATATTCGCCAGTGATACCTCTTTCAACTGCTTCCCCAGCTTGCACGCAGCCGTGTCAACGATTTGCTTCTTCGCATGGTTCCGATACGCCAAAATAAAACCAAGCAAAACCACCAAAGCAACAGCGGTTGCAGCATTTGTTATTGCCACAGGCGCAATTCTGTCAACATTGTTCATTAAACAACACTATATTGCAGACGAAATCGCGGGAATAGCACTAGCATGGATAATCGGTACAGTACTATTCAACAAACTATGGAATGTACGTAGTAATGAGTAAGTAGTTTCAGAAGATTGTTATTATGCGAAAGGGTTCTTGAAGCTGCTTAGTGTTTTCTTATTTTTACTACGTACATTATAAGGCTTAGGATGTACGTGGTATTGCTATCCTTTTAGGTTAAGGGTGTTTTTCGTGGTATATTTTGCTGTGAATGTACAGTGAAGCGGCTCCGATTATTAGTGCTAAGAGGCTACCGATGAAAAGTGGCAAGACAAGCAGATTTCCGTAATTTGCGATCTCTTTTTGCCATGGCCATGGATATGGTTGATTCCATAGAGGCCATGCTCCAATCACCTGATAGGTGAATCCGAGTGCTGTTACTAGTATTGCGGCGTGTTCTTTATTGTCAATTCTTTCTGGTCGTACATCCCTTATGCTGTATATGCAGAGGATTATTGTTCCGATTAAGCTTATCATGAAAATAATGGGAACAGTAACACTCCACTGGGGCATTAAAACATAGAAGCCCTGCCAATTTGCTGCGCTGCTCCAAATGTTTGGCATAATAAACCATAAGTCAGCTACCCCGAAAATAGTCAGCAATAACCCGATTGATAACTGATGGCTTTTAACAAATTTAACCATCTGGTAAGCGTAATTTGCTTGCGAGTTAGCTTCACCCATGCGTAATAGCTCTCTAATGCGTAGTGGTGGGCCCGGGGAGATTCGGACTCCCGACCAACAGGTTTCTCATTCCCCTGTTTAGGGGCTTATGAGCCTGGCGCTCTGACCTGACTGAGCTACGGGCCCGCCATGCTATTCTCCTTAATATTGCGTTTCATACCAGATTTAAACATTTTCCGACATTTTCACTAAGCAACCGAACGGTTCAACGCTGTGTTCTTTCGTAATGATATAGATATTCTTGAGCGTAACCAGCGTATTTTCCAAAATAGCTTCTGCCAAAAGCGTTAAGCTTTTCGTATTCGCCGTTGCTTAGGGATTCGTGGGTTGACAGTTTTTTTACAAGGGCTTCTGGAAACAGGTTTGCATAATGGTTCAGGATTACACGTTTAACCCAAACGTCCACTGGGAAAGCTTCCAGCTTTTCAAGCGAAAACAGCAGCACGCAATCAGCCACTTTTAAGCCAACCCCTGGAAACTCAACAAGCGTCTTCCTAGCTTCTAAATAAGGCATAGCCTTCAAGCGTTCAAGTTCAATTTTGCCCTCATGGATTTTTTTCGCTGTCGCCTGCACATACTTCGCCCTATAACCCAAACCGCACTCTCGCAATCCGTTCTCGCTTGCAAAAGCCAGTTTGCCATCGGTTGGGAAAGTGTAAAAATCTAAGCCGTCAAAAATCTTCCTTTCCCCAAACTTCAAGGAAAGCTTACTTAGCATCAGTTCGATAGCGGCAATACTCTTGTAGGTTGCGCAGATAAAGCTGATAAGGCATTCCCAAGGCTCCTGCCGAACAATCCGTAACCCCGCAAACTTGCGCAAAGCCTTCCTAATGTAATCGTCCCTGCCAATGCAACAGCTGATTTGTTCTAAATCATCGTTTAAACCAAAATAACATGTCACAAACTTCTCGCTTACGTTCTCAAACTCCAACTCAGCGCCGAGTTGGCGAATTTTAAACACGTTTTCGCCGACAACGCCATACCACCATTCGCCAATCTTCTTCCACCTAAAAACCTGCCCACAACAAAGCGAAAAATCCAAATCAAACGAGACATCAAGCCGCATTGCTGCTACTGCTCCAGAAACTTTTCTGGCTTAGGCACTTGCGGCAGAAGACCTTTACGCTGGCGCAAATCACTTATGACCTGCAAAGCCAATTTTTGAGGCATCTTTTCCCAATGATCAAAAAAAGATTGCCAAAAAGCACTGCCAGAAGTCGCAGATCGCATTTCCTTAGAAAAGCCGAACGTTTCAGAAACTGGAATAAAGCCGCTGATAACTGTTAGAAGCCCCTTCTGTTCAAACGAACTGACTTTCCCACGCCTGCTACTCAATATTCTTGAGCATTCACCTGCCAATTCAGATGCAACAGAAATAATCGTCTTATAAACAGGCTCCAACAAAAAAGGCTTAGCCGTCAAGAAAGAGCCGAAAAAGGCTTTGCCTACTCCACGCATAACCTCAACCGAACTGAATTTGCTGCTTAGTTGGAAATCAACCAAGTTCACCTTCAAATGCCGAACTGGTTCACCACACAACGGGCCAGCCTTGCAAGCAAATTCAAACCCTGCAATAATAGCCTCTAAAACCTCTTCAGGGACTTGCTGAGTTTTTCCGCTGCAGTCTAAAAGCACGTTTCGATACTCATCAACCGAAAGAATACTGCCTGATTCTTCACCTTTCTTTGTTCGCTTTGCTTGTTCCTCTTGCTCAGGCTCAACCTGCACCCAAAAACTATTCAGTTTATTTGGACTCTTCGCCAGAGCAACAATTCCCTTTTTCTCAACGCTTTCCATGTAAACAACCCTAGGCGAAGAAACCCCAACCTCCAAGCCGCAACAACTTTTTAGCTGGTTGATGGCGACTTCTAAATGCAATTCACCCATCCCGCTTAGCAGGTACTCGCCAGTTTCCCTATCCACCGCCACCTTAAGATTCGGGTCTTCAACGGCAAGTTTCTCCAATCCCTCAAGCAAAACTGGGATATCCTTGGGGTTTTTTGGTTCAATTGCCAAAGTTACCACGGGTTCTGAAACATAGCTTATGCCTTCAAAAGGCACCATGCCCTCTTTATGCGCTAAGTCAACGAGGGTCTCGCCAGCCTTCACCGTACCAGTCAAAGTTAAAGATGCCAAGTTACCTGCTGAAACCCAGCTGACTTCCTCTCTGAATGATCCCATATCAATAGAGACTTGATTAACCACTGTTTCAGCCAAAGCATCCACAAGATGCAACCTATCATCTTTTTTTACTTTGCCCGAAAACAATCTTCCCGTGGCGACAGTGCCACCGTTCGGGTCAGAATGTACGTTGGTTACACAAAAAACAGTTGGCCCATCATCACCACATTCAACCAATGCCTTGCCAATCTGCGAGTTGACATGCCCATCCCAAATCTTCTCTATCCTGTACGCTTGCGCTTGTCGTGGATTTGGAAGCTTCTTGATTGCCATTTCAAAAACGGCTTCGTAAACAGGCAGAGTTTTTTGCAGTTTCTCCTCTTCACTTTTCGCGTAAGCTTTTATTATGTCTGAAAACTTTATGCTCTTCTGCTTAGCCATATTTAACGTAAAGCCCCAACCATGCAACGCTGCGCCAAAAGCCACATTGCCCAATGAAGGATCAACTTTCCACTGGTTTTTGAAGCGTTCTTCGCAATACAGTTCTATGAGGTCGTTGAAGCTGCTGATTATGTGGTCTAGTTTCTTTTGGATTTGCTCTTCGTTCAGCTGCAACTCGGTAATCAGTCGGTCAACCTTGTTGATGAAAAGCACAGGTTGAACGCGTTCCTCAAGCGCTTGCCGCGTGACAATTTCGGTTTGAGCCATGATCTCCTCGACTGCATCCACAACCACCACGGCACCATCGATGACCCGAAGGGCTCGGGTGACTTTGCCCGTAAAATCCACATGCCCAGGAGTATCCACAAGGTTGATTATGTAAGGGTTGACTGCGGTTTTATAGAGCAGGCTTATGTTGGCTGTTTTTATGGTGATTTTGCGTTTCTGCTCTTCCTCAAGGAAATCAAGTACTCGAGCGGAACCAACCATTGCCGGCGACAGCAAACCTGCCCCTGCCAACAAGGAGTCTGCAAGCGTCGTTTTGCCATGGTCAATGTGAGCAATTATGCCTATGTTCCGAATAATCTCTTTTCTGCTCATCAGTTGTTGAATCTGCGCTATCTGCTTGAATCTCGGCATAGCTAATACACAAACAGAATCCCAATAATGTCGTCGCCCTATTAAATTTATAACCCCCAAACCCACCCCCGTCTTGTTTGTTGTTGTGCTCACGAAACCACATAGAAATATTAGCATTCTTGAGAGAGGTTAAAGTGGCTTCTCATCAACATTTCTTGACTGGATTTAGTCAAAGTTTCTTGACTAACAATTTTTGAAAAAAGGAAGCAATCTAAAATTATACGCTCAAACCCGAAGTCATCAATGATCGACCGAACAAAGACTTGGAGGTTCCAGCCGTTTTGCACGAAACTCAGCCATATTGGCCATTATTTCATTATTGATTGGACTCTGCCGACTTTGCCGTCTGTAAGTCGTACCTTGATTCCATGGGGATGAGTTGAGCTGTTGGTGAGGATATCCTTGACGATGCCCTCGGTTAATATGCCGCTGTGCTGGTGTTGCTTTAAGACGATTTTTACGCGGATGCCCGATTTGATTTGGCTCCTCTGCTGATTAGGTTCCATTCCAGTCATACACGCTTCGCAGCTTATAGTGCATTCGCACAACATACTCAAAAAGTGATGGGGATAAGAGTTCATTTTGTAATTCCGATTCTGGGGAGCCCAATCAAAGTTCAATGGATGATTCTTCTCCATGCCCAATATTAAATTTATAATCCTGCTGACCGTAGTAATCACCATCTTAGAAGGAACCCACAGGTGAAAAAGCCCATTATCGTCCCAGTTGACCAACTGAACCAAGAACCATACGCTTCAGTCCTTTGCTTTCCAAATCCCAGCGAAACTGAACTGCAAAACCGCGTTGAAGAGTTGCGCAGCCACGGCGTCACGGCACTTGAGTTTTCGGGGACAGCCAGCGTCTTCGGCGTTGGGGTTCCAGTTTTGGGCAAGGGCTTTGTCGGCATCGTAGTAATCGCGCACGTTAACGGACAGAGAGTGGCGGTCAAAATCCGCAGAGTAGACTCAGACCGAGCCGACCTGCTTCATGAAGCGCGTATGTTGTCCAAAGCGAACTCGGTAAACGTGGCTCCGAGACTGATGACAGCGAGCAAAAACTTTCTTCTTATGCAGTTGATTGACGGTGACCTTCTTCCCAATTGGCTAAAAACAAACAAAGATACAACAGCAGTGATACAAGTTTTGATGGAAGTCTTAGAACAATGCTTCAGACTCGACCAAGTCGGCTTGGACCATGGCGAACTCAGCAAAGCACCTAAACACTTGCTTGTAGACAAGACAGAGAAACCCTTCATTGTAGATTTTGAAACCGCCAGCGTGGAACGGAGAGTGGCGAATGTTACGGCTGTTTGCCAGTACCTTTTCGCAGGCAACAGCACAGCATCGAAGATTTTGTCTGAAATTTTTGGAGAAAAGAATAGATTGGAATTGATTGACGCGTTGAAGGCTTACAAGAAAAACAGAACTAGAAGAAACTTTGAAGGCGTACTTGAGGTTTGCCTTTCTTAGCATATAGTTTTAAGCTAAAATGTCCTGCAGCCTTTTCTGTTCTCTAGCTTCTTTTATTTCTTTAGCTATGCGTTTGCCCATGTACATGTTCTCGCCATACTTCAGGTAAGCGTAAGGTGAAGTGCCAATGCCAACGTTAGTCCCAGCAACAATGCGTGCTGAAATTTCAAACGTGAAAATTTTCAAGTCGTCTGTTATTACGGTTTCTAGGCAGAATGGTCCAATAATTCCTGGTGGAGCAAGCTCTCTGGCTTTTTTGTGAACGTTGTCTCCCATGCGCATTAGTTCAGGTAGCAATGATTCTCGGAGTACAATGGGAAAATTGCCTACTATAGTGTACGTGGGATTAACATCTATCTCTAGCTGTTCGCTTGCAGGAATTTTGCCAATGGAATCCACAGCAGATTCATAACGCCTGTCAACACAGAGCAACTCCACGTCATCGTTTAGGATTGAGCTGAAGTAGCTGGGGTAAACGTTTACGCCTAAAGCGTACTCTTGCAGGTGAATCTGGCCTAAATCTTCATCTTTAAGCAAGCCACGGTTCACCAATTCCTTGAATTTCTTATGGAAAGCCTTAGGTGAATTAGCCAAGAAATAGCCTTTTCCGCCCTTGGCTCCTGGCAGTTTGGCGATGACTAAGCGGTCAATATCTTCAGGGGTTTTGAAGGTTGCTGGCAAGCGTAGCCCAGCTTGCCTTAGCCATTCTTCCTGGGACTTGCGGTTTGCTTCCCAATGGAGCAGTTGACGGTTTCCAAACATGGGAACGAAAAGGCTGTCAGTTAATTCTTCCGTGCTGAGATAAGCGGTGAATGAGCCATGTGGAACTAAAATGACGTTTAGCTTGCGCAGTCTTTCCTGTAATGCCTCGTTTAAGAGTTCGGTGAAGTCTTTAACTATGATTAACTCGTCAACAAGCGGGTATTTCTTGTACATTATGGCGTCTTTTTCTTTGCAGACGCATACTGTGCGGAAGCCTTCTTCTTTGGCGCCCTTGAAAATGTTGAGTGAGCTGTGGGAGCCTAAAGTGCCGATGGCTAGCTTTTTCTGGTCGTATTTTTCAAGTATTTTGGCGATGTTCGTGCTGGTTATCACGTTACCACTTCCGTAAGCCTGTCTTCCTTAATTGCACGTTTAACTTCCATGGCAACGCGTCTGCCAGGACCAACTTCCATGCCATACTTGTATTTCATGTAAGGCGAAGTGGGCTCAACGCATGGACAGCCGGGAACACGCGGGCTGACGTCAAAAACATAGAACTCCAAATCCTTGGTAACTGCGCCCTGCAATGCAAATAAGCCTATCATTCCGGGGGGGTACTCTTTTTTGCATGTGTTGACGAATTTTTCTGCTGCTTCGAAGATTTTTTCTATTTGGCTCTCTCGCATGGTTGCGCCCATGTGACCAATTTCAATGTTCTGGGTAGGAATGTTTAGCTCTAATTGCTCTTGGGCTGGCAGGTCTAAGATGCCGTCAAGGTCTGTTTGGATTCGCCTATCAAAACCGAGCAAATCGATTTCGTCGGTTAAGGGTGACCAAAACAGGTTAGCGTTGAATTTGGCGCCGATAACGTACTCTTCTATGACCGAGTTTTTCAGGGCTTCAGGGGTAATTATGCCTTGTTTTATGCGTTTTTGCGCCGTTTTCTCGTACTCTTCAGGCGAAGACGCGTAGAAAAAGGCTCGCTCAATTGCTCGTTCTTTTTCTGGAACTTTTATGATTGCTAAGCGGTCGATTTCGCTGGGTGACTTGAAAGTTTTAGGCGTAGCTATTCCAGCCTTCTGAAGCAGGTACAGCTGGTTTCTTGGAGTATTACGCTCTTCTGTCCGCAGCATTGCTCTGTTACCCATCAAGGGCACGGTGAACTGGTTTTCTATTGCCTCGTAGCCAGCATAAACCGAGAATGAGCGGTTTGGAACAAAAATCGTGTTTAAATCGGTGAGTTTTTTCACGTTGCTCTGGCTTGTTATCTCTGAGAATTTATTCAGCATTAATGTGTGGTCGAAGAGGTTTTTGTAGTATTTAGTGTAGGTTTTTTCTCTGCCCTTCTGGCACACGACTACCGTTTCGAACCCTTCTTGTTTTGCGCCTGAAGCTATCTCAAGCGCTGAGTGGGAACCTAAAACGCCTATTCGAATCTCTTTAGGATTGTATTTTTTTATTACTTGCCTAATTTTTTCGCTTAACATTGTTTATTCCTTCATGTAATCCTTATACTTCGCTATCACCAACGAGAGCTTTGGTGCATCAAACAGTTTACGGTTCGTCATTTCATTTGCCGCTGCCATGTACATTTCGCTAATGATTGCTTTAAGCTGAGGGTCCAGTTTTGGCGGCTGCGATTTGCAGAGTGCTTTCCAGTCTTGTATGCCTTTGGTTTCAGCGGCTTTTTTTGCTTGCTCTAAATCAGTGTACCAGCTTGTTTTCTTGTAGAATTGCCTTGCAACTTCCTTGCTTACGTGCACGCCATCGTAGGTGAATCTGCACTCGTCTAAGGTTCCGACCACGTCGACTATCATGAGTTTTCTTTTGTCGTCAAAGGCTAACTCGATTTTTCCATCCTCATTCTTCAAATTTGCATGAGAAGCCACTTCGGTTATGGCTTCATCCGCTTTAAGTAACGTAGCCTTTACGTTGTTTAGTTCTTGGTCAGTTAAACCAGCGATTCTCTGCGCTTCCTGCCATGTCACGTATCGGTCGGTCTCTTCAAGTTTAGTGCTAACGTCAAAAATTGGCTTAGCGAGGCTTTCGCCTGGCTCTGGATAATGGTCTAAGCCTAAATCTTTTAGGCTGATTTTTCCTTGTTGGAGCCGTTTGAAAACTGATGAGCCTTCGGGTAAGCCGTTTCTGTAGATAATTTCAAGCGGTATTAGGCAGTTTTTCAGGTTCGGAGTGTAAACGCTGTAGTCGTGCACAATTTTGCCGTTGACTACGCTTGTTTGCGGTTTGTAAACGTTAACTAGACTAACTTCCATGATGCTTGAGGGCTGCTTTAGCTCGCTAAATTTGACGACTTTGCCGTTTGCATCGACTAAACCTCTATAGTGAGTGTTGATGCCTTTTTTCTCTAAGCGTTCAAAGCAGTAAGCGCCCATAAGGCAGAGAGCTGCTCCTTTGCCGTCTATGTGGTCGGGCATTTCGCCCCAGTCAAAAACGCTGTAGCGGTCTGAAAAGTGGAATCTGCCAACGCCCGTTTGGTTTTGGGTTGGTTGCTTGATTACTTCGAGGTCTTTCACGCTGCCCATGCTGTTATCCCTATGTTATCTTTAGTTGTAGCAGAATATTCTATTTTAGCTTATATCGCTTTATGTAGGAACAGCGATAATTATCTAGAAATTTGTCTTTGCATAATTTTTTATACTATCACCAAAATATAAGTCATTCAGGCCTTTAACGAGGTATAGAAAATGCGAGTTTGCGCCTTCCTAAGCATGCTTTCTCTATCCATACTATTGTTGGCTTTTTGCTCGACAGCGCCAGCTCAAACTTCATTGTCGTGGAGTGTTCAAACTGTGGATGAAAACGGCGCTGCCATGGGCAACGGTTACTGCTCCATTGTAGTAGACTCAAACAACACAGCCCATATAGCATACACTGACTGGAACGAAAGTACCGTGCGCCAGTTTCCCTATTATTTCGTGATGTATGCAAGCTGGAATGGCTCAGGCTGGAGCACCCAAAAAGTATCTGAAGGCTTTGCATACAGCCTTGTATTAGACGCCAACAACAATCCACACATATTATATAGCCCCCTAATGTATGCTAGCTGGACGGGTTCAAGCTGGATTAGCCAAACAGTAGACCCAAACGGTGCAGGATACGGAGTTGTTGCTTTGGATTCGTACGGCAATCCGCACATAGCTTACACTGACGGAACATCAATCAAGTACGCTATCTGGACAGGGTCAAGCTGGAATATTCAAACAGTAGACACTTATAAGCCAGGGGACCTAGCCTTCAGATTATCTTTTGCTTTAGACAAAAACAATATACCATACATTATGTACAGCCCTTCATCCTATGCGGATTATAGTCAAGCAATTGGCATTCAAGCAATAAACGTCACGCTTGCCACATACCAAAATTCTAGTTGGAAGATTCAGCCACTCTCCTTGCCACCTCCAACAGGTGACTATGGAAACTTGGTTGTAGATTCCAAAGGCTACCCACACTTTATCTGCACACAACATTATGTCAGTTCCGAAAATAAGACTATTCTTAGCACCATACTGTACGCCAGCTGGAATGGAACAGCTTGGGATATGCAGACGGTGGTTTCAAACGTCGGCCTCCCATACTCGATGAGTCTAGCGTTAGACTCGCATGATTACCAACACATCTTTACTTCAAGTGGAACATATGCCAGTTGGACAGGCACAACTTGGAACATTCAAACTGCAAACTTAAACCGTTCTGCCTATGGACCATGCTACTTAGCACTAGACTCTAATGGCAATCCACATATAAGCTACCGTCAAGCAACTCCATCTCAAGTTATTGCCAACATTATTTATGCCACAGCAACAGAGACAACACAGACATCTTCGCCAACTGTTCCAGCTTCCACTATATTAACAGTTGCAGCGGTAGCCATCATTATGGCTGTTGTAGCTGTTGCTTACGTTTGGAAGAAGAAAACTCAATCAGGATAACGCTTTGCCATAAGGAATAAAAAAAATGAACCTACTGGTAGCGTAGCTGAAGCATTCTAACAATAAAGCGCTGCAAAATAACATTGAAAGCACGCAATTTATGTTGAAAAGTGCAAGCTCTAATTCTATGCACTTCTATGTTGAATCATAGTTGGGGCATATTAGGTTCATCTAGTAGACCGGAGGGGTCTATTGTGCGCACACACATGCGTAGGACAGAAGCTATCTTGACATAGAAGGGGTTATTTTAGTTTCTTTACTGATTCATTGGCTTTATCAAGCTCTTTTTTCTTGGATGCTTGATAATTCTTAACGCTCTCCGCCATCGCGCTGTCATCTAAAGCAAAAATTTTCGCTACAGCAATCGCTGCACCTTCAGGCTCAATCGTTACAACGGAGCCTATGCCGCTTGGCACTCTAAGCGAAGAGTAAATGTCTGCTCCGCTGTATTTTTCGGAGTACGGTGGGCATGCAATCACAGGCTTAGATGAATTGCCATCGACAAAAGCGCTGAGTGCATTCGAGCGGCCAGCAACGGTAACGTAAACTACTTTTTCGTTTTCGAAGTCTTTTATTATTTCAAGCACTTTCTCCGGAGTTTTATGAGCAGACGCAACCCGAAACTCGTAGCTTACTCCTAAAAGTTTAAGGTACTTGGCTATTTCCCTAGAAAAATCCAAATCCCGCTCTGAACCCATAATTATTATTGCTTTTCCAGGCATGACTGTTTCACAATATTTGCTTACTAAAAACTGGCTAATTAACTAACCTGTCTAAACAGTTGTTGCACCATATCAACTACATTCCTTTATTATCCAATTTTCGCTGTTTGTGCTTGTTTTCCTGAGTGATTTTATGACACGACAAAGCATACAACAGCCGTTTTCAAAAGAAAAGAACCCTAACCAAGCAAATCAAGCAATATTTTCGTTAAGCTTTCTGCTGCCGCTTGGACTTCAGCGGTTAAACCTTCACCAAACTCCATACTCTTTGGCTCAATCAATAGTAAAGCGATTTTTGCACCAGTCGCCTGCTTAACATACTCACAAAAAATACGTAAAGGCAACAGATGCGTCGTAATTGCGGAAAAATCCGAAATCTTTTCAGCATCAACAAGGCTGGCTTCCCCGGGATTTAACCCTAAAAAAGCAGCATCAATCAACAGCACATGCGTGGGGTTAAACTCCTCTATGTCTAAAAGGTAGCTTTCTGGAACCGTCTCGCATTCCAGCAGGCAAACGGTTTCTGGCAATTTGCCTTTTAGTTTTTCAACAATCTTTAATCCTGCATAATCGTCTGAGCGTATGGGGTTCCCAATCCCAGCTACGACAACTTTCTTTGCGTCAGCAAACCAGTTTTCAAGTTCTCTTTCGATTTCACCGGACATGAAAGCACCAGTGAAAAGAGAATAAGCGTTAAAGCTAGAAAAGGTTTACCACGTACATCTTAACAGCGAGCGCCGCAAGCAGCACGCATCTAAAACAAAACCTGTGAAGCCGTAAGAAAACAGCTTAACATAGATAAATTTGCGGTGTCGGGGCAGAAAGCTTTTGTCGAGACAATTGGGGAGAGTAGAGGTTGTTTACAAAAACCGTGTTTTTAGATGAGTTCGATTGTCACGTGGACTTCTTCTGGCACACGGATGCGCATGATTCTACGCATAACACGCTCTTCAGAGTCAATATCGATTAAGCGTTTGTGAATGCGCATTTCCCACCTGTCCCATGTTGCGGTTCCTTCACCTGAAGGCGCTTTTAAAACTGGCACTCGCAATCGTTTTGTGGGTAATGGTACTGGACCGTTGATTTTTACGCCTGTCTTTTGGGCAATACTTTTCAGTTCTCCGCATACCTCTTCCAGTTTGCTGTAATCTGTGCTTGTGAGGCGTATTCGTGCTTTTCTAACCATTTTGGTCCATCAATCCATTCTTTTGCCGTTTAATACATGTTGGTGACACCTTAGAGACTTAAGCCGAACATAAAAACCTATCGTCCCCTTTTTCGGACTTATCGTCTAGTTTTTTGAGTCCGCCGAACCGCTTAGGCTTGCGGAAGAAATGCATCTGAACACCGTTAAACGTCGCCTCATCATATTTTTGCCAGCCAGCTTTTTCCAGCAATTTTTTATTTAACAACCAATTGCTCAAGTTTTATGCGAAACAGGGACATTATTGCCTTAGCGGTAGCTCTAGTGGTTACCTGCTCGATATTTTACCCGTTTTTCACTGGTGGCTCTGACCCACAAACGATAAAGAGAACGAACGGTAGTTATGATTAAAACTTGGCCATTTTGCCTAACTAACGGCTAAGAAATTTAAAAGTGAACGATGTTTTTACTCGTTTAACATTTCAGCGAGTAACCGGCGTTCTGCTCTTCTTAAATGAACTGCTAACGTAGAACTCGCAAGATCAAGCTTCGCTGCAAGCTCATCCGCACTTATTTTCCGTGGCGTATCAAAGTAGCCACTGTTAAAAGCCAAGATGATAGCGTCCCGCTGTTTCTCAGTTAAGCGGCTAATCGGTGAACTAGGCGAGAATTTGGCGTCCATTAACGAAATTATCCTGTAACTAATCCCTCTAGATGCCAAAACTTCTTTGACCTGCTCATTATCTCCGATTAAAGTTACCCTGACTTTTCCATCTCTGATAGAAAAAGGCAGGATGGGATACATGCTTATTCTTTTGCTTTGCGTGTCAGGACTTGGATGATGGGGCTTTCCCTTGATAAAATAGGTGTAGGTTCCTTCTTCATGTTCTAAAAGCTGATATTCCCCTTTAACTTCAGAGAGAATGGCATCTAGCAGTTCTTTTATGTTTAAAGACAAGTCGTTAGATTCTATTCTGAATATGGCAGCAAATTCTTCTTGGTCAAGCCTGAGAATATGCAGCATCTCAAACAGCTTTATTTTTTGAAACATTTCGAGCCTTTTTAAGTTGTGCTGTTGCCTGTCATTCATAAGTTTTGAATTTTCAGATTCTATTCCGGACTTTTCCATCCTCTCTATGGTTTGCTCTTTTAATTTCTTAATTGCATCGTTAAGTGACAACTCTAGAACAAGCCTGCGCATAAACAGAAATTGGTTCGCTATAATAAATAAGTTGTGCAAAAGCGAATATGCTCGCCATAACCTAAATCCGAAAAAGTTGCGTTATATCAGGAAATTACTCAGAGTGGAAAAACATGAAACAAATTCCAACTTCAAATAGAGCTTCAGGCAAGCTTAATCCTCATTATGGGCATAAGGCGCTTGCTCTACTAGCGACCCTCACAAATGTCGTCATCTCTCTACAGGGCGCACAGTTTTTGACCTTAAAGTAGGCGTGTAGCATGACAGACATCATTTCGGTCGAAAACCTCGTAGAGATCTATGCTGACGGCACAAAAGCACTCGACGGAATCTCTTTCAACGTAGAAGAGGGCGAGTTTTTCGGGTTTCTGGGGCCGAATGGCGCAGGAAAAAGCACCACAATCAAAATCCTCACCACGCTCCTCAGAAAGACTTCAGGGCACGTGCAAGTAGCTGGTTACGATTTAGAAAAATCGCCAAAGGAAATCCGAAAAGTCATCGGAGTTCTGAGCCAAGAAACAATTATCGATGTCGACCTAACGGGTAAAGAAAACCTTAGGCTCCAAGGCCGTTTAGAACAGATGAGAGGAAGCGCACTTGAAAGTCGCGTAATCGAGTTATTGAAGATGGTTCAACTTGAGGAGTTCGCAGACAAACCCGCAGGAAGATACTCTGGGGGCATGAAGAAAAGACTTGACCTCGCCTCTGCCTTAATTCATAAGCCTAAATTACTTTTCCTTGATGAGCCGACGACTGGGCTTGATCCTCAAGCCCGTGCGTCAATATGGGACTACCTGGATGAGCTAAACAGGGAAGAAGGCATTACAATATTTTTGACGACTCAGTACTTGGAGGAGGCAGACAAGCTCTGCCGGCGACTCTCAATAATTGACCACGGGAAGATTGTTGCTGGTGGTTCGCCCACAGAACTCAAGCAAGCAATCGGACATGACACCATAACTCTTTCACTTAAGAACCCAAAAGATTCCTTGTTGAGATCCGAAACAAAAAGGATTTTGCAAGAAATTCCGGGAGTAATGGATGTTACTGATTCAGACGGCGGCATTGCTGCTCATGCGAAGAACGCAAACGAAATAATAGCTGACATAGTTACAGCGCTGGACCGCAACAACATTCGCCCGACCTCTTTGAACATGTCCTCTCCAACACTTGACGATGTTTTCCTGCACCATACAGGCAGAAGAATAAGACCCGAAGAACTCGGCAGAAAACCCACCGAACAAATCTTAATGTGAGGTAAACTAAAAATGACACTATTTTATGACATTCAATCCTTGTTCCAAAGAGCTTTAACAAAACTACGGAGAAACCCTACTCTACTGTTTATCCACCTCTTCACGCCATTGCTGTTTCTGATCCTTTTCTCGCAGTTACTTCAAAAACTCGGCATTTTTCTGGGACCCACTGGGAGTTACCTTGCTTACCTTACGCCTGGGATATTGGTGCTGAATTTAGTAATTGGTATGCCAACGGGCCAGTCGATTGTGAGTGATCTTGACTCGGGGTTTCTTCAGAAAGTGCTTTTAACTCCTGCCAGCAGATCGGCAATTTTGCTTGGCCGCTTGATGAGCGACATACTCGTGCTCATGGCCCAGTCAGCCATAATAATTGGAGTGGCAATGCTGCTGGGTCTTAGAATCGCAACCGGGGTCGGTGGACTCTTACTCATTTTCGTGACTTTTGCCTTCTTCGGACTTGCTTGGTTTGGGCTTTCACTTGCCTTGGG
>JBEKHJ010000024.1:0-17843 GCA_050012335.1 Bathyarchaeia archaeon
TTCCCATTGTTATGGAGAAGGGGTAGCTCGCGAGTGCTGCAGAGAGGTAAAGGAAAATGCCCAAGATACCTACGAAAATCACTACTGACCTTAACTGCGTTCGCAAATAGGCATTCGCGCCAGCTTTAATGCCGCCCCAGATTTCTTTTACTTTTCCCGAGCCAGTCGGTTCCTTGAAAATTTGCCTTGCAAGTATAACGGCATATACGAGCGCAGCAACTGCAACGCCTATAACGGCGTAAAGTCCCATTTGCTCAGAAAATAACAGTTCGCCACCCATTTTTCCTTCCCCCATTTTTCCCCTTTGGAATCGGAAATTTAATACTGCCGTTTAACAGACTGGATATTTAATACTTTTCGTCACTGATTATGAATGCTACGCAAAAAAGAAGCAGCCGCAAACAATGGCTCAATAGAGCGCATTTTCAATAATCTTATGTACCCAAGACCTGACTAAGATACTTGGCTGAAAACAAAATTGCAGGAAACAAACAAACTCTCAATCCTAACAGAACCAACACTGACGGAAGCCGCCAAGCTAATCGAAAAAGCCTTCGCCCAAAGAAGAACACTCATCATCGCAGGCACATGCAACGTACATTACGTTGGCAGGGCAAGCTCAACTCTTGAGCCTGGCGAACGTATTTTAATCATCAAAGCTGACGGTTCGCTTCTTGTTCACCGCCCAGTCGGCTATGAACCAGTCAACTGGCAGCCTTCAGGAAGCATCTTCCATGTCAAAGCAGGCGAAAGCAGTCTTGAAGTTCACGCGGTCAGGCAGAAACCAAGAGAAAACGTGAAAGTCACCTTTAGTAACGTGCTTGTGGTTTCAGCGTTAAGCCTAAATGATTCAGGCGAGTTTCTGCTTTACGCAAGCGAAGAAGACATGCACCGGGCGATTCTCCTTAAGCCCGCGCTTTTAGAGGAAGGCTTCAAACCAATTAGTTACGAGAAAAAAGTTGAGCCAGGCTTTGTGGACATTTATGGCGTGGACAAGGATGGGAAACTGGTTGTTGTTGAGGTTAAGCGGAAAACGGCTGGAAAAGAAGCTGTGCTGCAGCTTGCACGGTACATCGATGCGATTAAGGAGAAAGCAAACCGTGAACTACGTGGAGTGCTTGTAGCGCCAAGCTTGGGCAAAGACGTGCAAAGGCTACTGGTGACCATGGGTTTGGAGTTTAAAGCGCTGGACCCTAAGAAATGCGCAGAAGTGCTAAAAAAAGCAGAGAATTCACGGTTAGAAGCCTTCTTTAAAGAGAAAACCTAGCGCCTGCTTATTGCTTTAAGAAAGCTTAAATTTTAGTTGTTTCTTTTGCCATGAAGGAGTGGAAAGGTTGAATCTTTGGAAGCAAATTCCAGCGGGCGATAATCCGCCAGAAATTTTAAACATGGTTATTGAAGTGATGAGCGGCTCCAGAGATAAGTACGAGTACAAGTCTGACTGGGAAACTTTCGTACTTGACCGTATAATTCCTTCGTCAGTGATTTTTCCAGTTGAATACGGTTTTGTTCCTCAAACATGGTATCAGGATGGAGACCCATTGGATATAATGACGCTTAGTTATGAGCCATTAGAGGTTGGGTCGATTGCTAAAGTGAGAGTAATCGGCGCATTACTCATTGAAGATGAGGAAGGCTTTGACCCGAAGATTCTCTCTGTTCTTGTAAATGACGCGCGGTTTGAAGGATACATGGACATAACGGATGTTCATAAACACCAGTTGACAGAAATTCAAGAATTCTTTGCAACATACAAGCGGCTGGAACCGCGTAAGTGGGCTAAAGTTAAGGGCTGGAAAAACGCTGAAGAAGCTAAACAAATCGTAGTGTCAGCGATGAAAAGCTATCAAGAACTTAAGTATAAGTAACTAAAGCCTGTTTTTCTTTTTAAATTAAAATGAGAAAGAAACAATAAAAGAAATTACTCTTTAGGCTTATTGTTTTCTCGGCAGAACACGGCTGCTGCGACGGTTGTTGTCCACAAGCCGTTTTTGTCTCCTGCTGCTGACTGGGTTATGTTGGCTGTTTTGATGATTAACCCGCTGGTTTTGAAAAGCTGTTTGCGCTCATCCCATGCGGTCTCAGGGTCAAATTGGATGCCCATGGTTGTTGCAAGCATTGTTGCCGCTAAATCCTCAGCGTAATCGCCTGCTGCCTCATCTGTTTGTCCAAAAGAGTGGTGTTCTGCGAGGTAGCCGTACTGGTTTTTGCCCGAAGGAATAGCTATGCCGATGGATGATGCGACAAGCCTGTGCGGTTCATTGGTTGAGTTTCTAGCTATGACTACAAAGGTGATTTCGCCGGCCTGCACCATTTTCAAGCCTTTTTCTCGTGGAAGTTGTTCGCATGCAGGAGGTACAATGCTTGAAACGCTTACTAGGTTGCAGTGTTGGATGCCTGCGTCTCTGAGGGCTAATTCAAAAGATTGGAGTTGCTCTTTATGTTTGCCGACTCCTTTTGTTAGAAAGAAGTATTTGGGTATCATGTAGTGTCGGAAAATAAGGATTGCAGAATGCATTTAAAAAGGTTTTTATGGAGAAGTCTCCCGCGTCATCTTCCATTTTCTTTTTTTGAATTAGTCTATTGGTCGTAACCCACGAGCGATATGACTAACCCACAAACACTTCTATTTGTTGAGAATAGCGGAAATTTGATAGTCTAATTCTTTTCAAGTTTTGGCAAGCATAGTATTGAAAACGAGCGTTATTGTTAAGCCTGAAGCCTCCTGATTGAAGTGTGTTGCCGAAGCTGAAAAATACGAGCGTGTAGCGTGCTTCGCACTGACGAAATAAGAGAGCTTAAAAGGAAAATTGAAGAAAGAATAACAAAGGGTGGACCAGTGGAAGTTTTATCTTCCATTCAATAGAACACCCTTTTAGGATGCGCGTAGGTTAAGAAATTTCTGCGCAGGTTTTTATGAAGTTCTTCATTATTTGAAAAGATAAGTTATAGGCGTTGAATTTTTTTTTGAATATTGCTTTTCCTTTAGGGGTCAAGTAGTAGATTGTTTTTCCTTTGCCAAAGGTTGGTTCTATCAGTTTATTTTCCTCTAAGAGGTGGAGTTGAGAATATAGGAAAGCTGGGTTGAGCAAAATACCTAATTCTCTGCGGATGGTAGCCAAAATTTTGTAGCCGTGCATGGACCGCCCATTCAACATGGCTAAAATTACTATATCTAAAAAAGTCTTGACTTGCCTTTCAATAATCCGCTCATCGAGCAGTACTTTTTTTTCAATCGCTTTCAAGTTTGCTCTTTCCAATATGGACTTTACGATAAGACAAAACTTCATTTGCCGGAGGTCTTCTGGTTTTTGACGCAAAACCTGTTGGCATTCCTTTTTAGCGTAACTTTGGATACTTTTTAGCGTAACGTTGGATACTTTTTAGCGCCACGTTGGACCGTGCTTTATATGCGTTTTGTGAGGTATAAGAAGTTGTGACTGTCGTGTCACAATCACAGAATTTGGTGCATTAAATAATTGATTCAGAGGTTAATATCACTAAATTTGAGACATATTGGATTAGATTTAAGTTAAGTTGAAAAATTTTAATTGTTAACATTTGATTCATGTTCGAAATCCACCACGGATATTCGGTGGCTCAACAATCTGACCGGAGTTTCAACCCATGAATTACGAGGCATCATCCATGCTTGCAGAACTTAAGTTAAGCTCAAAATATGCTTGAAGTATGTAAAAACTTCGCTTTGATAGAACATTTCAATTGGCGCCTAGCCGTTTCTCAGCCTGTAAGCTCTCATCTATTGCGCTATCGTTAATAGACAAGCCAAAAACATGCCGAATGCGTGAAAAACATACCTAATGGATTTATTAGGCTTTTGTTTCAAAACATAGTATTATATCTAAAAGAAAAAACTTCATTCACTGAGGAATAAAATTTGGCTCTACACCAAAGCGTGTTCAAAGACGAGGCTAAGCTTGACATAAACTACATTCCGCAACAGCTGCCTCACAGAGAAAAAGAACACCGCTTGCTAATGGAATTCTTCAGTTTCATTCTTCGCTATCCAGAGCGGATGGCTCAGCGAGTTATCATAACTGGCGACGTGGGCACTGGAAAAACGGTTCTTGCCCAACATTTCGGTGCAAGCATCACTTCAGAAGCTAACAAGCGAGCCATAAAATTCCGCTATGTGCATGTTAACTGCCGAGAATACCGCGGTAGTCTCCAGCCGATTTTGCATCATATCGTCACCGTTTTCCGCCCTAATTATCCGGCTCGTGGTTATTCTGTAGAAGAAGTCTTCTCAACGCTAATGCAAGTTTTAGATGAAGATAATGCCTTTATGATACTGGCATTGGACGAGTTTGATAGTCTCATCGAAAAGGAAGGCTCAGATGCCGTTTACAAGCTGACGCGTTTGCAGGAGATGCGGTTAGGCAAGCCGCAGCGGTTGTCGTTTATTTTTATTTTGCGTGATTTGAAAGTGATAGAGCAGTTGGATGCAAGCGCAAGAAGCACTCTTCAGCGCAGCATCATTAGTTTAGAATGTTACGGCAAAGCTCAGCTTGTTGACATCTTAAGTGACCGTGTTTCCATGGCTTTTGAGTTGGGAACCGTTCAGGAAGATGTTGTTGACCTGATTTCTGAATTGGCTTTTACTGAAACTGGAAATGCCCGCTTTGGGATAGAGTTGTTGTGGCGGGCTGGGAAATATGCTGATGCAGCTGATGCGGGTTTAGTTGAGCCTGAATGTGTGCGGATGGCTGTTTCCAGCATTATTCCAGGTTTACGACGAAGTGAGTTAGTTTCGCTTGGTTTGCATGAAAAACTGTTTCTGCTTGCAGTAGCCCGTTTCTTTAAGGAAAATGAACAGGCTTATGCTCCATTGACTGAAGTTGAGAAGGCTTACGCGATTGTTTGTGAAGAGTTCGGAGAGGAGCCGAATAGTCACACGCAAGTGTGGAATTATGCCCAGTTTCTTTCGTCGCTGGGTATTTTGAAGACTGTGGTGGCGACTTCTACTGTACGTGGGAGGTCAACGCAGGTTTCTTTGCCTTCTATTCCAGCGTTTGAGTTGGAGAAAGAATTAAGTGCCTCATTAGAAGTAGAAAAAGGAAGAGCGTGAAGCAGTTATGGAGTTGGAAGAGGTTTTTTCATCGAAGCTTCGGATGAAAATCTTAAAACTTATCTATAATTTAGGTTCGCTTAATGTTACGGATGTTGCTCGCAGAATCAACGCTAATTTTGCATCGACTGCTGAGAACTTGGAGGTTTTAGAGGCTGAAGGAATTTTGCAGGAACGTGTTTACGGTCGTGTTCGAATGTACAGGTTTAACGAGGGCTCAGCGAAAGCTAAAGCTGTGCAAAACCTAATAGAAGTGTGGGAACAGAGTAAGTAAGGTGAATAAAGTATGGCGATGGTTGATGTTTCAGGCAAGGCGGAAATTTTCCGTGAAGCAACCGCAACTGGAACTATAAAGTTGAAGGCTGAAACAATTAATTTAATCAAGACTGGAAAAATCGCTAAAGGCGACCCGCTTTACACGGCGAAGATTGCTGGCGTGCTTGCGGCTAAGAAGACAAGCAGTTTGATTCCTCTTTGCCACCCGCTGCCGTTAACAAATGTGGAAGTAGACGTAAAAGTATCTGATAAGGGCACGGTTGAAGCTACAGCCACAGTTAAGACTAAAGCGCAGACTGGAGTAGAAATGGAAGCGTTAACCGCTGTTTCCGTGGCTCTGTTGACTGTTTGGGACATGACAAAGCAGTATGAAAAAGATGCGGCTGGACAGTATCCTTCCACGGCTATTGAGAATATTCATGTTGTGCGCAAGTTTAAGCAGGTGTAGCTTCGTTATGAGTGAAAGCTCTAAGGCGCATAAGGCTAAGGCGCCTAAAACGTTGAGTTTCGGCATTTACATCTGTAGCACTTCACGGTACAAGCTAATGCAGCAAGGTGAAGCGGCAATTAGTGATGTTTCAGGCGACACATTGATTGAGTTGCTGAAAAACGCTGGACACAATGTCCTGTTCAAAAAAATAGTTGCAGATGATAAAGCGATGATTTCTGACGCTGTTAAGCAGGCTCTAAACATGCTTGATTTGGATGTTGCCATCTTTTCTGGAGGCACAGGAATTACGCCTACGGATGTTACGATTGAAACGGTTTCGCCTTTCTTCGAGAAGACACTGCCGGGTTTCGGTGAGTTTTTTAGGCGTTTAAGTTTTGACCGGGTTGGCTCTGCCGCGGTTTTGTCGCGTGCCGTGGCTGGAGTAGCTAAGGGCAAAGCATTGTTTTGTATCCCAGGTTCCCCTGATGCTGTGCGAGTTGCGGTAGAAATGCTTATTTTGCCCGAGGCGCCTCACATCGTTAAGCACGCGCGGGAATAACGAATGAGTTTAACGGACAATTGTGGCAGACCCCTGCTTAATCTGAGGATATCGATTACCCAGCGGTGCAACAATCGCTGCGTATACTGCCACAGGGAAGGCGAAGTGCAACGTGCTAACCGTTCCGCCGAGAAAATGACGGTTGAAGAAATCGTGCGCATAGCCAAAATCGCCGTCGGCTTAGGCATTTCACGGGTAAAATTGACAGGCGGGGAACCGCTCATGCGCAAAGACCTTCCTGAAATCGTTTCGGGCATAGCCGCGGTGCCTGGCTTGAGGGATTTGTCGTTAACAACTAACGGTCTCCTGCTTGCAGACATGGCTAAGGAGTTGCGTGAGTGCGGTTTGAAGCGTGTGAACATTAGTTTGCCCTCATTAAATGCGGAAACGTATCGCAAGTTAGCAGGCGGAAAACTTGAAGACGCACTGGCAGGAGTCAAAGCAGCCGTTGAAGCGGGTTTCTGCCCAGTTAAGCTAAACATGGTTCTTTTAAAAGGCATAAACGTAGGGGACGTTTCAGACATGATAGAGTACGCGCGGCAAACTGGCACCGTACTGCAACTCATAGAGCTTGACCCCATAAACGTCAGCAAAACCTACTACTCGACGCATCACCGAAGCTTAGATGAGCAGGAAGAAATGTTGCGAGAGAAGGCTGTAACGATTGAGAAGAGACAGTTCATGCATAACCGCTTAATTTACCACTTACCCAACGTAACGGTCGAAGTGGTGCATCCAATTGAGAACAGCGATTTCTGTATACATTGCACGCGAATGCGCGTCACAAGCGACGGCAAACTCAAGCCGTGCCTTATGAGGAACGACAACCTGACCGACATCTTAACGCCCATCCGCCATGGTGCAAGCGACGAACAACTAAAACAATTATTCATAAAAGCTAACTTGCTAAGAGAACCATACAATAAGAGCGAGTAATTATTACTGCCGCCCTTAATACTTGCATCCGAACTTAACAAGCGGTATGCCCAATGCCAGCCTCTCTGCTTCGCAACTTGTTCCAAGCAAAATAAAAGATGAAATGGCTTGTTGTGGTGGTTCCACCTTTTAGGCTTTGATTGATGGGTGCGTTAGAGAACGGATGGCAAGACCTTAAATAGTTTAACGCTAAAGAACAAAACGGGGTTTATACGCATGGGCAGGTTACGTTTGGTAGCAGCAGTGGTTTGCGCGATTTTTCTTTTCAGTTTAGTTTTGATTCCGTTTGCGAATGGGGACTGGATAATGTTCCGCTCGGATGCGTCTCACAGTGGTGCAGGAACAGGCAATCCGATTTTTAGTCCAACGCTGCTCTGGAATTACACTACTGGCGGTAGTGTTTATTCGTCTCCTGCTGTTGTCAATGGCGTCGTCTACGTAGGCTCGGGGCGTGGTAACGTTTATGCTTTGGATGCTGCTAGCGGCGTCCAACTCTGGAGTTACACTACCGGCGGCGCGGTTTGGTCGTCTCCTGTTGTCAACAACAGCGTCGTCTACGTAGGCTCGTGGGATGGTAACGTTTATGCTTTGAACGCTACTAACGGCGTCCAACTCTGGAGTTACACTACCGGCGGCGGGGTTGTTTCGTCTCCTGCTGTTGTCAGCGGCGTAGTCTACATAGGCTCAAATGATCGTAACGTTTATGCTTTGAACGCTACCAACGGCGCCAAACTCTGGAATTACACCACCGGCAACTATGTTTATTCGTCTTCTGCTGTTGTTGCCGGCGTCGTCTACGTAGGCTCGTGGGATGGTAACGTTTATGCTTTGAACGCTTCAAGCGGCGCCAAACTCTGGAATTACACCACCGGCAACTATGTTTATTCGTCTCCTGCTGTTGTCAGCGGTGTCGTCTACGAAGGCTCATCGAGCGGTAAAGTTTGTGCTTTGAACGCTACTAACGGCGCCCTACTCTGGTTGTACGTCAATGGTGTCGGTTTTTATTCGTCTCCTGCTGTTGTTGGCGGCGTCGTCTACGTAGGCTCGTGGGATGATAACGTTTATGCTTTGAACGCTTCAAGCGGCGTCAAACTCTGGAGTTACACCACCGGCTTCACTGTTGATTCGTCTCCTGCTGTTGCCAGCGGTGTCGTCTACGTAGGCTCCGAGGACGGTAACGTTTATGCTTTGAACGCTTCAAGCGGCGTCAAACTCTGGAGTTACACCACCGGCAGCTATGTTGATTCGTCTCCTGCTGTTGTTGGCGGCGTCGTCTACGTAGGCTCCGAGGACGGTAACGTTTATGCTTTGAACGCTGCTAGTGGCGCCAAACTCTGGAGTTACACGACTAACGGCTGGGTTAATTCGTCTCCTGCTGTTGTTGGCGGTGTCGTCTACGTAGGCTCCTACGGCGGTAACGTTTATGCTTTGAACGCTGCTAACGGCGCCCAACTCTGGAATTACACGATCCACGGTCCTGTTCAGTCGTCTCCTGCTGTTGTTGGCGGCGTCGTCTACATAGGCGGCGGTGACGGCAACGTTTATGCTTTGAACGCTACCAACGGCGCCCAACTCTGGAATTATACCGATAGCTACTTTGCTGAGTCGTCTCCTGTTGTTGTTGGCGGCGTCGTCTACATTGGCTCGTGGGATGATAACGTTTATGCTTTGAACGCTTCAAGCGGCGCCAAACTCTGGAGTTACACCACCGGCAGCTATGTTGAGTCGTCTCCTGCTGTTGTTGGCGGCGTCGTCTACGTAGGCTCGTGGGATGATAACGTTTATGCTTTGAACGCTACCAACGGCGCCAAACTCTGGAATTACACTACCGTCGGCGGGGTTTATTCGTCTCCTGTTGTTGTTGGCGGCGTCGTCTACATTGGCTCGTGGGATGGTAACGTTTATGCTTTGAACGCTACCAACGGCGCCAAACTCTGGAATTACACGACCAGCGGCCCTGTTGATTCGTCTCCTGCTGTTAATAACAGCGTAGTCTACGTAGGCTCGTGGGATGGTAACGTTTATGCTTTGAACGCTACTAACGGCATCCAACTCTGGAATTGCACCGCCGGCTACTGGGTTGAGTGGTCGTCTCCTGCTGTTGTTGGCGGCGTCGTCTACATTGGCTCGATGGATAGTAACGTTTATGCTTTGGATGCTGCTAGTGGCGCTAAACTCTGGAATTACACCACCGGCAGCTATGTTTATTCGTCTCCTGCTGTTGTCGACGGCGTCGTCTACATTGGCTCTTGGGATGGTAACGTTTATGCTTTGAGTGGTTCATCTACGCCACCTCCAACTCCAACTCCAACTCCAACTCCAACGCCAACTCCATCTCCATCTCCAAGTCCATCGCCCTCACCTACTGCCGCTCCGACCTCTGCGCCAGCTCCTACCGCCGCACCTGCATCAACTCCAGCACCAACGCCACGACCGACAGCGACACCGACACCCACGCCACCAACACCAACGGTTACATACAACACAACAACTACTATCTCAACTACAGGCGTTGAACACATTACTGAAACAAACAACACTGGCATTTCAATCGATATTAATGCAAACCCGGGGACCAACGTCACTGTTACGATAAACGTTTATAATTCAAATCCTCAACCAAGCGCTACTTTACCTGAAGGCGTAACATTAACCCATTACGTCACAGTCGCATTCAACATGGATCCAAACAATTTCACGCAAGCTACAGTAACAATTCACTACTTACCTTCCGACGTTCAAGGCCTAACACCTCCATACGCAATTTACAAGTACATTCCAGAAAACAACTCGTACGTAGAACTGTTTGCGTCCAATGATTTAACATCACAAACCCTAACGGTCACGCTCAATAGCCCTAACGACCCACTGTTTGCAATAGGAAACTCTTTGGCAGGATACACTTCGCCATCGCCTTCCCAGACAACAACTTCAACCGGAGGAACGCCTTTATTCATATACGTTGTAGTAATTGTCGTCGCCGTTGTAATAATCGGAGTAGTTGCCGCATTGATTATGAAAAAACGGAACACCCACTAATCCAAAAAATCAGCCTATGCATTTATTAAACCTGAGACTGCAAATTGACCACAAAAAAACGATGACATACTTTTTTCTTTTATTCTTCAAAAATTTAATATGCTAAATTGACATAGTACTCAGAAAGGAAGAACATGCTTGGTCTCTACAGGCGTCGAAGATTTAGATCGTATTCTTGAAGGAAAAGGCTATCCAGAGAGGTCTGCGATTCTATTGATTAGTCCTCCTGGGGCTGGGAAAGCACCGCTTGCCTACCTGTTCTTAAAGTCTGGTTTTATTTCCAGCGATGCTGTGATGTGTATTACCTCCAAGCCGGTTGATGATTTGCTAAGTGATATGGGAGTTTTCGGGGTTGACAAACAATCACCTGCGCGCTATATACAGTGCTTTGCAGATAAATCTCAGTACAATATGAGTAACCTGACAAATCTCTTCATAGAAATCAAAAGACAAGTAGATGCCCTCGCCGTTATTTCAAAAAGAATCTATATTGATATTATTTCACCGCTTTTCATGTTGCATTCTCCGAAAATGGTCTATATGTTTATGTCGAGTTTGCTTCAGTATTTTAAGGACCATGGGGCAACAGTCGTCGCTAGTCTTGACGAAGGTGTTGTTGCACTTGAAGCACAGCGTTCAATGGAAATGATTTTTGACGGTACAATCGAAATAAAACTATGTGAAGAAAGATTTAATATCATACCATTAATGAGAGTCAAGAAAATGTTAGGTATAGCCCCCAGCTTTAGTTATTATCGTCTTGGCGTTTCAAAAGGAGAGGTTCATTTTTATGATTTCAACACTTGAGATTCTTATCCTCTTTGTAGGAGGCATCACTCTTATTTCGTTAGCGTACAGTTCATTCTGGTCATTTGCGATAAGGAAAGCGCTTTACGGAAAAATCTACCGGAAACGGGCGCTCTGGACAGGTAGTTTTGCAACATATAGTGCTTTGGAAATTGCTCTTATTGTTTACTTACCAAACGTCGTCGGCTCTCTTGTTGTGGACCTTACATGGCTGGTGGTTGGCAGTGCATTGCTGTTTATTTTGACTGCTTGGATATCAAGTACGGTGAAAGTGGTTATCTCTCTTGACCCGTTTCATAGAAACCGAATGAAATGGAGTCAATCAGAGAAGTTTGTGTGGTTAATTTCCGCTATAATCGTTGCTATGAATATACTTCCAGCTCTCATTATGCTGGGTTACGTCAATTATGTTTCTGCTTTCTCTATTCTAGACTATGTTCAAACGGGACTCTTTATAGCGCTTTTTACATATCTAATTTTAGTGGTTTTTGCCTATCAATCAGTAATTTTTGACAGACTTTTGAAAGCATATCTAAAATCCTTCTTCTATTTACTGATAGTACTAATGTTAAGCATTGCGTTGTCGCCTGTTGCGTTGACTTTGGGTCTTTTCATTGGTCCATTTGCATTAACGGATAGCCTATTGATTCTTTCAGCTTTCTTTATGTATAGAATGTCCAAATCTTTAGCGCCTGTTGTAGCAAAATCCAACATTACATAAGGCTCACTGTGTTGCTATCCAGTTGACAAGTATCACTACAACCTCTCCTTCTCCGAGCCCTACAGCGCAGCCAAGTTTACCTCTAGAAGCAATCTATGGCGTAGCGGTTGCCGTAGCCATCGTAGCAATCGTTGCAGTTGTGTTAATGCTAAGAAAGCGTGGGAAAGGAAAAAGCTGAGAACACATAAAAAGTGATTAAACCAAATAGGATTCTGTGATTGAAAAAGAGACTCTTTCAATTTTGAGCATTAGTATTGCAACTTATAGTTCAATTATTTTTGCTTCATGCTTAACCGTGTCTAACAAGGCTAAGGTGGATTTTCCTGTCAGATATCCGCAAATTTCTCCAGGGTTAATGGCAAGGGTTTTTCCTTTCTTTTCAATGCTTTTGATATGTGAGTGCCCGTGAATTACGGCGTCAAAGTATCCGCTGTCTATTATCGCATTTAGCAGTTCGGTTTCTTCTCCGTGTAGCAAGGCGATTCTGTAGCCTTCCACTTCTACTGCGGCGAATCGGTCGTGAATTGTGCAGTTGGTGGTTTCGCTGAACCGTTTTTTTAAGAGTTCGTGGTCTCCGTCGTTGTTGCCGAAGACGCCGATGAGTTTGCAGTTTAGCTGTTTGAATTTTGGGATAACGAAACCTGCAATATAGTCTCCTGCATGAAGCACTAAGCCTACTTTTTGGTCGTTTAGGTATTTTACGGCTTTTTCTACAAGAGGCAAATTGTCATGAGTGTCCGCGATTACGCCTATCAGCATGTTGTTTCACATTTGTTGTTTTTCTCGCTGAGCAATAAAGGTTTTCTGTGCTTTTTTTGTCCTCAGTATGCAGTTGTGTTACTAAAGACTTAAAAGTTAATTGATAAGATATGCTATCCTAGAAGTGAAAGGAAAATTTTAAGCGCTAAATCCAAAAGAAGAGGCTCAATGGATATAATGACGGAAATACTTAACATTACGAAAGAAGGCACGCTGAAAACACAGATAATGTATAAGGCAAATCTGAGTTTTACCCAGCTGAATGATTACCTAAAATTCATGCTGAACAACAATCTTATAAACCAAACTAATATTGAAGGCAAAGAAGTTTATGTTGTCACCGAAAAAGGCTTGAATTTTCTTCATGGACACAACGAATTAACCAAACTGCTAAAAACAATCAGTAAAGGCAATGGACGCAAGATTCCATAAAGAACCCCTCCTCAAAGAAACTAACACTTACTCTAGAAACTCATAAACGTTCAAGAGCCGCTGGGAGTTCATTCAGACTCTTTATGGTTTTGTCTGGATGAACATTCTCAGCTTCTTTCTGGATGCGCCGCTCAATGTATACGGCTTTCATGCCGACCGCTTTAGCCCCTTCAATATCCGCATCAACAGTGTCGCCGACAAAAACCGTTTCAGACGCAGAAACACCAAGCGCCTTCAAAGTGCTCTTGAAAATTTCGGGGCTAGGTTTACGTTTGTTAACTGTTCCAGAAATCACAATCACATCGAACAACGTTTCTAAACCGTGAGTTTTAAGCAGTTTATACACGCATTCGGGGATAGCAAAATTAGAGATTATTCCCAGTTTGTATTTCACACGCAAACTTCTCAGCATTGCTTCAGCATTTTCGTCTAAGCGAACATAAGTCATGAATTCTTCACAAAACTCCTCTGTTGCCGCAGCCACAATAGGACTGGAAACATCATAATTGTAGCCTAAGCTTTTCAGTGTTTCAGAAACTCGAACGTTGAAGTGTGGCTCCTCAAAATTTGCATCTGCCTTCGCGTAGAGCTCGTCACGAGCTTTAACGTACGCTTTTTCGAACGTGTCAAAGGAGACATCTACGCCCTTTTTCTTTAGGTACTTGTACATTCTCATTAACGAAGGACTATAAAACTCATGATTCTTCTCAATCAGCATAAGCGTATCGAACATGTCAAATAAAACAGCTTTAATCGGCATCTCTATTTTCCTAACAGTAAACATTATTGAACCTTAAAATTCTTATCGCAGTCTAAACTGCCTTTTTCTCATCTGGCCGATTCAACTTTTTTCTGGCTGCATAGTAAACCGTTCCAGCAATCAGGAAAACAACGCCGATTACCCATGCTTGTGGCGAAGCCAAAAGAATAAACGCTAACAGCATCAGGCAAGTTGCTAAACCCAGCAATGGCATAACCTTATGTTGTTTAGCCTCACTTTTCAGTTTGTAAGCTGCTATGTTAGTTATGGAATAATTAAAGAGAAGCGCAAACGTGCTAATCGCAACCACTCTTGTTAAATCCACAAACAACACCAAAACAGCCATCAAAACACCAGCAGCCAAAATCGCATAATAAGGCGTGCAAAACTTGCTATGCAGCCTAGCCAAAGCAGAAGGCAAATCGTTTCGGCGAGCCATCGAATAAGCCATCCTTGAAACGCCCAAAATCGCCGTAAGCAAAACGCTTGCTGTCGCTACTAAACCGCCAACAGACACAATTTGAACTGCAAGCGAGTTACCCGTAACACTCATAGCCGCAGTTAAGGGAGAACCTGAACCAGCAAGCCCAGCAGGATTCAACAGTCCAACTGCGATTATTCCAACTAAAACGTAAACAATCATCGAAATACCCAGCGACAAAAGCATGGCTCTAGGCACGTTTCGCTTGGCATCTTTTACTTCCTCAGCCACCACTGCCACCCTGGCAAAGCCGCCGTAAGCGAAGAAGATGAAAAAGGACCCGTAAAGAACGCCGCTAGATAAAGGCTGAAAAGGAATAAAATTGCCAGCATTCGCGTGGAAAGCGCCGAAAGCAACAAAAAATCCCAGCACAGCAAGTTTAATGGCAACAAGAACATTGTTAACTCCTGCTGATTCTCGAGCGCCAACCAAATTCAACACTGTAAGACCCAAACACAAGGCAGCAGCAATCAGATTGCTTGGCAAACCGGGGAAAGCCGCTGTTAAGTAATAGGCGAATCCAAGAGAAACCGCAGCCCCAGTAAAAGTGTTAGCTACTATCCACATCCAACCTGCCAGAAAACCTGAGAAAGGCGAAATCAACTGACGCCCATACTCGTAAACGCTTCCTTCCACAGGCTGCCAAGCTGTTAACTTTGCAAAGCTTGTCGCGGTGATGAAGGCGATGATTCCAGCGATAATCATTGATATGACAAGTGCTGAGCCAGCGTAGCCTGCGACAATGCCGGTGACAACGAAGATTCCGCCGCCTACGATTGCGCCAACGTTAATGGCGACTGCACTCCACAAGCCGATTGAACGCTTCAGCTTCCTATGTTCCTGCACTTGCACTTGCAACCTCAGCTAAGCCAAAGATTCAAGCAAATTGCCTATTAAACCTTACAAGCCATCATTGTCCTAAAACTTGAAGATTGATGCAGCGAATTTATTTTGTTGATGGCTGAGGCTGTTCTTTAAGCGGAACAGATTGTTCTCTGGAGAAAGTTAATAGCAACTTCCGCTAGGACAGAATGCAGATGAGAGCTATGAAAAGAATAGCCTTACCTAAAAGTTAACGCTTAATTTATGCGGTTTGATGCTTGCGCAAAGCTTATTCCTAATTCGCTATAAAATAGCATCTGAGGGGTAGTATGTCGCTTGAATCAGGCAGAAAATTAGGTCTAACAGCCAGCTTAATAAACGTAATCATGCCAATCATTACGGTAATAACAGTTGTATTTTGGGTTTTGTCCATTTTTTCCTCTATTACCTCCATCACAACTGGACCACAGCCCACTCTTCCTAGTTCCTTTCTGGCCCCCTTTGGATTTATAATAATTCTAATTATCGCGGTTGGAATCATAAGTTTTGTTGGAATTATCCTATTTATCATAGCGATGCATAACTTGGCACAATATTATAATGAGCCCGGCATCTTCAAGAACACATTGTACGGTTTCATCTTAAACATAGTAGGCGGATTCGTTGCTGCCGCAATAGAGATTATCCTTTTAGTAGTATCAATAGGAAGTATTCAATCAATTGTAAGTACTCCTCAAGTAAGCACTCCATCAGCCTTTACCCCCTTATTTACGCAGCTTATCGTCGAATTTATAGCTGTATTAGCGGTGGCTCTTGTTTTCGGAATAGTTAGTGCTGTACTTTACATGCGTGCCTTCAGCAAGTTAGCAGAAAAATCAGGTGTGGGCACTTTCAGGACCGTTGGATTGCTATATTTAATCGGTACAGTTGTGCCAATAGGCGGTATATTAGTATGGATAGCTTGGATTTTGGCTGCATCAGGATTTAACGCGCTTAAGCCAAAACCCTACTCACCTATGCCGACGGCACCGACTATCACAACACAAATCAAGTTTTGTCGTAACTGCGGAATGGCAAACAATGTAAACGCTGCTTATTGCAAAAACTGCGGTAAGCAACTGCCATAAGCAAACGTCATTAAATAATCAAATGCAGATTCATTTCGCATTTAAGTTTTTCCTGTTTTGGTTCTGTAAACTCTTGGGTTGGTAGCTTACTACGTACATCCTAAGACCCTCGACTTGTACGTAGTAAAGTTCCGCGTGGTTTAGCCCATGTACGTAGTAAAAAAGTCAATAAACAACAAAAACACCAACCGTCAACTTGACAGAGACTTTTTTTTGATTTCATTTATTTTTCCCTGAATTTGTTTTCATAAAAAATCTTATATCTAAGTGATTGTTCCTTTCTGAGTAGAAGCTGTGATTATTTATGGCTGTTAAAACAACCCTAGGCTATGTAGACTTGTTAAACAAAGCAGTTGAACGTGAAATTGGTGTTTCAGTACAGTATATACTTCAACATGCAAAAATGGAAAAGCTCGTGCGCAGAACAATCCCTGAAAACATCCTCCTAGACAAAACCACCTATGACGCCGTTGGAAAGTTCCTACGAGAAATTGCTATCCAAGAAATGAAACATGCCGCAAGCATAATGGAACGCATTTACTATCTTGGTGGAAAGGCAACAACTAAATCAGGCAAACCTGACATTGGCGACAGCATAAGCGAATTTGCCAAACTAGGCGTAAAAGCTGAAGGAGAAGCGTTAACGCTTTACCGCCAAATCATCGAGACCGCTGGGAAAATGGGCGATTGGGAAACACGTGAACTCTTCGAGAAAATCTACGGTGAAGAAGAAGGGCACTTATTCAAATTCCAAGAATACACCAAGTTCCAAGACGAGAAAGAAGAGCCAAGCAAAGTGCCACTGCCTGAATGGCGCAAAATATACGCAGACGATTACTTTGCCCTCTTAAACAAGGCTGTCGCAGCAGAAATCACCGGAATAATCCAATACACGAATCAGCATGAAAAAGCGGCTTTTCTTGAACTTCGAATGAAGAACACACCGCTAGAGACCATAACTGAAAACAACAAAGCCAACGTAGTAAGCAAGATACTGAAAGAAATCTTCATGCAAGAAATGGATCACTTAGAAAAAATCAGCGAGCGCATTTACCTACTTGAAGGCGAAGCAACAACCACGCCAGATCCACTTCCAGTTGTCGGCGACACAGCTATGGATTTCCTAAAATTGGATCACGCATTGGAAAGTAGCGCAATATCCCTGTACCGCCAAATCATCGCTGAAGCACTCAAACGCGGCGACACAACAACAAGACGCATGTTCGAAGACATAATAATTCAAGAAGAAGACCACTTCTGGACGTTCGACGACTTCGTAAGATAAAAATCTAAAAATTTCCCCTTTCTTTCATTATAAAATTTTTTAAGAGCAGATAGTTTTTCCGAAAAACTTAATTCTTAAGGCTCTGCAACATAAATATGGCAGAGGCGGAGTGAAATGGCAGAAGAAAATCAGCCTCGTTGCGTAAACTGCGGAAATTTTATCGACGACTGTAATTGTGTATGCCCGTATTGCGGAGAAACCGCAAAATGCACTTGCTGTATAGGCACCGATAAAGCAACAGGCGGATAAACATCCCTCACCACACAAATTATTCAAAGTGAAACACAAATGGTAATTGAAAGTATAAACTGGATGGCAGG
>JBEKHJ010000025.1:0-17291 GCA_050012335.1 Bathyarchaeia archaeon
CGCGAAAGATGAAACAATAGTTGCACTGCACGATCTTGAAGGTATGCAGGAAGATTTAATGAAGCTTTTCAGTGAACGCTTCGGAGAATTAACATCAAAGGTTGAAGAGCTTAGAACAAAAATTGACATTAAACCGATAAAAGAGATACCTGTAAAATTACCCACGCAAATGCCAGCAACGCAGATAGAAAAAATTGAGGAAGAGGAGGAAGCAGGCGAGGAGAAAGCGAAAAAGAAACGGAAACCGCCAGAAGAAAAACCTGACGCTAAAACTGAAGCTGAAAAAAGAATAGAATCCATTAGAAGTGAAGTTGAGAAGGTTTTAGATAGGCTGGGGCAAATGGAAATTGAAAGCTAACTTTGAGCCAGTTCAAGAGGCAAAACGGAAAGCAGCCTTAGAAGCGGTTAAACATGTTAAGGACGGCTTTATTGTGGGTTTAGGAAGCGGAAGCACAGCTGCGTTTGCCATAGAAGCATTAGGAGAAAGAATGAAACGCGAAAAACTGCACGTCATGGGTATTCCTACTTCTTATCAAGCTTTCTTGTTAGCTGTTGAGTGTGGAATTCCGATAACAACTTTGGATGAGCATCCAGAGATAAATGTGACGATTGATGGGGCGGATCAAATAACACCTGAATTAAATCTGATCAAAGGCATGGGTGCAGCGCTGGCGAGAGAAAAAATTGTTGCTGCAGCCTCTAAACTTAACATTATCATCGCTGACCAACAGAAAAAAGTGAAGGTGTTAGGTGAAAACAACCAGTCAGTGCCCATAGAAGTTTTGCCTTTTGCTATTTCGCTTGTGAAACGAAAAATCATTGCTGCTGGCGGAAAGCCTGTTTTGCGTGAAGGCAAAGGAAAACTTGGCCCAGTAATAACTGATAACGGCAACGCCATTTTGGATTCATATTTTGGGCTGATAGCGAAACCTGGAGAGTTAGATGCAAAGCTGAAGATGATTCCTGGCGTTGTGGAAACAGGTTTTTTTGTCGGGTTAACTGACATTGCTTACGTTGGATCAGTTGGCAGTGTAGAGAAGATTGAGCGGATTAGAAAGTAGTTAGGCAAATTTCTAAGCCCTAACGCATATACGATTAATCAGGTTAACATTAATTGCTTGTTTGTCGCTGTTACAATCTACATGGATTGACTTTTTCTTGTCGAACAATTTTTGTATCCATTGCCTGAACTGTACATTCCGTCATTTAATGCTGCTTAAAGGAGCTTCTAATGTGCGTTATGTGCGAGTGGATGAATTCTTGTTCTGATAGGGCTTTGTTGATTAGGTCTTGGACTGCAGTGTTCAAGTTGTCACTGTAGTAGGGTTTCACAATTTTTTGAGCAAACTCTGTAATGAGTGAGGCTGGAATACCATGAAACGTCAAATCAACCAAGAGGTCTTCCTCGGTTGCTAAGAGTGCTGTTTTCTTTTTCATATGAGTCATCCGTGAGTCATGGTTATCGTTTGGTAGTGGTTAAAAGATGACCTGAGAAACTGCTACGCTAAGCAGTGGAGGGTTAAGTGAAAGTAAAATGTTCTTTTTAATTGGTTTTTGTTTTTCCGAGATCCTCATACTTTTTACGATAATGATTAGCCCTTAATCTTGGCTAGCGGCTTTGGCTTACTCAGCAACAGTAAAGCGGAATTGATTACAACTGAAATGCATCCGGCTTCTGCAAGAACAACAGCTAAGACTGGATTCAAGATACCGAAGGCGGCTAAGCTCAATGCGACAATGTTCCAGATAAAGGCGTAAACTATGTTCCCCTTCATTCTGTTAAATGCCTTCCGACTTAGGCTGATCGCGTATTCAACCTTTGTTAAGTCGTCGCCAAGCAGAGCCACGTCAGCAGTCTCAATGGCTACATCGCTGCCTGCCGCGCCCATCGCAAACCCAACATCCGAATTAGCTAACGCAGGAGCATCATTCACACCGTCACCAACCATCGCAACAACATTGCCTTTTTTCAGTTCTCCAATGATTGCAACTTTCTGTTCAGGTAAAAGCTCAGCATGGTACTCATCAATTCCGGTCTGTTCGGCGATAGATTTGGCAGTCCGCATATTGTCGCCAGTTATCATAGCAGTTTTGATTCCTAAACTCTTAAGCCTCTGTATAGCTTCCAAAGAATTCTCCCTCACTATGTCAGCCACAACGACTATGCCGATAACATTTTTATCTAGTGCTACAGGAATAGCTGTTTTCCCCTCGCTTTCAACCTTGCTCATCAATTGATTCGCTTCTTCTGAAATCATCGTTTCTATCATCTTTCTTCCAATTAGGATGCGCTTATTTCCAAAGTGGGCGTCCACGCCGTGTCCTGGAATAGTTTTGAAGTCTGTGGGGTCAGGAATTTTCAAGCTCATCTCAGTTGCCTTTGCGGTGATGGCTTTGGATAAGGGGTGTTCTGAGAATTTCTCAGCAATTGCTGCATACTTAATTGTATCCGCTTCAGAGTAATTACCGAAGGTTTTGATTTCAACAACCCTGGGTTCGCCGATGGTTAACGTGCCAGTTTTGTCAAATGCGACAAGCGTAACGTCCTTTAGCTTTTCGATATGTGTGCCGCCCTTGATTATTATGGCGTTCATGCTAGCATTACCAATTGTTGCGGCTACAGCGACGGGAACAGCTATTGAAAGCGCGCAAGGGCACGCGACTAAGAGAACAGTTACGGTTCTAGCGAGTGCAACTTCAAAACCAAGTGTGAAATAACTGGCTGCAAAGACAGAAGATGACAAAACTGCCATGATTGGCAAGAAGTAAGTGGTAAATCTGTCAGCAATGTTCTGTATGGGTGCTTTTTTCTCTTGAGCTTCTTCGACTAGTTGAATGAGGTGAGCAAGTGTAGTGTCCTCAGCGATTTTTTCAACTTTAACTTCTAACGCTCCATATTCATTGAGGGTGCCAGCAAATGTTCGGTCGCCTACTGTCTTTTCAATAGGAATTGATTCACCCGTTATCGTTGCCTGGTTAACGGTGCTGTGACCCGAAATTACTGTTCCGTCAACGGGTATTTTGTCGCCTGGTTTGACTAAGACGATTTCGCCTACTTTGACCTCGTCTATGGGTACTTCAACTTCTGCACTGTCTCGACGTATGCGAGCGGTGTTGGGACTCATGTTTATGAGCTTCTCGAGCGCGCCTCTTGTTCTATGGATAATGTATTCTTCAAGCGTCATACCTGCGAGTATTATTAACGCCACTATAGCTGATGCTGTGAGGTAACCAACTGCTTCTGCTGTGCCGGTGGCTGATGCTGAAGGTAGGACGAGACCAGCTATTACTGAAATGAAGATGGCAATGGTTGCGAACAATTGGGCGGTAACGTTCCCGTGAAGCAGAGATCGAATGCCGTGCACATAGATGCGGTAGCCCAAGGCAACGGCGATTAAAGTTAAAATAATGCTAATTTCATGCGCGTAAGCTATTTGAGTTCCAGATATTAGGGCGCCTGCTAAAGCGAATAGCCCAAGTAAAATTACTAGAATTACGCCTTTGAAATGTTCTCTCATTGGATTTCCTCTCTTGATAATACTTCAACTTGATAGCCGAGTTTTTCAATGCGTTCAGTGATCTTGGAGAAACTGATTTTTTGTGTGTCGTATTCTATTGTGACCTTGCCGGTTATCTCGTCAACTTTGACTTTTGAGACTCCGTTTAACCTAGCGACTGCATGTCGAAGGCTGTCTGCTTTAAAATCAGAACAAACGCTGCATCCTGTGCAGTCTGTTTTTGAAGCGTTTAGGATAACTTTCTCAGTTTTTTGTACATGTTCTTTTTTTGTTTCCAAATTGTTCACCCTTCTATCTACGGGTCATTTGATCCAGAACCTCTTTTGTTAGTGTGCTGACAAGTTCTGGTGTTAACTCATCAACGATATTGTGTATTCTCGGATCTACAATTGAGTACATTCTTTTGGTTCCGTCCTTTCGGCACTTTACTATTCCAGTATCTTTGAGTATTTTCAAGTGGCGCGAAACGAGCGGTTGAATGAGGTTTAAGTGCGGAACTATTTCGCAGACGCACTTTTCGCCATCTCGCAAAAACGATAATATTTCGAGTCTGATTGGATCGGAGAGTGCGTGGAAAACTGTTGATTTGAACCGGTTCTGGTTTTCCTCTTTTGCGGACATGGTTTGCTTTAGTGTTGATAACAATATTTAAAAGTTGCTATTAAATGATACAAATAAACGATAAAAAGAGGGTTAATAGTGTCTCAAGAGAACTGGCATGGAATTCCTCGCGACAAGATACCGTGGTATCCTTCAATAGACTATGATAAGTGCATTAGTTGTGGAAAATGCGTAGAATACTGCACGCTAGGCACATATGAATTTGTAGAAAAAGACGGAAAGAAAAGGCCCTTGGTAAAAAATCCAAACAACTGTGTAGTGCTATGCTCAGGCTGCGATTCAATATGTCCTGCCGGCGCCATTAAGCATCCTTCTAAAACAGAATTTCGAGAAAAAATTAAAGAGTTGCGAAAGAGTCCTGATTTAAGACTTAGAAAGAACAAGTCCGAATAGGTGAATGGAGTTGAAGAAAGTCCTTTTTGTCTGTGTTGAGAACGCTGGCAGAAGTCAAATGGCAGAAGCCTTTGCCAAGAAATACGGAAAAGACAAGTTTGTCGTTTCCAGTGCCGGTAACAAACCTGCCGATAAGGTTAACTCTATGGTGGTGGAAGCCATGAAAGAAAAGGGCATCGATATTTCAACCAATAAACCGAAATTACTCACCTTTCAAATGGCACAAGATGCAGATTTGATTGTTACTATGGGGTGCAATGATCAAGGAATCTGCCCTGGACCTTTCTTCAAACCGACAGTCGATTGGAAGCTTGAAGATCCTAAAGGAAAGCTTATTGAAAAAGTACGGGAAATAAGAGACGATATCGAGCGACAAGTCCAAAAACTAATCACCGATGAATGATCACCTTAACATGGATGATGCAATTAGGTGAATGAAGGTAATATTAGGATTAGAAGTTGGGAAGAATTCAAACACTTAGTCAGCGAGAAGAAGCCCGGCTCAATCGTGTTTATTCTTGAGCAAAATGGTTTTTCCCCGAATAAGGAATTAACAACATTAAAAATAATAATGCTTCATTATAGGCGCTACTATATTTTCTTAGATTTCCCAAAAGGCGAAGCGTTGAGAGAAACAAAAATACCTCTACATAGAGACAAAAATGGAATTTTTAACTTGGACGAAGATGAGGTTAAAGTTATCTTGGAAAAAGAATTCGAAAAAGAGAACCTGAAGATTTTTTCTTTTTGGACTTCATAAAAAAGATTTCTTGAGCTCAAAGGCGCTAATGTTAGAAAAGGATTAATACCTTTTAAGAAAAGGTTCACTACACTTTTTATTTATGAAGGTACCTTAGTCTCAACAGAAACTACATGGTATCCCAAAGCTCGAAATCTAAATCGCAGAAGGACAACACCGCTGACTTGCCCCAAGAGGTTAAAGAGGCCATTGCAGAAATCGGCGGATTAGATCGCATATTAAACGCTATTAAACCTGAAGAAATTGAAAAAGAAGGAGGATGGAGACATGGAAAACAAAAGTAAAGACCCAAGCAACGAAGAAGTAACTTTCAAACTAGAGGGCATGGGCTGCTCTTGCGAAGCCAAAATCGTTGAGAAACGGTTAAAATCACTAAAAGGCGTAAAAATATACAATATCAACCCAATCTCAAACTGGCTAAAAATCTCTTTCGACCCATCTCTTGTTTCAACAGACGACATCAAAAAATCAATAGCAAAATGTGGAATTACCGCTTCATTAGTAAACAAAAAGTAATTCTCTAAAAAACGGCTATACACAAAAAATAGTATGTGTGTTTTAGCCTAATGTCCCTTTTATCGCATCTGCCTTTAATCTAAAAAAATCCGTCGCATCTTCAAAATCAAGACACTCCGCACCCACCTTTTCTGGATTAGTAAGGGAACAATGTCCTTCCTTCCAATTTATGCAACTTTTTTTCTCACAAGAAGGGTGATCCAATAAGGTTCCCCAAAACAAAAAAGAGTTATGGTGAAATATTTGGGTTTTTGGCAACTGCCATGCCATACCAAAAGAAAACTTTAGCTATAATGGCAACTACTGCGCCACAAGCAGTCCGTGTCAACACTGAAAGTAAGAAGCCATTTGTTCCAGTTACAACATTTGCTGAAGAGAGCTGGAATATCCCAAAAAGCATGATACCTCCGATTGTAGCGGCCACTATTCCGGAAATCAAAAGTCTAAAGAAGTTATCAGATCTCTTACTTAACGCTCCCGCCATGTAACCAATCAACATGGGACTTAGAATATATGCTATCAGAACTGTTCCAGACCCTGGAATTCCGTGAAAGCTGTTTGCCCAGTACAAGGCGTAGAAAGTACCCATTAAGAAGCCTGAGGCGCCGCCTGCCCATCTGTTCCATACCAAACCAAGAACCAATGGAACACCCACAATAACGGTGAGTTCTTCTATCTCCATCGTAATTCCAGTGACAATTCCAAACCCGCCACCGAATAATGACGGAAGCTTTGAAATCCCCACAATTAGCAGAACTACTATTACAGGAATAACAATACCGTATATTATGTCGTTTCGATTCCACTCTTTCCAGTTTAGCCCCATAATCAACACACCTGTTGAAACCAATCTAATAATATAAATATTTAAATTTTGTTATAATTGAAATAGTGTTATTTAGGACTTTCAGTCTCACCAATAGCTTCTACCGTAAAGCTCGTGAGCGCCCAATGCCATCCTCGTTTCTCAGCAATACGCTCTCCAAACTCTTTTTCCAATCGCTTATTCATCCTCAAGACTCTTCGGCTTATTTGATGGCGAGCAACCTTGAATGCTTCAAGTTTGGTTGATAAGTCCCGAAACAGTGATGGAAACCGTGTTGACTGGCCGCCGTCTGTCATGGCTTGAATGGCATTGGTTGTCTGGTTAACCAAGATACGCTTCAGAAAAGTTATATCCAGCTTAACTTTCGGTAATTCATTATCGCATTCTGCCATGGCTTGAACGTTGTTCGACACATTAATGGTTGCAACCAGTTGTGGAATGGCACTGCAAAGGTTAACCTCCACCAGCTCAGGTTTTGGCGGTGAATATTTATAATTATCCATATTGTGCAGAAGAGCAATAAAATTGAAGAAAAAGAAGTAAAAAAAAGGCCCATCGTGAAAAACCCAAACAACTGCGTAGTGTTCTGTACGGGCTGTGACGGAATATGCCCTGCCGGCGCCATCAAACATCCTCCGAAAAAAGAAACCCGTGAGATAATCAAGAACTTGCGAAAGTCCCACGTCTTGCGTCCTCATTCAAAGAATTAAGATTAGGTGAAAATCAAACGTGAAAAGAGTCCTTTTTGTCTGTGTTGAGAATGCTGGCAGAAGTCAGATGGCAGAAGCTTTCGTCAACAAGTACGGCCAAGGAAAACTAACTGCACAGAGTGCAGGGATAAAAATAGCCCCCAAAGTGAACCCAGTTGTAGTGGAAGCCATGAAGGAGAAGGGCATCGACATATCCATGAACAAGCCCAAACTGCTCACTCAGGAAATGGCAAACAAAGCCGACTTGATTGTCACCATGGGCTGTGGAGCTGCTGACCTTTGTCCTGGTCCTTTCTTTAAGGATACTGTTGATTGGGCGCTTGAAGATCCTAAAGGCAAATCGATAGATAAAGTTCGAGAAATCAGGGATGAAATTGAGCGTAGGGTTAAAGAACTAACATCCGAAGAATAGATTGATTGCGTCATTGGAAGTTTTAGGCAGTGCTTTCATTGGTCGGTGGGTTTGAGAATGAATGGAGTGTTGATTCGCGAATCCATGAATCAGGATTTTGATATTTGACTAGTGGTGTTGCGTTTCTTAGTCTGTCTGCCTCTTTTGCTTCAAAGGAGTATATGATTTCTAGGATTGTTTCTTTGTGTTTTTGTTTTTGTTCTATGAAATTTTCAAAGATTTTCTTGAAATTGCTTAGATTTATCGATAGCGTAGAAAATTCATCGGATATAACTCTGATTGATGAAGATTGGAGGTAATTTGTGTATATCTCACTGAGTTGATCCTCAAGATTGCTTAATTCTTTTAGTATTTCGCAAGTCATTTCATAGTTTACGTTGTTAGTTTTGGCGATTTTTTTGGAGAAGACAGAAACGTTACTTGTTAGTTCTTTGAGGTTCTTTTTGCAAGTCATGTTTTCTATTTCAGTTAAGTCGAGATAATCAAGTATTGCTTGAATGGTTTTTGCGCATTTTAGGCTGTCGTAAGCGAATCCTAGTATAAAGCTGCTTTCAGGTTGGTTAATTTTCTTAGATAATATCTCATAGAGTCTAAAGGCTTCAGTTTCTAGGTTGTTGCAGCATTTTAGGTACAGGGCGCTTTCTTGTAGCTTTCCATTCATTTCTCATCACCAGTTGAAAGAGTATCGTAAATATTAATAAATCTTATTGATTTTACGTTCTGCTGCTTGTATGTTGAGCGCATATACAGATTAGTGCTGCGAAAAATTTAGTTTTTCAGCTCTTTATAGCAGTCAATTAATTTGATGCAAGAGTAACATTCATCCGGAGTTTGGGTGCCCTTTGCAAGAGTCCCCAAGTAACCGAAAAAGTGGTTGCATCCTGCATGCTTGTCTTTTTTGGCGTCCAATTTTTGCTTTGAACTTGAATTTTTATTTATTTGTTTAGGTGTCCTGTTTTCTTTCAATTCAACGATTGGAGGGGCTGTTTTGATTGGTTTGGGTTCCGTTATGCCATTATTAGTCGTAGAAGTTTTGGGTTCAATTGGTTTTGGAGCTGAGTCTTTGGTTTTTGGCTCTGGCTTGCTTTCAAGGGTGATTTCTTTTAAGCTTTTTTCGCTTTTTGAGGATCCTAAGTTGTATCCGCATTCAGGGCATGCGAGGTGGACGTTTTTTTTGTTTGAAAAATCTTTGACTTTTAAAGGTGTTTGGAATATTTTTTGGCATTGAGGGCTTGGGCATCTGTAGTCGGAAGGTTTTCCTATCCAACCGTTCCTTTTAAGTATTGATAGGTAAATAGCCAGAATTGCGCCGATTATTATGATGGTTATGGCGGTGACTATTTCGACTGCATATGGAATCACGAGTATCCCTAAAAGCAAATTGGGTTATTTGTTAAAAAAATTTGTTGATTCAGCATCATTATTACGCTGAAGCAACAGTTACTTTAATGCTGAATGTTCCGCCAGTGGTGATGCTGCTGCCCCAGTCATGATTGCTCGTTTGAGAGCCGTCAAGTGATGCATAGACATACTCAGATGATCCAGTTAAGGTTGTAGTTGTTGTTACAGTTGCTCCACCCACATCTGACCACACGGAAGGTGATGTCTCAATTTGTAGTTGCCAAGTTATAGTTACAGGTCCGGAATAGCCTTCTACTTGGATTCTTGCATACCAGGGGATAGATACCGCTGGTTGAAGATTTGCACTCCATTCTGTACTGTTATCGGCGCTGTATGCGATTGTTCCTGATGTGACACCGCCGACTGTTACTTTGCCCCCTTGGAATGTTCCGAGGAAGGCAGCGAAGACTACTAGAACTGAGGCTAATGCTACTATTGTTAGTACTGTTGCAACGATGAGCAGTTTCCCTGATTTTTTTCCGTTGTTCAATTTTGTCACTATGTTATTGTTACGTAGTCATGCTTGGCGTATTAAGCATTATGACTTAATAATATATCTTGGGCATCTATGCAACACTTAAACAGGCTTACGCCAAAAAGGCACAATTTATATTTACAAAACTATGAAGGATATTTGCTTTAGAATTAGGCAGCAAGTGGCAGAAGCTTGATAAAGCAACTACAGGGTAAGTGAGAGCAATTCTGATGCGGTTGAGTCTACGTTAAATGTCATGAACTTCTTAGGACTATCATAGTGTTGGTTTTCACGATGCCTTCAACCATGCGAATTTTCTCTATACACTCGTTAACTTCTGTCATGTTCATCCCGCTGATGACTGCGACGATGTCATATTCGCCGCTGACTTCATAGGTTGTTTCAACGTTTGGGATTGCTTGGATTTTCTTTGAGACTTCCTGCGTTGGAAAGGCAGGGTTGGCTGTAAGCAAAGTTATGGCTTGGGCGCCTTCGGCAACGCCGATTTTAACCGTGAATTTTCGTATTACCCCTTCATCGCTTAATGTTTTGATTCTTTTCCGCACAGCACCTTCAGACAAGCCTACTTTAGCGCCTATTTCACCGTAGCCTGCTCTACCGTCATCCTTTAGGATTTCGATTATCTGCTTATCTTTCTCGTCCATTTTTTTTCGCCGAATGATTATTGCTGTCGTTAAAATTTAACGATTTCCCTTATTAACATTTAAAGTGTGATGCGAAATTCGTTGTGCTTACATGTTTATTGTGCGTTTTTCACTGCTGCCAGCTGTTTTTACCATGCTAAAATGTCTGCACCAAATGGAACATTAAAAGCCCAAGTTGTAACAAATAAGTCACAACGTTTAAATTAAAGTCGGAATTAATCAAAAAGACATTTCCAAAGATAATAAAGTGACGAACAAAAATGATTAAACAAGCAAACTCAAACCCTCCAGAGGTGAAGGTTATAAACAAGGCAAAATGCCCTGACTGCGACGCAGAGCTTGATGTTCCAGCAGACACAGAAAAAGGAGAAATCCTAAGTTGCCCGGGCTGCGGACTGGAACTAGAAGTTAAACAAGTGAAAGGCGGATGCGTAGACCTTCAAGAATTAACCATTGAAGGAGAAGACTGGGGCGAATAAACAGTATTCACCAAGAAGCCTTTATTTAAATCAGTTTTTTAAAAAAATTTTTTCATGGAAGCAGAAAAGCGATGAGCATAGCACTTTTGTATGAACGGTCAGAAAACGACGAAAACGGCATAAAACTAACCGCACAACAATTGGGAATAGACTTAACTTTTCTGCCATTCCGAAAAATCGCCTTATCTATTTCCAAAGATGGTTTCATCGCTAAAACTAAAGGCAAAGACTACACAAACATAATCAAAGATATCGCCGTCGTGCTTAATCGTGCGCAAAGCAAAAACCGTCGCCTCCAAGCCTCATACATCATGGAAATGCTTGGCAAAAAAACATTAAACTCTTCTCAAATCGAATTCGTCTGCTACAGCAAACTACGTACATTACTGCACCTTTGGAAAGAAGGCATACCGATTCCCAAAACAGTTTACGTCCCATGCGACTCAACTGACACAATGAAAAATGGGCAAGAAATCCATAACGAAAAAGACATAGCAGAACTATTTCAACAAGAAATCCCCCTTTCAGAAGGCATAGTGATTAAAGCTGACGCTGGGACACATGGCAAAATGATTATGCTTGCAAAAAACCATGAAGAGCTAATCGCTAACATCCAAGAAACAAAACCCTCCATAATTAACCCTGTCGGCGTTGTCGCACAGGAATTAGTCGAAAAGTGGTTTTACGATTTAAGAATAATCGTTTCCAAAGAGAAAGGTAAGCAACCCGTTTGCTATCACATTGCAATGGCAAGAGCCGGCTTTAAGGATTTCAGAACAAACACTTTCTTGGGCAACTTAGTTTTCGGCGCCAAATTACCCCTAAGCATTCAGGAGTTAGCGGTGAAATGTGGCAGAACCCTTGGCAAAGGTAGCGAAGCGTGGATTTTAGCTTTAGATGCCATGGTAAACGTTAAAGAAAACAAGACAGTGGACGACGTTTACCTTAAAGCTGAACTTGATAAGGCAGCGCAAGCGTTTTTGCCTGTTCAAAAAGTTAAGCAGGATGAAACACGCCTAACTGATTTCCCAGCATGGAACAGCAAATTAGAAACAGCGTTCCACGGCTATGTGAATACTAAACATTACGAAAATATTAAAAACATAATTGAAGAAAGCGTAGAAAAAAATAAGAGTTCCTTGGTCTTTCATGAGTCGAATTCCTGCCCAGAATTCTGGGAGAACACTCGGCTCGCGACAGGCTTTAACGTGGCGGTTCCACTCTTGAAATGCGCCCAAAGCCTAATCGACCATTAAAGTAACGAGGAAAAACGGAAATGTTGAGAATTGGAATAATTGGCGGTTCAGGATACGTCGGCAGCGAACTCCTGCGATTGCTACTTCTTCATCCGCAAGCAGAGGTAACTATGGTTACTTCACGCCAAAGCGTAGGCGAATACATCTTCAACGTACACCCGAACCTGCGAGGTTTGACACAATTAAAATTTGTGCCCCAAGATATGGCTGAGTTGCAGAAAAACTGCGATTTAATTTTCACAGCAACACCACACGGCGGCTCAGTCAATTTAGTCCCCAAACTCTTAGAGGCAGGCTTAAAAGTAATCGACATGAGCGCTGATTTCCGCCTCAAAAACCCAGCCGACTACGAAACCTACTATGGTTGGAAACATGCCCACCCAGAAATGCTCAAAGAAGCCGCATACGGCTTGCCTGAACTTCACCGCGAAGAAATAAAAAACGCTCGCTTAGTCGCTTGTCCAGGTTGCATGGCAACATCCGCCATTCTGGGTCTAGCGCCTGTAGTGAAAGCTGGGCTTGTTGACAAAGACAAAATCGTAGTGGACTTGAAGGTTGGTTCTTCCGGCGGCGGCAGCAAACCCTCTATCTCATCGCATCATCCAGAGCGGTTTAGCGGAGTGCGACCCTACAAGGTCGTTGGGCACCGCCACATAGCAGAGGTTGAGCAGGAACTTAACGCATTGACGAATGAGTTGGTAAAAATCTCGTTCACTCCGCATGCTGTAAACATGGTTCGCGGAATCCTCGCTACTATCTACACTTTCCCCAAACAACCGATAACGAACAAGGACATCTGGAAAGCTTTCCGCGCACAATACGAGGGCGAACCATTTATACGCTTAGTGAAATACCAGAAGGGCCCATACCAGTTGCCTGACCCGAAAGTGACCCTGGGCACAAACTACTGTGACGTCGGCTTCGAAATCGATGAGCATGCGAATCGGCTTTTGCTTTTCTCAGCCTTAGACAACATGACCAAAGGCGCTTCAGGACAAGGCGTACAATGCATGAACATTCTTATGGGCATAGATGAGACAACTGGGCTAAAGAGTACTGGTTTCCATCCGATGTGATAACTTTATGCTGCTTGTAATTAAGATGGGCGGAAGCATACTCAAAGAAGGCGCATCCCACGATTTAGTCAGCGACCTAAAAGACGTAGCCAAAGACAACAGAGTCATTCTTGTGCATGGCGGAGGCGTAGAAGTCACCGAAATCGCCTCAAAACTCGGCAAAGAACAAAAATTCATAATTTCACCCGAAGGCTTCCGAAGCCGCTACACCGACAAGGAAACCATTGAGATTTACACTATGGTTATGGCAGGCAAAATCAACAAGCAAATAGTTTTAGCGTTGCAAAGCCAAGGCATCCAGGCTGTAGGCATAACCGGCTTGGATGCGGCAACCTTGAAGGCTGAACGAAAAACCAAGCTCATCGCCGTTGACGAACGCGGCAGAAAAAAAGTTATCGATGGCGGTTACACTGGAAAAATAACTCAAGTCAACGCTGACTTGCTGAATCTTCTGCTTGAAAAAGGTTACGTGCCGATTGTGACGCCTATTGCGGTTAGTCAAGATTTTGAACCGCTCAACGTGGACGGCGACAGAACAGCAGCCATAATCGCGGGTGCCCTCAAAGCAGACCGCCTAATCCTACTTACTGACGTGCAAGGCTTAATGCTGAAGGGCGAGTGCGTTCCGAAAATTAGTGCAACAGAAGTTAAAGAGGTCATGTCAAGCATTGGGCAAGGCATGAGCACCAAAGTGCATGCGGCGCTGGAAGCGTTAAATCAAGGTGTCAAGGAAGTTTTAGTTACTTCAGGCACGGGAAATCAGCCTATTAGTTCCGCTTTGAATCATAAGGTTGGTACAGTGATAACAGGTGAATGACAAAGAAATAATGGATATTGAAAATCGGTTCATGGCGAATGTTTTCTCCAAAAAACCAGTCGTGCTAACAAGAGGTAAAGGCGCGCTTGTTTGGGATATAAATGGCAAAGAATACGTTGATTGCACAAGCAGCTATGGTGTAGCGTTGTTGGGGCATTGTCACCCAAAAGTGGTAGCAGAAGTAAAAGCGCAGGTAGAACAGTTAATCTCGTGCCACAGCGGCTTCTACAATGACAAACGAGCAGAATTCATTCAAAAGCTTGTGCAGATAACGCCGAAAGGCTTGGACAAAGCGTTTCTTTCAAACAGCGGCGCCGAATCCGTCGAATGCGCCATAAAACTCGCCCGCAAATACACAGGAAAACCAGAAATAATCGCTTTAATGGGCGCTTTTCACGGAAAAACCATGGGCGCACTATCCGCCACATGGGACAAGAAATACCGCGAGCCTTTCATGCCGCTTGTTCCAGAGTTCAAGCATGTAGCGCCTGACAATGCCGATAAAATCCGTGAGGCCATAACCGAGAAAACAGCCGCAGTCTTGATGGAGCCAATCCGCGGTGAAGGCGGCGTTCGTGTTCCACCTGACGGTTACTTGCAGGCGGTGCGTGAAATCTGCGATGAGAAGAATGTTCTGTTAATCTTTGATGAGGTGCAAACCAGTTTCGGGCGGACGGGCAAATTGTTCGGGTGCCAGAACTGGGGTGTTACGCCTGATGTTATGTGTTTGGCGAAGCCGTTTGCAGGCGGCTTACCAATCGGAATAACCGTAGCCAAGGAAAACATTATGTCAGCGCTTAAAGTTGGTGAGCACTCGACTACTTTCAGTGGAAGTCCGCTGGTTTGTGCTGCGGGATGCGCTGCCATAGATGCACTTGTGGAAGAAAAACTCGTTGAACGTGCGGCGGAGATGGGCAAGTACTTCAAGGTTCAGTTGGAAGCTTTGCAGGCTAAGCATAAAATCGTCAAGGAAGTTCGCGGTTTAGGCTTGATGCTTGGTGTGGAATTGCGGTATGACGTTCTTAACGTGATTCTTAAGGCGGCTGCGAAAGGTGTTCTGGTGCTGGATGCTGGAAGAACCGTGGTTCGGTTGTTGCCGCCGCTTGTGATTGAGAAAGAACAGATTGATCGGGCAGTTGCTGTTTTAGATGAGGTTTTAGGGGAGGAAGAAAATGAGCGAGCAAGCAGCAGTACGGTTCCTAACTAACCTATTAGGCATTTACAGTCCCTCAGGAAAAGAAGAGGACATAGCCAACTTCTTAGCTTATGAAATGAAGAGGATGGGTTTTGAGGTTGGGAAAGACGGCATCGGAAACGTTATAGGTGTTGTCGGTGAAGGCGAACCAGTCATCCTGTTATGCGGGCATATGGATACGGTAGCTGGGCATTTGCCGCTTCGGATTGAGGAAGGCAAAATTTACGCTCGGGGCGCCGTGGATGCAAAAGGTCCGCTTGCCGCGATGGTTATGGCTGCTGCCGCTGCTGCTAAGGAGCCGGGGTTTAAGGGTAAAATTTTAGTTGCCAGCGTTGTGGAAGAGGAAGCTACCAGCCGAGGTGTGAAGCACCTGATAACTCAGGGAATCAAGGCGGATTACGCCATTTTCGGTGAACCCAGCGGTGTTGAGAACGTAACCATCGGTTACAAAGGTCAAATCCAACTCAAAATTGTTTGCAAGACTGAGACTGGTCATGCGTCTATGCCTTGGCTTTACGAGAACGCGTTGGAGAAAGCGTATGAGCTTTGGGGACAAATCAAAAACGCGTATCCTTACCCGTCGCCGGAACCCTCGGAAAGCCCATTCGATGCTGTCACGGCCTGTTTGGTTAAAGTTACGGGTGGCAGAGCAACCTCCGTGGTCCCGTTTGAAGCTGAATTGAACATTGACGTTCGAGTGCCAATCCAATTTTCCACGGCTCAGGTTTTTGCGGAAATAGAGGAGTTAATTGCGAAGTATCAGGCTGCTAATCCAAAGGTTACTGCGAAAGCAACCGTTTTAGACACTGTCGAGCCTTTTGAAGTGAACAAGGCTTCACCGCTCGTGCATGTATTATCGTCTTCGGTTAGGAAAGTGCTGAACAAGCCTGCAACGCTTCTGCGCAAAACCGGAACAGGCGACATGAACATTCTCGGTAAAGCCATGAACCTGCCAATAGTCACTTACGGTCCAGGCGACTCGCACCTTGACCACACTTTAGACGAGCACATTGACGTAAGCGAGTACTTGAATGCAATTCAGGTTTACAAGGAGACGCTTCTCAGATTATCAGAACTGCACAACCATAAAAATGGAAATCAACAGGCAAGCTAGATTTAGTCTGGTTTGGACGATTTCGCAAAATAACTGCTGAAAGGAGTCAGTGCCCCCACAAAGCTGATGGTCCGAAGGGATACCCTCTTTTTACGTGTAGTTCTCATAGCTAAAAAGTGCCTGCCTTTTCCAGCACGCCTATAACCCAGTTGACTGGTTTCCGTGGGGTCGAGAAGACATCGATAAAGCCTAGGCTATTTCGCAATATTGTTATAAGTAAGAATGTTCTTACTTTTGAGTGGTGAGAGCATGGTGGAGGCGTCCACAACTAAAGTTTCCTCTAAAGGGCAAGTGGTTATCCCCGCGAACGTGCGGAAGGCAGCTAACTTGAAGAAAGGCGAGAAGCTCCTAGCAATAGCTATTGATGATACCGTTGTTCTTAAAAAAATAATTGATAAATCCTTTGAAGAAACCCTCAAGCCAGTGTGGGCTAGAGTTCGACAGATGGGTCTTTCGGAGGAAGACATAAATGCCCTCGTCGACGAAGCAAGAGCCAAAAGTAGTTCTTGACACAAACGTTTGGGTTTCAGCATTGCTTTGGGGTGGGAAACCCGCAGAAATCATAAAGGCCGCCGAACAGTACAGAGTCAGCATCCTTACGTCCGAAGAAATTGTTACGGAAGTTAATCAGGTTTTAACTTATCCTAAGCTTAAGAAGACCTACCGTGCTGAAGGATTACGCAGTGAAGATTTAATTGAAACAGTGCTGAAAATTGCGAAATTCGTCAAAGTCACGAAAAAACTTAATGTTGTTAAGGAACATCCGGCAGATGATAAGTTCATAGAATGCGCCTTTGCAGCTGGGGCAGATTACATAGTTAGTGGCGACAAGCACCTTCTCAAAGTAGCTTGCTATAAGAAAACGCAGATAGTGCCAGTGAACGAATTTCTTCAAATCATAGAAACCAAAAGATAGCCAGCAAGACCTTTTTCAAAATTCAAGTTCTGGGTAGGTTTAAATAGGGAAAAGATAACTTTTCAACTCTTAGAACAAGCATTATAAGGCAAAAAAACAAATAAGATTTGAGAGAAAATGACTATCGAAGTTGATTTGAAA
>JBEKHJ010000026.1:0-16791 GCA_050012335.1 Bathyarchaeia archaeon
ACTTTTAAAGGCATCGTTAATCCGCATGAGTATGATGCTATTTGAAGTTACTCATTAGCCCCACGAACGAAGAAGAAGCCTCTGAAGCCATCGCTGGAGGCGCAGACATAATAGACGTAAAAAACCCTCAAGAGGGAGCGTTCGGCGCCAATTTTCCATGGGTTATCAGGCGAATAAGAGAAATCACGCCAAAACACATCCAAGTAAGCTGCACACTGGGAGAAATTCCGAACCTTCCAGGCTCCATATCATTGGCCGCGTTAGGTGCAGCATCATTAGGGGTTGATTATATTAAAGTGGGGCTTTACGGACTAAAAACGCCTGAAGAAGCCATCTATTTGCTACAAAACGTCAGCAAAGCAGCAAAAGAATGCAATCCTAAAATCAAAGTGGTTGCCGCAGGCTACGCTGATGCAGAAAGAATAGGCGCAATAGACCCGCTGCTAACTCCCGAAATAGCATTTAAGGCTCAAGTGGACGTAGCAATGATTGACACAGCCGTTAAAGATGGCAAAAGCATCTTCACTTTCTTAACCGTTAAGCAACTTAAAAAATTCGTTGATTCCGCGCATAACCTTGGCTTGGAAGCGGCGTTGGCTGGTTCGTTAAGAAAACAAGACTTACCTGTAGTGTATGCTTTAGGCGCTGATATAGCAGGTTTACGCAGTGCAGCCTGCACAAAAAACGACAGAGTCAAAGGTCAAATTACCAAAAAACAAGTGCATGAACTAGTTGAAACTGTCAAGCAAGCGGAAATGCAAGCCAACATAAAGAGGGCTTAATCATTGCATGATAAGGGGTTAAGCAGAAAAGCGGTACTGGCGGAGCTCAAAAAAATCAGTGAAAAAGACAGGCGGTATGATGACGGAAAAATTTTGTGTTCAATGTGCACAAAACCCCATCCCTTAGCAGAAAAGGCTTATCGACTGTTTTTAAGCTCCAATTTGGGTGATCCAGGACTCTTTCCCGGAAGCGCTCAACTTGAAAAAGAAGTCATAAGCGAACTGGCAACGCTTCTTCATGGTGAAAACTGCGTTGGCTTCCTTGTTTCAGGTGGAACAGAAGCGAACTTGATGGCGCTTTTAGCTGCACGAAACATGGCACGTGTCAGTCAACCGGAAGTGGTTTTGCCAGAATCAGCTCATTTTTCTTTCACTAAAATTTGCAACCTGTTGAATCTAGAGCCAGTTTACGCAGGTTTAGATAGTTCTTTTAGGGTTAGCTCTTCGTCAGTTGAAAAATGCGTCAGCAAGAACACAGTCGCCATAGTCGGCACGGCTGGAACAGCTGAATTAGGCGTTATTGACCCCATCGACGAGCTATCTCACATCGCTTCTGAGCATAATGTTTGGTTGCATGTTGACGCAGCCTTCGGCGGCTTAGTAATCCCATTTCTAACCAATGCTAAGTTCAACTTTGATTTCAATTTAGAAGCTGTGAAGTCCATCACCGTTGATCCACACAAGATGGGTATGGCGGCAATCCCTGCAGGAGGAATCATTTTCAGAGACAGCAAAGCCTTGGATTTTATTAAAACTGAAACGCCTTACTTAACTGACGGGTTGCAGTACACGTTTGTTGGAACAAGAATAGGTGCATCCGCAGCCTCAGCATGGGCAGTTTTTAAATCTCTTGGCATGGGAGGATTCACAAAAATAGTTGGCAACTGCATGAAAACTACCCGACTTTTGACCGATGGGCTCAAAAATGCCAGCTTTAAACTTGTCGTAGAGCCAACTTTGAATATCGTAGCTTTCCGCAGTAGGCAGAGCACCATGCATCTGGCAGAAAAACTTTGGGAACGTGGTTGGTGTGTCTCTTATGTTCCACGTTATGACTGCATTAGAATTGTTGTTATGCCGCACGTGAAGAAGCCTCATGCTTTGGCATTTCTGAAAGATTTAATTGAAATCGATTCTTGAAGGCGCACCATTTGAAGGTTGTTGTTTACGAGCACATTTCAGGCGGCGGATACGCAGAACAGCCTATTCCACCTAGCGTTTTATCTGAAGGGTTTGGAATGCTACGCTCCATTGTTTCTGATTTTAAAGCTGCAGGACATGAGGTAACAGTTTTACTTGATGCAAGGATTTCAAAACTAAATCCGCCTATAGCTGTCGACTGCACGGTGCCAGTCTTTTATCCTCAAGAACTCAAAAAATTCCTCGTTAATGTAGCTAAAATTAATGATGCTGTTTACGTTGTTGCGCCTGAAACAGGACAAACCTTGCAATCGCTCGTGATACTTGTAGAGCAGACTGGTAAGGTTTCGCTTAACTGTGAATCCAGCGCTATTCAAAAGGTTGCAGATAAAACGGTTCTCTACGAGATTTTGAATAAAAATGGTTTGCCCACGCCTAAAACATTGATGCTCAATGTTGCTGATGATTTAGCGGAAGTTAAGCGAGCCATCAAAAGTGAGTTAAGTTATCCTGTGGTGTTTAAGCCTACGGATGGTGTCAGCTGCGGCGGCTTAAGCGTCGTTAAAAAAGATGCCCAAGTGGAGAAAGCCGTTGCGAAAATAAAATCTGAATCGGTAGGGCAGCGTTTTATTATTCAAGAATTTGTTGAAGGCGAAGCTGCAAGCGTCAGCTTACTTTCCGCAAGAGGCAAAGCGTTGGCAATTAGCTTAAACAAGCAAAGCGTCAATGTTGCTACGCCAGAGGCAGTTTCAAGTTATGAAGGTGGCACTGTTCCCTTTGACCATCCGCTTAAGCAAGAGGCGTTTGCGATGGCACAGAAAGTTGTTGAGTCCTTTTCTGGCTTAAGAGGGTATGTGGGGGTTGACATGGTTTTGACACAGGATAAACCGTTTGTGGTAGATGTTAATCCACGGTTAACAACGTCTTACGTTGGCTTGTGCAAAATTGCCAATTTTAACGTTGCTCAGGCATTAGTTAACGCTGTTTTGAAAAGTGAACTTCCAGCTAAACCCGAAAGCCACGGTTTCGCTTGTTTCTCAAAAGAAGAAACTCCCAAGCCAACAATTAGCGCTTTCCAAAAAGCGGCTCAAATAAGCGAAGTTATTTCGCCTCCTTTTCCATTAAACGATAACACCAAAGCATGCTCACTAATCGCTGGCCATGGTGACTCCTTGGAGAATGCAAGGTTACGGTTCGAAGAAGCTAAAAAGCGCTTATTCAACATTATCAGCAGAGGAAAATAGCTTGGTAGACGTGTTAGGTTATGATATTGGAGGCGCTAACACTAAAGCCGCCTTCATAAGCACACAAAACGGAAAGCTGCAAGATGCCCGCGTGGCAGTGGAGTACTTCCCAATATGGAGAGAGCCAGAAAAACTCTCAAGCGTCTTGTTAACGCTTAAAGAGCGGTTAGGCGCCAACAGGCTTGACGGTTTAGGAGTAACCATGACAGCTGAATTATCTGATGCTTACACAACCAAGCGTGAAGGTGTCCACCATATTTTAGCATGCGTTAGAAAAGCTTTCCCTGATGCGCCTATTTACGTTTTGAACACTGAAGCAAAATTAGAGCCACTCGAAGCCGCTGAAGAGAAGCCGCTTGGTGTTGCTGCTGCTAATTGGGCTGCAACAGGCTGGTTGGTAGCTCAGCGGGTTAAAGATTGCGTGGTGGTTGATGTTGGAAGTACAAGCGCCAGCATCATTCCCATAGTGGACGGGCAGGTTGCAGCTAAAGGTAAAACGGATTTGGATAAGCTCATGTGCGGAGAGCTTGTTTACACTGGAAGTTTAAGGACGAATGTTGCTGCAATTGTGCATTCTATTCCAGTTAAGAATGGGGTTGCAGGTGTTGCTTCGGAATTGTTCGCGTTATCTGGCGATGCCCACTTAGCGTTAGGCAACATCACTGAGAAGGAGTATACTTGTGAAACGGCTGATGGTCGAGGAAAAACTTTGGCTGAAGCTTTAGCGCGGTTAGCCAGAGTAGTCTGCGCTGACGCAGAAATGTTGACTCAACAAGAAATCGTTAACATATCGAAGTACATTTATGATAAACAAGTCATGCAGGTTACTGAAGGCTTAACCAAAGTTTACTCCTATACAAAAGCGCTGACTTCCAGTAAGGTTCCAGTGGTGGTTACGGGCCTAGGCAAAGATTTCATCGCAAGGAAAGCCGCTGAGAAAATTGGCGTTGACGCTATAGTTGATTTGGGAGCGTTAATGCAAAACGATGCTGCCGTGGCTACTCCTGCATTCGGCGTTGCCTTGATGGTTGCAAGCAAACTTGAAGGAGAAATCGTCAAATGGATGCCACAGTAGTGAAGGTTGGCGGCAGCTTAGCGTTATACCCTGAGAAGCTAAGAGCCTTATGCGCAAAATTAAGCGAAATCTCCGCGAAACATAAGCTAATAGTGGTGCCTGGAGGCGGCGAATTCGCTGACTTAGTGCGAGATTTAGATAAGCGGTTTAACTTATCCAATGAGGCTTCGCATCGGATGGCAATTTTAGGCATGGACCAATATGGTTTCTTATTGTCTGATTTGATGCCGTGCTCTTGCGTCGTAAATCAGCTTGAAAATGTGCAAAAAGTTTTGGATTCGGGGAAATTGCCAGTTTTTTTGCCTTCTAATTTGCTGCTTAGCGAGGACCCGTTGCAGAACTCATGGGATGTAACTTCAGATTCCATCACCGTTTACATTGCAGGTCAACTGCATATAAGCAAAGTTTTGTTGGTTACTGACGTTGACGGGGTTTATACATGTGACCCTAAAAAGCATTCAGATGCTAAATTGATTAAGAGGTTATCGGCTAAAGAGCTTTTAATGATGAATAAGCGGACAAGTGTTGACAAGTTTTTGCCTAAATTGCTTTTGCAGTTGCAGATTGAATGTTTTGTTGTTAATGGGCTGTATCCTGAGCGGGTTGAGGCTGTTTTAGTTGGACGAGATGCTGTTTGCACATTAATTAAATAGCAAATCCATGCATTACGGTGATGCCTTTTTATGCTGTTAATATTTGAACCTCAGGAACGGGCACCATTGACTTGCGCTTACTTTTTATTTCCATGATTTTTTGCAGGTCCAAATATTTTTCCAAAAAGATTAATCCTTTTTTCGTTATTTTTAATTTCTTTTGACCGCAATACTCTTCCACAGGCTCTAACCATTGGCGCAGAAGCAGTTGCATAATGCAATTTTGAAGCACAACATACGAAATATTTGTTCGCCGTCTAATGTGGGTTTTAGTTTGAGGACTTTTGCATGAACTAAGTATCTCCGCGACGATTTGAATGCGGTCTCTCTTCTTGTTAAAAGCCGTCTCTTCTTTCCTCTAAGGGATTGGCAGTTAGTCAGGCAATTAAACGTTTGTTGTAGCGGTTTAGCAGTCACAATAAGACTGGTAAAAAGAAAAATAGAAAAAGGAAAAATGGGAAGCTTGCGTTTAGATTTTTTTCTTGTCTAAGACTTCTCGGAAAGTCTTGTCACAGCACTCGTAAAGCGCAATGGTAAGTTGTGTTCTTTTTCCTTTCTTATCTGGTTTGCCAGCCATCTTCCAAGTTTTCTTTGCGGTTTTGACTTCTTTTCCACAAACTGGGCATTTTGCCATAATTATCCCTGTGGTTCAATGTTATCGTATGAATCAACATAAAACATTTTCTATCCATTGCCTGTAAAATAGCTAAAATAGGGCTCTTTTATGGAAAAATTATTGAAAAAACATCATTTTTGCAATTTACAAGTAAGCCCTAAGAAGCTATATTGCGGTGGGCTAACTTGTAAGCGTTAAGTTATTAGCATTATTTTAGCGCAAATAAGATTTTTAGTGCCGAGGACTTGCTTGAAGAAGCGAAATCTTGTGGAAGAATTATTAGCATAGGCTGTAATTCTATTTTGAAAGAAAAATGTCGATAGTTGGTTTAGATTTGGCAGGCGTTGAAAGCAGACCCACGGGTTTCTGCATACTTGCAGATATGAAAACAGAAACTTCCCTGGTTTACACAGACAAGGAAATCCTAGTCAAAATCAGAGAAAGCAACCCTAGAGTGGTTGCCATTGACGCACCTTTAAGCCTGCCTCCGGGAAGAAATTCCATTGAGGAAAGGACAGGCATCCACCTAAGAGAAAGCGATAGGGAACTCCTGAGAAGAGGCATACGTTTTTTTCCCGTTACGCTTGGTCCTATGAGAAAACTAACCAAGCGAGGCATAAACCTGAGGCGAATCCTTGAAGCCGAAAACTTCATCGCAATAGAGGTTTATCCTGGAGGCGCCCAAGACGTCATTGGTATTCTCAGAAAACAGAAAGGACTCGAAAAACTGAAAGCGGGCTTAGAAAACTTGGGCATAAAAGGGCTGAACAGCCAGATGAGCGACCATGAACTTGACGCGGTCACATGTGCGTATGTGGGAAAACTGTTTTTGGAAGGAAAAGCAGTTACTTACGGAACTCCCAGTGAGGGAATAGTGATGCCAAAAGGCGAAAAAAAAACCAAAATAGCGGTGTTGCTGTACGTAATTTATTCCTAACTAGCCAAAATAAGTGAATAATAAGCTAAATGATGTTGTGGTGCCGAGGGCAGGGTTTGAACCGGCGACGACTCGGTCTTCAGCCGAGCGCTCTCCCAGGCTGAGCTACCTCGGCACTTTTTGGGATGACTTCGGATACTTTTTAGGGAGAGGCTATAAAGTCAGTGTAACCCATACTTATTTACGTTTTTGTAGGAACATTAGATTGTTTTTTTGGTAAATATATTCAAGGCCAACTTCAAGCAAAGCTTTGACCTCTTCAGTTTTTTCTACAACTCTAAACAGTAAATTCGTCTCTTGATGGCTCGTACCGAAACAGAAAGCCCAGATGCTTTTCCTGCACGAAAGGATAGCTTGAGGCTGATAATTGGATATGAAAAAGATAAAAAAAAGATTTTAGGATTAGTTTAGTTGTTTGCCACAGTTTGGGCAGAATCTGATGTTGTCTGCTACTGCGCGTCCGCATTGTGTGCAGATTCTATTGAGGGGCGGCTGATATTGTGGAGGAGGTTGCTGTGGATATGTCTGAGGCGGGTAACCTTGCTGTGTGATAATTTTCGGTCTGGTGAAATAGTATAGAATAGCTGCAGGCCAGCAGAAGATTATTAAAATAATTAACACTGCAAGGCTATATTGTCTTGTTTCAACTTGTGTCAAGTCTCATTCCCAACTTGGCGTTATAGTCGGAGCTATGAGAATTTAAGCTTTTGCAGCCATCGCTAATTTAAATTAAAATTGTTTTAAATTTGATTTATTTCATTAAGATATGGATCTAAACATTTGGTTTTAGCTGCGATTAAGTATATTGAAAGGGCGTAGATTGATGCTACTCCTAAGGCAACTAAAAACTCTATGAAAAATCCTTCAATTAATAACAGCAAAAATAAAGCTTCAGAGTTGCCTAATAAGAATCCAGAACTAATGCGTAGCCAGTTTTTGCTTTCTCTTAACTTTGCACTTTGCGTAAACCAATCAATAGCAGCCACCAAAGGCAAAAGTGAAATAAGAGGGAGGTAGAACTCTATTGGAAATCTTAGCCCAAAGGTATTGGCTGCAAAAATCGCTATCATTCCTAAAATTGTTCCGGTGCATCTTGAACAAAGGTAAATATGTTTTCTCCTGAAACCTATGCGGATGGTTCGATGTAATCTTTCTTGGGGATGATGAGAAACGATTAGGAATAATAGATAGCGCCAATTTTGTTTTACCATTCTATTCCACATTCAGGGCAAAGCTTTTCCTACTTTTCAACTTGGAAACCATACGAGAAGAATTTGAGGTACCATGTCGCACCATTTTTTGTCTCTACTTACTTGCCAAATGAGCTTATTAATAGATTTTTGTTTCTTCTTCTTTTAGTCTTGAACCGCTCATTTGCTGATAAAAAAGTAGTGTAAGAAGTTGCGGGAGATATCGCCAGTTAGAACGAAAATGAGCTACCTCGGCACCGTGTGCTGGGAGGGGCGCATCCAAGAATGAAGTGAAATGTTTTAAAGGTTTCTGAATTTGACTTTGTTGGCGTATTTTGTATTTGAGAAATCTATCTCCGCTGTCCATTTAGTCAGCGTTTCATAAGTGCTCTTGGTTATTAATTAGTGCAGTAAACCCATGAAGTGAGTTAAGAAGTAGCCTATTAAGCCGCTGCCTAAAAAGCACACGAACATTAGGAATCCTTCTTGATCAGGCGACAATTCGAAATTCAGCTTTTTTCTCAGTCCCATGTCTTGCACCGTTGTACTGTTTGTTTTTGGGAGGGGAAAGGTTTTATGAAGGGAAAATACGTAGTTTCAATCCACAGCACCTCGCGGGCCGTTAGTCTAGCTGGCTAGGACGTCGCCCTCACGCGGCGAAGATCACCGGTTCAAATCCGGTACGGCCCACTTTACCTGAGACTGAAGCGTTTTGCTGTTGTGGCTGTGCAGTCACAAATTTTTAAATGCAGTTAACTGTCAGATGCTTTAGTAATAGTTTACCTGTTTATGGAGGTGTAATTGTGCCTGAAACATCCGTTAACATAACAGAGAAGTTGCAGAAGATTGGTCAAACTGCTCAGGAATACAAAGATGCAATTGTTAATCAATTCAAGGACATGGAAGTGGAAGTTAAAGACTGGAATTTTTCAGTTGGAAAAGCCGATAAGGAGTACACTGTTGAAGTTAACCTTAAGCTTGGAATACGGTCAAAAAAAGATAAAGCTTGAGCAAAATGCGCTTGCTGAAGCGTGGTTGGACACCAGAACCCTTTTTCTTTTAAGCTACATGTCTGAATCTTTTTTAAATTTTAGGTTCGTCGATTTATCACCAAAACAGATAAAAACTCGACTTTGCATCCATGAGGCTACTAATAAGAGGAAACGCATATGCCGTCTGAAATTACTGATGTTGAAAAGTTCGTAACTATGAGCGCTAAAGCAAAGTATTGCTCTGTGAAAAGACTTAAGGACACGGTAAAATTAAAACTTCGCACACCAAGCCAACTCTACACGCTAAAAATTGAACCCTTAAGAGCTGACGAAATAATAAAGAGGCTGCAATGCGAAATTCAAGAGAAAGAGAAGTAATCCTTTTTCTCAGCTGCTCTTTTCTGTTTTTATCCAGTTTTTTAAAGACTAACTAGATTCTTAATTGTAACATTACGCATTTTGTATACGAAAGCATCAACGGAACCAACTAAAACACTTGCTTACCTTAGTTTCGTCTGCTGTTAAATTTTAAAATTTTTCGAAGCTTAACGAATCTTAAATATACATAACTAATGCAAAAGCAAAAAGATTAAAAATTGCAATTGGCAATGATAACTAGTATTCTTTGCGGAGGAAAAGACGCATAAAAGCTTGAAACAAACAAAGCGTCACTCAAAATTCGCCCTTTCTAAGGTTAATTTAAGCTCTTTTTACGGTCAGTATGCTAATCCTCAGGTTATTTATTCAACCGATTTGCGCAAGTTTGTTGTGTAAAGGCTTTTTTACTGAGCGAAAAGCAGTCGAACGGTCATTTTTTACATTTAAAAGTTAAAAAAGTGATTAAATGTCGCGTTAAAATTATACTAACCTGATAAATTCTCCATGCCTCTTTAGCCTTTAAGAGGCTACGAGTTGCGAAGGCTTTATTGTTATGCCTTTTGTGAAAAGGAAAAGGATATTTCAGTAAGGTATGACATAAGCGTTTCAGCAATGAGTAAATGAGAATAACGTTTCATAAGGGAGCTGTGAATGACTTTGGGCGAGGCTAAATTGTCTGAGATGTTTAAAAAAGTGCGTTTGGTTGATGCTTTTGTATACCGTTCTATGCAACATGTACCGTTTATTTTCTTAAATTTTAGTTTGCCATTTTTTGCTTTTTTTATGTCAATTTACTTGAGGACTTGCCATGAGTGTTGAGCGTAATCTGATAATTTCGCTTTTGAAATTAACAAAAGAAGGCCCTGTTTTAACTGAAAGTGTTAATAGAGATGCCAGGATACCATCAGCAACTGCAAGGAAATTGCTGGGAAAACTGCAAAACGAAGGTCTTGTTTATTTGAAATCGGAAAGCGTCGAAGTTGACAGCAGTATGAGGCTTAAGCTAGCCGTTAAAGCAGCATCCTTAGGAGCGGATGTAGAGCATATCAGTAATTTGCTTTGTTGGCAAGAGTTTGAAGAAATTGCTGCTTTTGCATTGAAAAACAACGGATACGCGGTGGCAAATAACGTGCGATTTAAACACGCATCTCGTAAATGGGAAATAGACGTCGTCGGCTGCAAGAAACCCTTAGTCATCTGCATAGATTGCAAACATTGGCAACATGCAATTGCACCTTCAGTTTTGAAGAGAATCGTTGATTTACAGGTGGAACGAACAAGAGCACTGGTTGATTCGCTGCCAAACATATCCCTAAAACTCGAATGCACAAAATGGAGCAATGCCAAATTTATCCCCTCCGTATTATCCCTCATGCCTAGCTCATTCAAGTTCTATGACAAAGTTCCAGTCGTACCCATATTCCAACTGCAAGATTTCCTAAACCAACTGCCAGCCTGTACTGAATCGCTCAAGTTTTTTCCCAAAACTTTCAACTCTTTAAGTCATAATTTTTAAAATCGAGGTTTTGGCTAGCCTGAAGGCTGGGTAAAGGCTAAAAATGAACATTCCAGCCAAAGCTGCTAGAAGCCAACCAGTTATCTCCAAGATAGTAAAGCCCGTAACCAGCGGTTGTTGCATCAAAATAAGCAAAGTTATAATAGTACCAAGCGATATTCCGACCCCAAAGCTGGAAACCAGCACAATTATGCTTTGGATTGCCAAAATAAAGATAACTATTTTCGGTTTAGCTCCAACCGCCCTTAAAACAGCGAATTCTTGATGCTGCTCATCTACCGCAAGCATCATGTAACCCACCAGGCAAAGCGCTGCAGATACTAAAGTAAAGAGGGGCAGAAGCATTATCGTTTGCCAAGTTGAAGCTAAAAAAGCTGAATTCTTTGCAATAACACCATCAAGCTCAAAAACATTCAAATCTGGATCTGTCGCTTGAATTAACGTTTTGATTTGTGCAATATCTGCAGAGCGGTCAGTTGAATTGTTTAGCTTAACTAACAGTAAGTTAGGGTTAGAGACACCAGAAATATTCTCCAATCTTTCAATGGGAACGTAAGTGACTAAACCATTATTTACAGGATCAACGCAAACTCCGACGATACTGAAGGTGTTATTTTGAAACTCTATGCTTTGAACCAGAGGATTAGATAACATTGTATTCTTGCTAGTGTCAGGCGAGTACATAGCCTGAGCAACTGAATCGCCAATAACAGCCTCAAAATCGTCATTTGCATTTAAAAATCGTCCTTGAACAAACCATGTTCCAGAAAGGTTTTCTGGGTTAACACCGACTACTATTGCCTCTCCTTGTCTACTGTCTCCCACAGAATAGGTTTGTTCAGTGTCAGGGTTTACGGTGAAATTAGAAATTTCATTAACATGCTCCTTTAAAATTAACCGTGAATCAACCAAACTCACGCTTGACAGGGCACTTAATTGCCCAATAACCCCTTCTGGAATGGCTAGTTTTGGGTCGGAATAGTTAAAATCGCCTGTTTCCTTGGCTCCTGAAAACTTGGATAAAAGCAGTTTATACTGGTTGCCCATGCTGTTGTGGGCTATGGCAATTGTATCTGAATTAACGGTTTTTTGAATCCATGATGTTGTGGTGTCGCTGGCAATGATGCCGCCGGCGACTGAAACGGTGAGGAGAATGAAGACTATTGATAGCAAAATGACAATTCGAATAGTTGCTGATTGTCGACGAAACAGGCTCCTGGAAGCGATTCTCCAGGTTATGCCAGACCTTGATAGTGGCTTGTGCTTGTTCGTTGTGGTTAAACCGTAATAGTTCACGGGTGAAAGCGCCTTTACTGGTGACATTCTAGCCGCTTTAAGGATGGGCTGAAGACCAAAAACTACTGAAAGAACAAAAAAAGCAACAAAAACCAAGGGTGCAAACCAAAAATTAGGCAACTGATAAGCCGAAAAGACCACATTAGCGGCGGCGTAATCTATGAAAAAGCCGAGAGCGATGCCTAAAATGCATCCGGCAAAGGTTGTTGTAATAAGTTCTGTCATAAAGTATCCTGCAACAAGGCCATTTGGACACCCAGCCGCCTTAATCAAGCCGAAATCGCGTGTTCTTTGAGCCATCATCAAGAAAGCGATAAAAGAAGTTAACACTGCGCCCACTGCAAAAATCAATACGCCAATAAAAAGTATGAACTGAGAGAAAATAGTTGTTAAGCCCTGCGTTAATGTGCCAACGGCTGATGCTGCGTTAAACCCCAAACGGCTGCTAAATAGCAATAGAAACAATGTAGAAGCAACACTTAACGTTAAAGTGATGATGGTTAAGCTTGTTTGAAGCTTCCTTCTCAGCAAATCGTTGATTGGAAAAGCCGCTTTACTCATTTTTGCTCGCCAATTTGCCATCTTCAAGGCATAAAACTTGATCTGCCAATTCCCTTATTTGCTCGTCATGAGTCGAAACAATAACCGTTTTTCCCCGTTCCTTCAATAGCTGGAGCACTTGAGTGATTTTTTGAGCGTTTTTTCCGTCTAAATTGCCTGTTGGTTCATCCGCTAGGATAAGCTGTGGGTCGTTCGCTAATGCCCTGGCAAAAGCTACGCGTTGCTGCTCGCCACCGCTAAGTTGAGCGGGAAAATGATTTGCTCGGTGCTGTAAGCCCAAAGTTTCCAGCAATTCAGTTACGCGTTTTTCTATTTCTTGCTCGGGCTTTCTGGTCCACTCCATTGGAAACGCAACGTTCTCAGCCACCGTTAAAGTTGAAACCAAATTGTAAGATTGAAAAACAAAGCCCACATTGTTGCATCGAAAATCTGACAGGAAATCTTCATCTTGAACAGTCAAATCTTGCCCCTCTACAAAAATTTTCCCGCTTGTTGGCTTGTCGATTCCGCCGATTATGTTGAGCAGGGTTGTTTTGCCTGAGCCTGAAGGACCGCAAATTACGATAAATTTTGCTTTTGGAATTGACAGGGTTATGTCTTTTAACACTTCAAGTTTTAAGTCGCCTACTTGGTAGGTTTTTCCTAAGGCTTGCGCATATATCATGAGGTCTTCTTTTGTTGACACTTTTGCTTCCTCTTACGATTAAGAAAGACGTTAACTGTAACTAATAATATAGGTTGAGGTACATTTCCTTACACGTTAACTATAACTTGTATCCAAGTTAAGATTTCCCCTGTCCCGCTTGAGAATTCTGACTTTTTCCGGAAGCTTATTTTTTTCCCAATCTACCCAATTGATTTCTTTGAAAAGCCACCTTTTGCCCAGATGAGCTGCGACGACGGCATGTTTATGCCCGTTGTCTGAGGGGATGAACTGGTCGAGAAACCTGAAGAGTTTATCGATTTGCTGCTTGGGAAAGTAGGCGTAGTAGCTAGCATTTTTTACTTCAAAAGCGTAAACGTGAGAGCCTTTTCTAGCCATGATGTCTGGCAAGGGATTAAGGCTTGGGTTGCTAACTGGAACGCGTACAGCGGTGTAGCCTTTTTTATGCAGGAGCTTAACCAGTACGGTTTCACTGTAGAAGCCTCTTTTGCGCCAGCGACGAAGTTTGATTCTGTCGATTTCTTTGCTCAACTGTTTTTCCCTTGAATGTTTGTTACTTTATGCGGTTTTAGAGATAAAAATTGTTGCCCAAAAGCGCTGGGAAAATTGGGTTACGTTGATGCTTTTGTATACCTTGCAGTGAAATGGTGCGTCTGGAGCGTGCTGGTGATGTTGAATTTTCCACGTAATACTGGCATCACTAAATTTACTGACAGTGTAAAAGCCATCATTCACCGATGGAAAATATTGCCAGTTTAGACTACACTAAGCACTTAAAAAGTATGCGCTGACCCCAAAAACCTAAAAACAAAGTCCCTTAGGGACAAAAATTCGCCAGCAAAAGTCTCGGTGAAACGGCAAAAAGTCGCTTGAGTCATGCTCTGTATACAGAAGCATCACCCAAACTCATTCTCCCCAGGGCAGAAACCTTTGCTTAGAATAACTTCTGCTGCAAGCTTTCGCTGAACGATATTCGGCGCCAAAAATAGGAAGACACGCTTACCGCAGAGATTAGGTCTCTGCATAAAGCAGGGCTCAGAAAAACGCTAACTGCTCAGAGCTTAACTGGTAAAAAAATGCACTGAAACGCCAAAGTTTCATAACACCCACAAAAAGTGTTGCAAACGCTCGAAGCTAAGTCGAAAAAACAAGCTTTTGTTTCGCATGGAGATTTTCGACAGTACTTATATGAGGCCACGATATTCGCCATGCCTTGGCACTAAGGCAACCAATAAACGGCTGAAATAAGGCTTTTTTACCATTTTAGCCATAAATTGGGCTTTTCGATTATTGTTCAGTTAGAAAAAAATCCACTGATTTTTCAGCACTACCGTTTCGGAGAAAAACAACAGCTACAGATTCAATTTATGGCAAAATAAGCCTGAATATTGGTTATCTTGGCGAAAGGGGCTAAACGATAAATCGTTATCTTGCGAGAGAAAATTTTGCAAAAATCTCACAACTTTATAAAAAACCTATCAGAATACCTGTCATGTTAACGGCAGGATAAATGTGTAATTCCCAACAGCCTCCTCCATATTCAAGGCTTCTTTTGCCGGGCTGGATTGTTTGAACAAAACTTTTACGCGACCGAACAAATGTCCCTAGCCTCCATCGGAAGCTGGCTCAATAGTTATAACTTTGGCGCTGGGCTTGACTTTGACTATACTATCGTAGACTTAAAGCATCACAGACAGCGGAATATTACTGACTGTCACTTTGCGAATGGTACTTACTATACCACAGTTGGCTCGTAAAGGCCAAACACTAAGCATAGAAGAGGTATGCCTTTAAGTAGACTGTTTGGTGAGCAACGTTTTCTGGTTGCTGTAGTGCACGTTTCGCGAGGTGCAAGAGCAGTCTTATTGTTCTGAAGAACGGCGTTTTTTCGCCTTTATTCATGCGTAACTGCAATGTTGCATGTGCTAAGCCTGCCTAAACGGCGCTAAATCTGAGTCATCACTTGGTAGCAAAATTAGGGCTGGTGAGTTCAGTGGCAAAGACATTACTACATCAATCAACCATCACAGATGACAACGAGCAGAGAAGAAGACACAAAGTTGAAAGAGCTATTAACAGAATACGCCAATTTTAGGCGTATGTAAGTGTCTAAGTACAGCGACAAAACATGCTGATTATTATTTAGGACTTAAGATCTATTCAACAGGGTTACTTACCTAAAGGCGGGTTGTATACGAAAGCATCAACAAAACACACTTTATGTTTAACTTTCGAAACATTTTTCAACAGTGCAAGAGGATAAGACAATTAGGAAAGAAGCTTAATGTCAAACTTTAAGGTCGTAAATAAAAGTTATAGCTTCACTACGAAAGGGGAAATCGAATTCATCGATTTAACCGACAAAGTGCAAGAAGAGGTTTCCCTCTCAGGCATCAAAAACGGGTTAGTCCACATCTTTGCCCCTCACGCAACAGGCGTACTAATTTTAACGGAAAACGATTATGCGTTACTCAATGACTTCAAGGCGTTCCTTGAAGAAATTGCGCCAAAACATAAGACATATCAGCATCCGTCTAACGCACATTCACATTTACGGTCCATACTTCTTCCGCCAGACAAGACCCTGCCAATAATTGATGGTCAAGTCATGTTTGGAACTTGGCAATCACTGCTTTTTGTAGAAACAGACGTTTATCCAAGAAAAAGAACGATAATAATTCAGGTTATGGGCGAGCAATAAGAAGTAAAAGGTAAAGGAGCAAGCGGCAGCATCTCTTGTTGGTGCACCAGCTAAATCTGCAAAGTTTCTGACTCTTCGCGTCTCGTATTATAGAAAACACGTTAATCGACAAGCTATTTTAACTATTTAATGGTAATTGCATACGTGAGCAACTGCTTATTTAACTATTTATTGTAAAAAATTAACATTCGAAGAAATTTCGCAGACCATAAAAAGCACCAACTGCACAGTAAAGCACCAAAAGCCAAAAAACTGCATACAACCACCATAATGCAACCCAAAAAAGGCTTAATTTCGTCATTATTTCAGCGCTTTCTAAGCTTCAGCATGCGAATAAGCCAAGTTGCCTCCTTTTTCTTTAGCAAAACATACCTTGGACAGCAACTTGGCGCTTTTCTTAAGTACCGAATACTATGAATATATAAGCTTCGCTGTACTTCGAAAAAACTCAGCCTTTTCGTTCAGTGCGAATCCTCTTAACAGAACCTCTAGGACGCATTCGAGCCTTTTTCTTTCCAGCAGCCCGCACTGAAGGCTTATCTTCCATCGCATCAGCTTCAGCTTCCTCTACGGGCAAGGTATCAACCGCGTCTGGAAAATCAGCGGTTGTAGCCTGTTCAGCGCCAGCCTTAATCATTGCCTCAATCGCCCTGTCCACATCACTAGGCTTCACGTTAATGCCTAACGTTGCATCCATAAGCACCACTGTCCCATAGCTAAGTTTTCGCGCGTCAAGAACCGTGTTTACAACACAATAATCCGTTGCTAAACCGCCAACAAAAAGTCTCTTAACGCCTTTATTCTTCAGCTGCTCAGAAAAATCTGTTCCATCAAAAACTGAATAGCTCTCCCGTTTAGGATCAGTAGCCTTAGAAATAACAACCGTACCCGTGGGCAATTTAAGATCAGGACTAAACTTTGCACCCTCTGTTTGCTGAACGCAATGAGGCGGCCAAGGACCACCTTGCGCTTTAAAGGAAATGTGATTTGACGGATGCCAATCTCTAGAAGCAAAAATATGCCCTCCAGCATTATTAAATCGCTCA
>JBEKHJ010000027.1:0-16687 GCA_050012335.1 Bathyarchaeia archaeon
GCAAAACCGCCAAGTCGTAAACGCCATGTCAGGCAAAGTTCCAGCCGTGTTCTCACCAAACTACTCAGTAGGCGTCAACATACTGTTCAAGCTGGCAGAAGCATTGCAAGCGTTTCCGAAGGAATACGATTTCAGTATAAGCGAAATCCATCATACTGGGAAGAAGGATGCGCCAAGCGGTACTGCTAAGAAGCTGGGTGAAATTGTCGCTAACACACGCGGTTACACAACAGTCGTTTCTGGACGAGAAGGTATAAGCCCACGGCAGCCTGGAGAACTTGAAATCACAGCTTTGCGAGTTGGTGGAGTGCCTGGCATTCATGATTTGATAGTTGCAGGACCATACGAGATGCTACGCATAGAGCACACTGCGTTCTCACGTAACGTTTTTGCTCAGGGAGCTGTTTACGCGGCTGAATGGTTAAGCAAGCAAAACGAGCCTAAAGTGTTCAGTATGGCTGATGTTTTAGGCTTATCTTAACCAGTAAATCAACCATTAACTTTTTTATCAAGGAAAACAACTCACAAGTGCAAAGGAAGCGAATTTGAATGTCGTTTAAGCGTAAAGTAGCCATCTTAGGCGCAACTGGAGCCGTTGGGCAACGGTTCATTCAACTCTTACAGGGGCATCCATGGTTCCAAATTGAGGTGCTCGCCGCATCAGAGCGGTCAGCAGGCAAAAAGTACAAGGATGCTTGCAACTGGGTTATGGAGTCAAACCTGCCCAAAGAAATTGCTGAGATGCCCGTAGCAAACGCTGATGTCGAGTCAGTGGAGAAGGCAGGCAACGTGGATTTGGTGTTTTCGTCTCTTCCAGGCGACTTGGCAGGTCCAGTTGAATCTGAATTTGCAGCCCTGTATCCAGTGTTCAGTAAGGCAAGCGCTCACAGAATGGAAAACGACGTCCCATTGCTTATTCCAGAAATTAACCCTGACCACGCTGATTTGATTAAGATTCAGCAAAAGGCACGAGGCTGGAAAGGCTTCATAACGACGGATCCTAACTGTAGCACCATTCAACTTGCAATTACGCTTAAGCCATTGATGCAGTTTGGGCTCAGAAATGTTATAGTTACCACCATGCAAGCGTTAAGCGGCGCTGGCTACCCAGGCGTGTCTTCGCTCGATATAATTGATAATGTGGTTCCTTACATTTCTAAGGAAGAAGAAAAAATGGAAGCCGAAGCACTTAAGATTCTAGGCAACTTTGATGGCAAGGTAGTGAAGAACGCTGATTTCAAACTTAGCGCAAGCTGCAACAGAGTCAACGTGAAAGACGGGCATTTAGAGTCAGTCTTCATCAAGCTGGAAGAGGATCCATCGATAGAAGAGATTGAAGCTGCGTTCGCTAAGTTTAAGGGTGAACCGCAGAAACTCAAGCTGCCCTCCGCGCCCGAGCAACCAATCGTAGTTCGCAAAGAGCAGAATAGGCCTCAGCCACGCTTTGACCGCGATACAGGCTGTGGCATGAGCGTTGTAGTTGGCAGAATTCGCAAGGATCCAATTATGACTTTCAAGTACATATGCTTAGGACACAATACGGTTCGTGGTGGCGCAGGTGCAGGCATTCTCAGCGCTGAACTCTTAGTAGCTAAAGGCTTAGCTTAACTACCGCTCAAATAATACCACATTGAGACGTGTGTAACTAATGGTTAAAAGAAAGCTTCGTGAACCCTTAGAAGACCGGAAAGGCAACTTGTTCTTTGATGGCTTTTCGGTTAAGGAGTTAGCTGAAAAATACGATACGCCCTTGTACGTAGTAAGCGAGAAACGTATTAGAGATAATTATAATCGGCTTCATGACGCCTTAATCCGCAACTACAAGTACGTACGCGTATATTACGCTGCCAAAGCAAACTCCAACCTCACAGTATTAAAGATTCTTGAGTCAGAAGGCGCATACTTAGACACCGTCAGCCCAGGCGAAGTGTTCATGGGCTTAACCAGCGGATACACACCAGACCGCATTATATTCACTGGAACCAGCGTCCGAAATGACGAGTTAAAATTCCTAGCCGATGCAAACGTTGCAGTGAATGTGGATTCTCAATCGGAGTTAGATAGGCTACTAAAGATTGCTGTGCCGCCGGTTTTGTCGGTGCGTATTAACCCAGAAATCGGTGCAGGTCACCATACTCACTGCATCACGGCTGGTCCAGACTCAAAGTTTGGCTTAATGGAAGAAGACGCACTAAAGGCTTATGCGACTGCTAAGAAGGCAAGAGTCGAACGCTTCGGCATTCACATGCACATTGGCTCAGGGATTCTTGACGTAGAACCCTACGTTTTGGCAGTGGAAAAACTATTGAGTATAGCTAAGCGGGTCCATGACGAAGTAGGAATAGAATTCGAATTCATCGACATCGGTGGCGGATTCGGGGTTCCTTACAAGCCAGAGGACCAAGAATTCGATTTAGCAACCTTCGCCTCGAAAGTGGTAGCACCGTTCAAGGGTAAGATTACAGAGTACGGTCTTGGCAAACCATTTTTATGCGTTGAACCAGGCAGATACTTAGTCTGTGACGCTAGCATCCTCCTAACAACCGTTAACACTGTCAAGGTTACGCCTTCAAAAAAATTCGTGGGCGTGGACGCAGGCTTCAACACTCTAGTGAGACCAACGATGTACGGCTCCTACCATCCTATACTAGTCGCCAACAAACTTGGAGCGGCGGATAAGGAACCTTATGATGTGGTAGGTCCAATTTGCGAGTCAGGCGACGCCTTAGCCAAAGACCGAGCCTTGCCGCTGGTTGCGGAAGGTGATTTGCTGGCGGTTTTGAACGCTGGCGCATACGGCTTCAGCATGAGCTCACAGTACAACGCAAGGCCAAGAGCTGCAGAAGTCATGATTAGGCAAGGCAAGCCAGTGCTGGTTAGGGAACGAGAGCAGCTTGATGATTTGATGTCTAGTCAGCGGATGGCAGAGTGACTTTGATGCGTTTCTGGAAGATGCATGGTTTAGGCAACGACTACATCGTAATCGACAACAGAGAAGAGAAAATTAGCAGTGAGCAAGCTGGAGAATTAGCTAAGAGGCTTTGTGAAAGGCGCTTCTCGGTTGGTGCAGATGGGCTTTTGCTCGTTTCTAACTCTAAAATGGCGGATGCCAAAATGCGGATTTTTAACGCTGATGGCAGCGAAGCAGAAATGTGCGGCAACGGCATACGATGCTTTGCCAAGTACTGCTATGAAAATGGCATTGCCCCGAAGCAAGAGTTCGCAGTCGAAACACTATCGGGCATAAAGCACGTTTGGTTAACCCTCAACGATAAAGAAGTCGCGACTGTCAAGGTTGATATGGGCGCGCCAAACTGGGAAAGAGGCTCTCTTCCCATGGTCGGGCAAGGCACATGCATCAACGAGAACTTAAACGTTAACGGCGAAGCCTACAAGGTAACGTGCCTTTCAATGGGCAATCCGCACTGCGTAATATTCGTTGGCAAAGTAGACGATTTCCCAGTTGAGCAAATCGGTCCAAAAGTTGAGAACCATAAGGCTTTTCCGAAAAGAACCAACGTCGGCTTCGTTCAAGTCTTAAATCGCAACGAGTTGAAAGTCCGTGTTTGGGAAAGAGGTTGCGGAGAAACCTTAGCTTGCGGCACAGGAACCTGCGCGGCTGCCGCTGCTGCAAACAAGCTTGGAAAAGTTGGAAACAAAATTACCGTTCACGTGCTGGGCGGTGACTTGCAGGTGGAAGTGGCTAAAAGCTTGTTTTTGAGTGGTGCAGTCGAAAAAGTTTTTGAGGGAACGCTATTCAAAGAGGTATAAACATGACGTTTGAGTATGCTGACAGAATAAAACGGTTACCGCCATACCTGTTTGCCGAAATTGAGCGAATCATTAAGGAAAAGAAAGCGCAAGGCATCGACTTGATTTCATTGAGCATCGGTGATCCAGATCTTCCTCCGCCACCCTTCATCATTGAAGCCCTAAAGGAAGAAGTCTCAAACCTAAAAAACCACAATTACTCCTTCAGCCAAGGCGAACCAGACTTCCGAGAAGCCGTTGCCGAATGGTACAAGAAGCGATTCAACGTTGATCTACAGCAAGACCAGGTGATTGCGCTTTTAGGCTCTAAAGAAGGCATAGCAAACATCGCCCGTGCCTTCATCAATCCCGGCGACAGAGTTCTCGTTCCTGACCCTGCTTACCCAGTATACGCTAACGGCAGCACGATACTAAACGACGGCACGGCAGTACCGATGCCAATGCTTGAGGAAAACGGCTTCAAACCAGATTTTGAAGCGGTAAACACCAAGAACGCTAAAATGATGTTTCTGAACTACCCCAATAACCCAACGGCAGCCACCGTCGACAAAAAATTCCTCAAAGAAGCAGTAGACTTCGCCAAAGACAACAACATCATCCTCTGCTATGACAACGCCTACTCAGAAATCACTTACGACGGCTACCGCGCCCCAAGTATTCTGGAAGTTGACGGCGCCATGGACGTTGCCATCGAATTCCACTCGCTTTCAAAAACCTTCAATATGACAGGCGACCGCATTGCCTTCGCAGTTGGAAACAATCAGCTCGTCAGCGGCTTAACCAAAGTCAAATCACAAATCGATTCGGGACCACCCGTGTACACGCAGAAAGTAGCCGTCAAAGCCTTAGCAGCCTACACAAGCAATGAACCACCAGAATTCCTAAAGAAAAACAATCAAATCCTAAAGGAACGCCGCGACCTACTGGTTGAAACCCTCTGCAAAATCGGCTACAAATGCGATAAGCCTAAAGCAACATTTTACGTTTGGGTTAACTGCAAAGGTGACTCAATGCGGTTCGCTACAAAGCTGCTTGATGTTGGCGTGGCAGTAACGCCGGGCATCGGCTTCGGCAAGTATGGAGAAGGCTACGCAAGGATAACGTTTACGCAGCCGAAAGAACGCATAATTGAAGCCTGCAACAGAATCGCCAGCGCTTTCTAATCGCTCTTTTCTGTTTGCTCGGTGGACATTGAAAAATGGCTATTTAGGTCTTGTGATTTGTACGTCTTTCATTAGGATGTAGGGCGAAAGTGACGGCGGATCTGCTTCAGTCCACCAGTGAATGTGGTGGCGCTCTTTTGATATGCCCGCTATGGCGTTTAGCATTCTTGATGCATTGTCGCTCAGGCGTATACTTTTCCATGATTCTTTGATTTCCCCGTTTTCGATGAGAAAAATACCGTCACGTGGGATTGTGGAGAAGTCTCCGGTTTTGTAATTCTGGAACCTTGTATACCATGTGTTTGTTAGGTATAGTCCGCGTTTCACTTCATTGAATAATTCCTCTTTGACCATGTCACCCGGGTCCATTTCGATATTCCATGGCCCTGGAGAAATGATTCCAGCATTGCCTGTTGTTTGAGTTTTGAAAATCTTCGCAGTAGACGTGTTGTGAAGGTAAGTCTTTAGTGCGCCTTTGTTAATTATAACATTTTCCTGGGCTGGCACTCCCTCGTCGTCGAAAATCCGGTTGGACACGGAGTATGCAGCTGGGACATCTCGAAGGGTAACCAAGTCGGAAGCAACTTTGTTGCCCACTTTGTCTACGAAAATTGACATTTGAACCATTACGGAGTAAGCGGAGGCCATCGAACCCCACATGCTCAACAGAGAGCCCGCAAACAATGGGTCAAATACAACATCATATTTTCCTTCCAGTCCAAGCTTTGGATTTTTGGCCTTTTTAGCTATTTCTCCGGCTTTTCGGCCAGCTCTTGCAGCGTCAAAACCTTTCAGTGTTGAGCTACATTCAACGGCATGACCTGAAGCTTCTTTTCCGGAGAAGGCTCTTATGGAAAACTCGACGGCGGACCTGCAGTCTTCGCCCATGGATCCTTCAGAAGATACTTGATAGATATCAGCCACACTTGTCAAGAAGATACCGCCCGCAGTCGTGAGGGGACCGGCTTCTTTCTTAGCAGCTTCAATGGCTTCGAAAATGGGTTCAGTTGGCTTTTCCAAGTCATTTGCGGTTCTGTCTGCTTTGCTTTTTTGGTAATTGAATTTCCCTTTGGCAAAGCCACCGTGCATAGGGTTTTCTTTGGAAACTTTGGCCAGCTCGAAGAGGCGTTTCAGGTGTTCATCTATTTTTTGAAAGTCGGGTATTTGGGTGGCGACGACTCGTTTTTTCCAAGATAGGACCACGTCGGTTACGTAATAGTTCCAAGCAAGTGAGGTGTCTATCTGGTTGTTGCTGAATCGTACTTGGCGATTACGGCTGGCGACAGTTCTGGCTATGACTTCATCGGCGCCGAGTGCCTTAGCTTTTTTGGCAATCTTTTCAGTTGTCGCTAATGTTTCGTTCATTTCACGTGCACCCCTTTGAGTCTGATAGCTGGGCCTCCTGTATAGACGGGTATGCCTTGTTGAGGATCCCCTTTTCCACATGTGGCTGCATCGTACTCAACTTTCTTGGATACGGCGTCCACGGCGCTCCAGAAAATCTGTGTGGACGTCTCGATTACGGGTCTCGCTATCCGGTGTTTTAGTTTTCCATTTTCAATCCAGTATGCTTCGCGTCCCACATAGCGTTGGTTGAAGCGTTTGTCGTCGATGTTCCATTCTGTGAAGGATTTCATGTAGACGCCCTGCTTCACGTCTTCAAATAGTTCTTCTTCCTCTATGTCTCCTGCCTCTACGAAGGTGTTGGCCATTCTGACTATTGCTTCGCGGTCGTAACTTATTGTTCTTGAAGAGCCGTTGCTTCTTGTGTTTAGTTTGGCTGCGCTTTCTCTGTTATGAAGAAACTCGTTGATTACTCCGTTCTTATAGAGGTATCTAGGCCTAGCCTTTATGCCTTCGTCGTCGTATTCGTAGTAACCGTAGCTGTTTTTGATTGTAGGATCGTCTATTATGGTTACTAATGGACTGCCGATTTTTGTTCCGAGCCAGAAGTGTCCGTGTGGATAAATGAAGGACATGCCTGCTTGGCTCATTTCGCGGCCTAGTATCCTGTCTGCTTCCATGGGATGTCCACAAGATTCGTGTGCAGCAATACCTGTTACTTCGGGTCCGCATACCAGGTCCATTTTTCCAGGTTTGACAGCCTTTGCTTCTCTAATCACTCCTTGCAGTACTCTGGCTTCATAGATCATTTGTTCCGTCAACTTCCATTGATCAAGTGCTTCCCAGCCGCCGGCGTAGCCGAACTGTTTGTATGCTTGTTCGGATTTTCCGTTTTCTACAACTGTGATGAAGCCGTAGGCGCTGACTCGGGGTACGTAAGACGAAATAACCGAGCCTTCAGTGTTGATGAAGTATTTTTCACTTAGACTCGTTCCGGAGCTGAACATTCTTCCAGGAACACTTATTCCTTGAGAAGTCAACTCTTTGTCCATTTCCGCAAAAGTTTCGATTCTTTCCTCAGGGGATATGTCTTCAATTTTTTTTCTTTCGTCAACTTTCCATTTTACTTTTACACTCTTTTCTTTGGCGAAAGATATTTTGTCTCTACGCATGGCCATTTTTGCGAGTTTGTAAGCAATTTCAACAATCTTTTTGGCCTCTTCTTTGTTCCACCTGTTGGTAGAGGCGAAGCCGATTCCACCTTCAGCTAGGATTCTCACGCAAAAGCCGCTGTCAACAGCCGAAAAGTAAGCGTCTAGAACGCCGTTTTTCATTACTAACCCTTCACTTTTGTCGTTTTGCGCCCTAACCTCTGCGTATTCGACTTCCTTATCAGCTGCGTAGTTCAAAGCAAAATCAACTAACTCTTTGTCCAATTAACCGCACCAGTTTTCTTTTTGATAAACGCTGATAAAAACCATTCGTTACCCTATGTTGGATTGAGGTTAAGCAAATTATGGCGCGAGTGCGCTAATGTTGTATTTGTGAACATAAAATCGGATATGACAAGATTGGTTTATAAATTGATAGTTCCAACCTTTACCCAATTCAAAATTACTCGCCTAATTACTGCCCTTTAATGTCAAAATAACAGCAAAAAAAGAAGAAAAAGAAAATGGCAGAAGCCAAAGACGTTGGCACTGAAAGACAACGAAAAAGATAATTTAGTTTAAAAAGAAAAAGATGAAAAATTAGCTTGCTAATTATTTAGCAGCTGCTTTTGCTAGTTTCTTTAGTATGGAGTCTTTGGCGATGGTGTAAGCGATTGAGTAGTCAAAGAGTCCTTGCGGCTCGGTGGTTGCGCGTTTAATCATTTCTGTTTCAGTCTTAATTTTCAATTTGCCGATTGCTAATGCGCCTATGCCGTAAACGCCTGGTTTTAGTTCTTTACCGTCGTCGTTTGAGCCTAAGCCTTCAACACCTAAGGGTTTGATGGCGTTGATGTCTGCTACGATTTTGCAAGTTGCACCATACTTGTTCAGTTCAGCGGCAGAGAGCAGTTGGATTCCGCCTGCGCCTGCAGCGAGGACAATTTCAGCGTTTTGGATGGCTGCGCCGGTTTGCTCAGAACTTGTCACTTCGACAACTTTGACTCTTTGTGCGCCGACTTCCTTGTTTATCTTGTCAGCAACAGCTTGACCCTTTGCTAGTGAGCGGGATGTGATGGTTACGTTGGCTTTTTCTGCAGCGTAGATTCTTGCAGATGTTTGCCCAACTGGTCCTGTTCCAGCCAGCACCGTCACGTTTTTGCCCTCTAAGGGTCCGAAGCCCTTCTCAAGTGCTACACCCAATGTTTTTGCTACTGCACCTGCAGCGGTTGAGTAGGCGCCTCGTGGGTCAACGATTATGGAGTTTCCCCATGGCGCTGAAGCCATGCATTTCTGGGTTGCGGCGACGACTTCGCTGACTGCATCAAAGTTGCTTCCGTTAATGAATATCTTGGTGTGTTTTGCTCCTTCTGGTCCACGTGGAAAGAGTGCGTCAAAGACTATCTTGGCAGCATCTTCTCCATTTACGTTCTCATACTTGAATATCATTGAGTCTGGAAAAGCATCTATAGCTACGAGCATGTCGAATGGACTGCAATATTTATCTGTGTCTAGAAAAACGAAAACTGTTTTGAAACTTGGTTGTGTCAATTTTTTACACCCTAACCTGTTTGTGAATGCTGTTTAACGATTTAAGAATTTTCTAGGTCCAATACTTTTTAATAGCTCGGTTCATGAGGATTTCTAGTAGGAGGTCAATTTTTGACGGATGTTGTTGAAAAGGGTTTGAGGCGAATAGGCATAACTGTTTCTAGACCGGTTTTAGCGGTGATCTGCATTATATTCGGCATTATACTGATAGTTGTTCCAGCGCTAGTCGGCATAATCGTTGGCATTTTCCTCTTGATACAGGGCATTTTGCTGCTTACGGATTACATGGAGATTAGGCGCCAACAAAGGCCAGTATCAACTTAACAAGATCTGAAACTGAGAAGTCAACCACCTTTCATTTTTCCATTAACTAGCGAAACCCTTAGACCTAGAAAACTAAACCAGAAACAACGTTTGTAAACCACAATTGTTTAATAACTTAGCTCTCAGAGTTCTATCCATAAAAGCTAAGAAGGCATACCAATTGTCCCTAAACGAGAACCTAGAAAAACTCTCAAACGCCTGCGGCGTAACAGGCAGAGAAGACCAAGTTAGAGAATTAATGATTCAACTGATGAAACCTTATGCAGACGAGATAGTTGTAGATAGACTTGAAAACGTTATAGCTATTAAAAAAGGAAAATCAGCTGCTCCTAAAATTATGCTTGCTGCTCACATGGACGAAGTCGGCTTAATGGTGAAAACAATCACAAAAGAAGGCTTTTTGCAATTTACTAAAATGGGCGGAATTGATGACCGCATTCTGCCTGCTCAGAAGGTTACAGTTTTCTCAAGAAAAGGCACGTTCTCAGGTATAATCGGTTCAAAACCGCCACACATCCAGAAGGAAGAGGAACGAAAAAAAGTCATAAATTTCGATGAGCTTTTCATCGACATTGGTGCAGAAAGCAAAGAGGACGCTGCTGCATTAGGCGTTGCAATCGGTGACCCGGTGGGCTTTGATGTAAAATACGCTCAGTTAGGCAGGGATGTTGTTATCGGCAAAGCCTTTGATAACCGAGCTGGCTGTGTCGCAATGGTGGAAGCCCTCAAATTGATGGAAAAAACTGACTGCACAGTCTGCGCCGTAGGCACTGTCCAGGAAGAAGTAGGCTTACGCGGTGCAGCAACAGCAGCTTTCGGTGTGGACCCTGATTTAGCATTGGCTTTGGACGTGACTATAGCAGGTGACGTTCCTGGCGTAAGAGAATTTGACACCAGTGTGAAGATGGGTAAAGGCCCAGCGCTCACGATTTCCGATTCTGGCTTGATTACTCACCCGAAGGTTTTGCGGTGGCTTTTGGACACGGCGGAAGAAGAAAAAATCCCCTTCCAGCTTGAATCAGGATTACTTGGCTCAACTGATGCAGCAAGGATTTCCATAACAAGGCAGGGCATTCCCAGCGGCAACGTATCCATACCCACACGGTACATTCACAGTCCAGTAGGCATGTTAAGCTTGAAGGACATAGAGAACTCAGCCAAACTTACAGTTGCTGCAATACAAAGAATTTCAAAGTACTTCTGAAGCGGGCAATGGGGAAAAACCTGTGTCATCCACTCAGGCGCTTGCTGAAAAAGCCATCATCCGCTTTCAGGGTGGCTACAACTGCGCCCAAAGCGTCCTGTTAACGTTATATGAGCACACAGATACAGAAGGCAAGAACGAGCTGATTCCAAAAATAGCCGCTGGCTTTGGCGGCGGCATAGGACGATGCGGCTCTGTATGTGGAGCATTGACGGGCAGTATCATGGCAGTGGGAATCAAATATGCACCTAACGAGACTGGAGTTGAAAAACGAGCAAAAGCTTACGCTCACGCAAAAACGCTTTACAAGCAATTTGAGAAGCAGCACGGCACTGTTTTATGTCGAGACCTAATCAAGCTGGACTTGTCCAATCCTGAAGAGGCAGCTAAAGCTCGGCAGGAAAAGGTCTTTGAGAAAATATGTGCTAACCTAATCAAAACTGTTATTGAAAATTTTCTTGAACTGGAAAACAAATAATGTTTTTTCGGACAAGCGAAAGCGTTTTTAAACATTCACTAAGTCATTACTAGCGTGGCTCAACATTATGGATACACCAGAAAAGTTCGCAGGAAAATTTGAGTTTCTAGAACATACCGCTGACGTTTACATTCGGGCACATGGCAGAACAATGGAGGAAGCCTACGAAAACGCTGCGCTTGCAATGTTCGAAGTTATGACGGACACCGACAAAGTCGCTCAGACGCAAGAGGAAACGGTAGAGGCTGAAGCTGAAGACCAATACGCACTGCTCTATAATTGGCTTGAAGCGTTACTTGTAAAGTTTGAAACCGAAAACATTCTTTACTCAAAATTCCAAATAACAAACTGGGAAGAAACAGCTGAAAACTTCAAAATCAAAGCAAAAATTTGGGGAGAAAAATTTTACGCCCAAAAGCACCCGCAGAAGGTCGCTGTTAAAGCTGTAACCTATCATAGAATGGTAATCATAATGGAAAGGGACCGAGTTATCTTAGAGTTCATTTTAGACATTTAGGCTAATTTCAGTTTTTTCAGTTCTGCTATTATTTTGTCAACTATTAGTTCTGGTGGTGTATCAAGTGTTGGGGTGCTTGAAGCGACGAATGGCACTTTATTCGCCTTAAAGTACTCTAAGAGCGGTCTTGTCTGTTCTTGGTACACTTGCAGTCGTTTCTTAATAACTTCAGGGTTATCATCTGAACGCTGGTATAAGGGTCCACCGCATTTGTCACAGATGCCTTCCACTTTAGGCTTTAAGAAGCGAACGTTGTAAACGGTTCCACAGTTACGGCATATTCTACGCGAAGATAAGCGTTCAATAATAATCCAATCTGGAACATCCAGCAGCAGTATGGCGTCAATTTTAGTGATGGCGTCTAGGATTTTAGCTTGCTCAAGCGTTCGCGGGTAACCATCAAGAATGAAGCCTTTTCCTTTTGGAATTTTATTTAAGCGTTGCTTTAGTACTTCTACGACAATTCCGTCTGGGACAAGAAGCCCCTTTTCCACGTAAACCTTAACTTTCCTGCCTAATTCTGAATCTTGCTTCATTAACTCGCGGAAAATGTCTCCCATTGCGATTACGTCAACGCCAAGTTTTGCTTGAAGCCTTGAAGCGTAGGTGCCTTTTCCAGAGCCTGGTGCTCCGAAGATAATTGCTTTCAATTTTACTTTTGCCACCTTTAGCCTCTCTCATAGAACAGTGAAGGATAATTAAATTTTACGCGTTGCTTTTTTAGTTTCACGGAAACATTTATGGCATAACAGCACTTATCAAACCTCACCAAGGTGAACATTTGCACACCAAAAAAATCGGAAAAAATCTGTTTCAAGTTGAGCTGGAAACTGGAGGATTCAAAAACCTCATTTGCAGTTACATAATAAAAGGCGCTAAAACCATCCTTGTGGAGTCAGGTCCAACTTCTTCCGTGCCCAAACTTGTTTCCGGCTTAAAAGAACTCAACATAAACTTTGAGGATGTTGAATATGTTGCCGTTACGCATGTTCACTTAGACCACGGTGGCGGCGCTGGCACATTGCTAAAGTTTCTGCCTAACGCAAAAGTCCTCGTCCACCCACGAGGAATGCCTCATTTGATTAATCCTGAGAGGCTTTGGCCATCGTCTCAGGCGGTTCTCGGGTTTGTGAGCGAAATTTTCGGTAAGCCTGAACCTGTTCCAAAAGAACGGATAATTCCTGTTACTGAGGGCTCCTTTGATTTGGATGATGGCGCCAAATTGAGGGTTATTGAAACACTCGGTCACGCTTCCCACAACCTTAGCTTCCACGAATCGTTGAATGGCGGAGTTTTCCCAGGGGATGCTGCTGGCACTTATTTTCCAGAGTTCGATGTTGTAATGCCAACTACGCCGCCTCCTTTCCATCTGGGTGCGGCATTAGCTTCTTTAGATAAATTAATCAGCCTTAAGCCGACAGTTTTGTATTATAGTCATTTCGGAAAAGCCTCAAATGGAGTTCAACGACTGAAAGATTACAAGTTGCAGCTTCAATTATGGGCAAAAATCGCAGAAGAAGGCGCCAGAGAAAATCAAAGTTTGGAGGAGATCCGTGATAGAATAATTGCTGAGGACAAGGTTATGCGCCAGCTTGCAGATTACTTGAAGTCCCATCGTATTTACTCAAGGACAGCTCTTGGAAACAGCGTTCAAGGCTTTATTGATTACGCCAAACAAACACAGGATAAACAAAGTTCATAAACGTTTTATAGTGTCTTTTCACTTTGTTTTTTAAGGTGAGAAATTTTGGGTGAAAGTGAAGGTAGAAGAGCGCCAGAAGAAATCCCTCTAGAAAAAGTAAACGATTACGCTTGGCGTATCCCAAAATACAAGTCAGGCATGAGGGTTCCGGGTATGGTTTTCGCTAATGAAGCTCTTTTAGAAAAGATGAAGACTGATCGGACTCTTTGGCAATGTACAAACGTGGCATGGTTGCCTGGAATTTACAAGCATGCAATAACATTGCCCGATGGGCATGAAGGTTACGGTTTTCCAATAGGCGGCGTTGCCGCAACCGACTACGATGAAGGCGTTATCAGTCCTGGTGGTGTAGGTTATGACATTAACTGTGGTGTCCGCCTCTTAGCAACTACGCTCACGGAAAAAGAGATTCGACCCAAACTTGCACCGTTAGCAGACACCATTTTCCGTAATGTTCCTTCTGGGCTTGGAAGCAGACGAAAAGACCTCACAATATCCTCTGCCGACTTAGACCGTTTGGCAGTTGAGGGCGTGCCGTGGCTTATTAAACGCGGGTTCGGTTGGCCTGAAGACGCAGAGCACTGTGAAGAACGCGGTTGCATGGCTAATGCAGACCCAGATAAGGTTTCATCGACTGCTAAGCACAGAGGATTAACCCAGATTGGCACCTTGGGTTCAGGAAACCACTTCTTAGAAATACAAAAGGTAGATAAAATCTATAATCCTAAAACAGCTAAGGCTTTTGGAATTACGCAAGAAGGCCAAGTTACAGTAATGATTCATTGCGGCTCAAGAGGCTATGGTCACCAGGTTTGTTCGGATTACCTGAGAGTTATGGAGCACGCAGTGCAAAAGTACAAGATAACGTTACCTGACCGCGAATTAGCATGTGCACCTGGAAACAGCAATGAAGCCCGTGATTACTTCCAAGCTATGGCTTGCGCCGTTAACTATGCTTTTTCTAACCGACATGCAATCATGCATTGGGTTAGACAAAGTTTCCAGCAAGTTTTCCATGAACCGCCTGAAAAATTCGGGTTAAAACTCGTTTACGACGTGGCTCATAACATTGCCAAAGTTGAAACTCACAAGATTGACGGTGGAGAAAAGAAGGTTTGGGTTCACCGTAAAGGAGCAACACGCGCCTTCCCAGCTGGGCACCCTGATGTTCCAGCTGATTACCGCAGTGAAGGGCAACCAGTGCTTATTCCAGGCAGCATGGGCACGAGCTCGTGGGTTCTGGTTGGTTCAGAGAAAGCTATGGATTTAACTTTTGGTTCAACCGCGCATGGAGCAGGCAGAATGATGAGCCGTTCGGCTGCAAAACGGCTGTATTGGGGTGGAGATGTAAAAGCTGCTTTGGAGAAGCGGGGAATTGTTGTTCGTGCTGCAAGTGCTTCGGTTTTGGCTGAGGAGGCTGACCTTGCGTACAAGAATGTGGATGTGGTTGTTGACGTTAGTGACAAGATTGGGATTGCCACTAAGGTTGCAAGGCTTGTTCCGTTAGCAGTTGTAAAAGGATGAGAATTAATCAAACCATTTTTCTTTCAATTTTTGTTTTTGTAAAAATGCTCGCTTTTTATACTGATTTGGGAAATTATATATCAAGAAGTTAAACAATGCACTATAACTTAAATCGCCAACAAAAGCAGGAAAGCATCACTTGAGCAAAAATCAAATAAGGCTTCAGTACAGTGGATTCATAATTTTTGCATCTCAAGTACTGAGCATAATTACTGGACTTGTGTTTACGCTTTTGCTTACCAGAAATATGAACACAAACCAGTATGGTATTTGGACAAACATTTTCGATTACACTGGGTACTTTATGCTTTTCAGCAGCGTGTTGCCTTTCTGGGCCACTCGGTTTATGGCGAGAGGCAAAGAGGGAACTGTCAAAACTGGCACTTTAGGGCAATTGTCTATAGCTCTTATTTCAGTTATAATTTATCTTCCTGCCATTGTTCTGATTTCAAACGCGATTGGAACCGAAGCTTACTTGCTAATTTACCTCATATCAGGATTGTATATTTTTAATTTTTATATGATTACCGTTTTTGAAAGCGTTTTGCGTTCAATGAAGCCTCAGGTAATTGGGTATGGTTTGTTGATTGAGGAAGTAGTGAAAGTTGCTGTTGCTTTACTGGTTATAGTGGGTTTAGGACAGTTATTCCTTGGGGCAATGCTAGCCTTAGTTATTTCCGCCTTAGTTCAAGTATTATATTATGTTCGGCTTTTGGCTGGCGAATTTAAGCAAAAAACAAACTGGGGCTACCTTAAAGAATGGCTTAAGGGTTCAGCAGCAATTGCCTATAGCGCTATTGGCGGGCAATTGGTCTCGTTTGTCCTTATCTTGCTTTTCTTATATGGTGGATCAGGCACTAGAGCTTATTACCAAGCTGCCTTCACTTTTACGAACATAATGGGGTATTCTGCTTCTTTGGCGTTCGCGTTGTATCCTAAGCTGTTGGCTAAAACTTGTCCAGACGAAGATGTGGGAGTATCGTTTAGAACAGTGTTAATGTTTGCGATTCCATTATCCACTATAACAATGGTTATGTCCGCATCGTTCTTAACTATCCTGAATGTATCTTACAGTGTTGCTTGGCCAGTTCTCATCGCATTAACGATTGACACATTAGTGGTTTTGATTTCTCAGTTTTACTCTTCAATCCTGATGGGTGCAGAAGCCTTCGACGCGGAAGGAAAAATTTCGCTTCGCAAACTTGTCAGAAGCAAAATCTTCAAAGTATTCAGCATTACATACATTCAGGCAGCAATTGCTTTACCCTTAGCTTATTTCGTTCTGACGCAGATGCCAGTGGCTGGGTCAGTGCAAGCTGCAGTATACGCTGTAGTATACGTTATAGCAATACTCATTGGCGTCCATCTTTCAACCTTCATTGGACTATACTTGTTTATGCATAGTTCAATTAGGTTACCTGTTGCTTGGAAAAGCATAGCCAAATACGTTCTGGCTTCAATCTTTATGGGGATTATACTTTTCTTGCTTCCTAATACATCTACATTGATTTTTACGTTGGCTAAAGCCATTGTAGGCTTTGCAATTTACGCAGCCTTGTTGCTAGCTATTGATACGCAAGCGAGGGAGCTTCTTAGATTAATTTGGGAAGAAATCAAGGGTACCCTACAACAGTTAACATCTAGAGGCAATAATTTTCAGGCAAAATCGGTTTCTTAAAAAGTGAAAATTAATATGCCTAAAAAGAGGAGTGTAGTTTAAGCGATTTTTCAGTTCGCTTGGTAAAAGGTTGGCTCGTCGTTGAAGGATGAATGTGGAATCTGCGGTAGAGTTCTTCGAGTAGCTTACATGCGTAAGTGTCAACGTTGCAAGAAACTGTTCTGCCGTGACTGCATGGTGCCTGATGTTGCCACTGGCGACCCCAATGCGATGTTATGCCTGCATTGTGCTAGGCGAGTGGTTTCGCCACGGTCGGTATCTAAGTATGATGGGCTTGAAAATC
>JBEKHJ010000028.1:0-16613 GCA_050012335.1 Bathyarchaeia archaeon
CTTGGTGGAGCAATTCATCATCTAGCGTTCATACGAAGGCTTGGTTGAATGCAGGCTGGGAAGTGCAGGAAGTAAACCTCAAAGACGGCTATGTTGTATTCAAGAAAGTGCGTAATGCTCCATTCAAGAAATCTGGACGGCGCAAACTTGAAATTAACAAGCCATTCACGCCTGTGCCCGTTCATGCGCCAAGGTCTAAGGTGCCGTCTAAGACCAAGGTATCAAAGCTTTATGCTAGGATAAAGAATCTTGAAAGACAACGAGCTATGACGCGCGGGCAGATTAGGGGTTTAAAGCCTAGGTCTCAGCATGAGAAGAAGCTTTTTAGGTCTAATGAAAAACCACAATAGCAACTAAACGCTTAATGAATTAAGTGGTGCCATGGTTGCTTGAGCGAACCGTCAGCTTAGAAATTGATAAAGCATATGCAGATTTGAAAGCTGCTCTAATCGAGAAAGGCTGCAAGATAATTTCCGAAGAGCCGCCGAAGCAAATTTTAGTTAAGCAGGGGTCGCTATGGGGAATATCGCCAAAAACAGCCAAGAAAACACTGAGCGTCAATTTGGTACCGGTTGATTCTGGAACACAAGTAACCTGCTCTTCCCGCCTGAGTTCGGACTGGAAAAACCTAACAGTAGTCGGCTGTGCCTTAGCCGTTGCGTTAGTTGGTTTATGCTTATGGATGACCTTCGATTTAGGCGCATTTATGGTTACGCAGAAGCCTAGTTTCTGGAGTTGGCTAGTAACCGTTAATGGCAACGTGGATTTCCAAGTAGGGCAAGCTTTTGTAAGTCTAACAAAGTCTCTTGCCGTTTTTCTTTCAGTTATTATCCTTTTGGAAATTGCGGTTGCCGTTTACGTGCATGCTAGAATAGACAGGTTCGCAGAGGAAACCCTCAATTCGCTGCCAAGCCATGAACCAAATGAGAAAGCACTTAAACAGTAAGGCTTGTGCTCAAGCTATTCTTTTACCGCATTTCTCGCAGTATAAAGCAAACGCTTTGTTGCTTGAGCCACAATAAATGCAGAATTTGTTGCTCTCTAAATTGGTATCTGTCACTTGGGAAGTGCTTGGTTCTGGAGAAACTGTTTGGTTAATGGGCGGTGTTTCTTTGGGTTTTTTTGCTGATTTAACAGCAACAGTTATTGAAATTACTATTGCGAGGGCGATGAGTATGAACAAAATAGGGTTGTCAGTAATTAAGTTGAATGATAGCGGTAGAACTGGTTGAACACTCGGTTCGGCAACGGTAGGCGAAGCGGACGTGTTCGGTTCGAGAGTTGGCGTTGGTGTTGGCGTGTTAAGGGAAAGAGTTGGACTTGGTTCGATAGTTGGCGTTACCTGTAAGTCTGGAACATATTGCTTGTTCTCATCTATTGGATATATGTAAGCGCTTTGACCTTTGAATTCATCGGGAAGTTCTCCGATTTTAAATCCGTCTCCAGTTGTTTCGCAGTAATAGTAACTTTGGTTATTGTAGGTCCAGTAGGTGCCTGAAATGCTATTATCTCCGAGTATGCCGACTGCATAATGATCTGGAGGGTTAATGTACACTGTGCCGTAACCCAGTATGAGCGTTAGTGTCGCGAAAAGTATGGCTGTGTCTTCGCAGTCTCCGCCGTCATCCACTAAAGTTTCAATGGGGAATCTTGGGTATTCATCGTATCCTGTGGTAACTTTGTCAGACGTGTAGGGTGAGCTTTGGACGAAAGCTAAAACGAAGCTTACTTGATCAAATGAACTGTAACCAAGTTGCGTTGTGGTTTCATTTAGTTTTTCGGCTAGAGTTTGTAAGTAATAGTCTTGTGTTGTGGTGCAAAAGCCGTAGCCTGCTGGTCCGTTTTGTGTTCGGGTTGAAACTGGAACAGCTTTGTAGGCTTGGTAGAGGGCTTGTGGGATGCTTAGGTTCCAAGTCCAATGCTTCCCATCGTAATCCCATGCAAACTCTTTATCGTAATATTGGCTTTGAGCGGTAACTAATCCAAGAGGACGAATTATCGGTAAAGAAACAATAAACGCCAACGTAAAGACGATTAATAGTCTAACTGGCTTACGACTCAGCAGCGGTCTGCTCATTTAACCATCTTCAATGCCCATAACAAGTAACTGTCAATCGTTTAAAACTTCTCCCAAATCATCATTTACGGGTTAACTGTTGAACGGTTGTACCAAGTAGTTAAGCTGTAAACAGCCACTGCCAAAAGGCAAACTAGCACTGCCACTTTCAGAAACGAAAAAGCGTTGGAAAGCGAGAAAAATAGCACTGTAGCTGGAAGCGGAAGCAGCAAAAAATAAACAAAAGCTATCATCCCAAGCCTGTTTCCGACGCTTTCTTTCTTAACGTATCCTTTTCCAAAGAATGCGCCTGCCAATCTTCCGAAGCCGCTTGTACATGACTTGCATTTGTAACAGCTGCTGCAACCGAGCCTGCGCAGAATAAGGTAAATTATCGCGATTTCTGCAAGCAGGTATAGCCAACCGTAAATTTGATTGTAGAAAAATATGCCGAAAAAAGATAAGAGAACCCATGCGAGAAGTCCGAGGTTTCCTAAAATGAGCAGCGGACGAGTAACTTCAAGTTTTTCTTCAGTCAACGGCTTTGGCTCCTTTTTCTATTTACTGCTGGGTTCCCATTTATAGATAATTTGTTTCGGTGGGAGTTTTTGCTTAGGAAGGTTGGTTGAGCACAATCAGGGCTCCAAAATAATAGTTGCGATGTACGTGGTATCAGTTTAAAAGAGACAAATGAAAAAGCTATTTTTGCTTGATTATGCCGTAGCTTTGCTTTTTCCACAAATCCCTAAACTTATTATAGTAATCTATGGGTTGAAAAACAGGCGCATAAGTTAACTGCCATTCAAGACCACATTTGCAGACGGCGTACACTTCTTTCTTTTTCACATCCGCTAAAATTTGCAGTAACTCCTTTCGGCATTTCGGACAATAATAAGGTCCGTTCACCATTTGCTTTGCGTCTTTGACAAGGATTTTAATGCGGTTAGTGGGAACTTTTCGCGTTTCCTTTCCCGGGTTCATCTTGTTCAACCTAATCTGTCATACTCATGCTTGTGACTAAGATATACTATTCCATTGTAGATTGGTGATTTCAACATTAGATTTGCTTTTTTTGGTAAGTCCATAACTAACATACAGACTTGACTGAGCCTGTGAAGTTATTTTAGAGTAGTTAGCCTAGATTTTTTAGTCGCAACTATTGATTTTTGATTAGTCGCAACTATCGAGCCTGCATAGGCGAATAAGTCTGTTTAGTATAGTGTTCACTTTCCCGGGCGCAATAGTGTTCACTTTGGAGCCAGCTCTGTCGTGTCGAGACAGAAAGCTTTTGTCGAGACAATGGAGCCTTCAAGATGCTTTATGCGAACGCATACGTCTGATTTTGTTTGTTATTTATCTGCGTTGCTTTGGCTATTTTCTTAATTCTCAAGCTTACAGGCGTATTATAGCAGTAAAATGCTCTGGCTTAACCCAGATAAACTTAAATTACGCTTGGGAATATGGACTTATCCAGCGCGGTCGTCGTCTAGTCTGGTTTAGGACATTAGCCTTCCAAGCTAATGATCCCGGGTTCAAATCCCGGCGACCGCACCATCTTTGCGTTTGGATTAACCTTGAACCGCGTAATTTTAACGGATAGAGTTTGCAGAGAACGCTGGGTCAGAGTAGCATCAAGGGAAATGAACGATGTCAGACTCGGATATGGCAGAAACATTTTCATTGAAATACGAAGAATGGAGACAAACAAAGAAAAGAACATTAGAGGTTCAACGGAGTACATTTGTTTGGGCTGGAGGATACAGTTATCAAAGAGCAACGCATCGTCTCTCCCACAAAAGCGCACCTTTATAGGATTGTGCGGATGTTATATTGTTTAGGTAGAGTTCTGATAAGGGATATCGCGCTTGAACCGTTTGTCTTTTGTCATCTCCCTCTGCTTAGTATGGTGCTAAAGGTATGAAACTCAACAGTGAAGTAAGAGCATTTGAAATGAAAATGCTAGGAAAAGAAATACTCGACTTGGTTGGTGAAAGGCGAGAAGAAGCCATGCAGGCTTATCGAAAACTTTTGTCTGCCTCAGTAAACGAACCGATGTACCTAACTAGGTCGTAGAATAATGAAAGAATATAATAGAGCGATTGTTGAACATTTTGTTTGATAAAGGAATCATAACGGCAGGCGAAAGAAAAGAGATTTTAGACCTGTGCCGTTAAGGCTTAGATGCTGCAGATTCCTGAATGTTTTTTTACGACTACTATAACGCAGACGAATCAGAGCCAAAATATTAAAGGAAAAAACAGGTTTTTTGATTGGCCATATGCCTATAAAACGACTTTGCGCGCAAGCACTATTTAATATTCAAATAGGAGAATTGGATGGGTAAGTTAAGCATCAATTTGAGAAAGTGGGTACATTATGAGAAGACAATCGCTTGATGTTGAGAAAACTGCAATGGAATTGGTCATGAACGATGATGCAACGAAAAAGAGGCAATTAGCCAAAAAGATCTTTGCCGTTGCATATGAAGAGGGGGTTTGTCCCTCGAGCATCCATGAATTTTATGTGGCCCGTGGCAGGGGCGAATTCAGCGGTTTCACTGTCCCTGCGATAAACCTGAGGAGCATGACTTATGATCTGGCTCGCGCGATGTTTAGAGTGGCGGAGAAAAATGGTTCTGGCGCTTTCGTCTTTGAGATTGCTAGGTCTGAGATTGGTTACACCTCTCAGCCGCCGATTGAATATGCAAGTATGGTTCTGGCAGCAGCGATAAGGGAAAGCTATTCCGGTCCGGTCTTTATCCAAGGAGACCACTTTCAGGTCAACGCCGCCAAATTCAAGGAGAATCCTGATAAGGAAATTGAAGGTTTGCAGGCTTTAATCGGGGATTCAATTAGTTCGGGTTTCTATAATATCGATATTGATTCATCAACGCTTGTCGATGTGTCCAAACCGGATTTGAAGGAACAGCAGCTTCTGAATTATGAGGTCTGCGCAAGGCTCACGCAGTTTATCCGCCATGTTGAGCCGAAAGGGATCACGATTTCGGTGGGTGGGGAGATTGGCGAGATTGGGCACCAGAATTCAACGCCTGAAGACCTGCACGCGTTTATGGTAGGCCTCGAAGACAAGCTGGGCAAGAGTTTGGCGGGCATAAGTAAGATTTCAGTTCAGACGGGGACAACTCATGGCGGGGTTATCCTGCCTGACGGGTCAATCGCGCAAATCAAGCTTGACTTTAACACGTTGAAAACTCTTTCTGAAATTGCCCGCAGAGAATATGGGCTGGCTGGAGCGGTGCAGCATGGAGCATCAACCCTGCCTCCTGAGGCATTCCACAAGTTTGTCGAATGCGAGACCGCTGAAGTGCATTTGGCCACGGAGTTCCAGAACATGATTTACGAATCAGAGTACTTTCCGGCTGATCTAAAGAAGAGAATTTACGAATGGCTAAAAGTCAATGCCGCAAGCGAGGCTAAACAAGGCGAAACTGAAGAACAATTCCTCTACAAGACCAGAAAAAAAGCGTTGGGCCCCTTCAAGAAAGAAATTATGAGACTGCCACAACAGACGCGCGATACGATTGCAGCTGAAATCGAAAACAAATTTGATTTCCTCTTCAAGCAGCTCAACGTTGTAAACAAAAGAGACTTGGTGAATAAATACACCGTGCGCAAGTAAACTAAAGTCTCTTCAGATCGATCGCCAAAGAACATAAAAAAATGTATGCTATAAAACAGAAAAACGGATAGTACAAATTCGCCCCGCGGGGTTCAAATCCCAGCGGCCGCACCATTCTTGTGCTTGAGAGGTTTCGCATAATTTTTCAGGCTACTCAAAGCATCCGCAGGCTGCTCAATTGTCTCGGCAATTGTTTTCAGTTCTTGTCTCGGCAAAAGTGCAGCCGCAAAGCAGCAGGTTCAATAGTTATAACTTTGGCGCCGGGCTTGACTTTGACTATACTATAGGGTCAAAGCCTAAGAAACTCTCTATAGTGCGCACTATAATTTCTGGCGGCTTATTCATGTGTAAGCGAAAAGGTGAAAAGGCACAAAGCACTGTCTAATTTGCAAAGGTGAACTTTGAAATGAGCGACGTAGATATGGCAACAATTCAACTTAAAGGTGCAAAACAGACTTTCATTTTGAGTGGTGAGAAGAATTTTAAGACTGGAAGCAGAGGCTATCATGCGCAAGGAAAAATGCAGGTTGGGGACAAAAATTATCAGGTAAACATTTTATGCGTTGAAATCGGTTCGAAACCAAAAGAGACTGAAGAAAAGAAAAAGTAACCTGAATTTTTTTATTTTAATTTTCTTTTGTTCTAATACTCATTTTTTCATCCCTAACTAAAAAGAAGAAGGTAAAATTTTCTTATTTATCTAGTCTTTGATGTTTTAGGCATCGCAATTTTAACCCATAAACGGCAAATTAGAAATAAATGTATCTATGATATTCTGTTCTTAAGGCGAAGTGTTATGACGGATATCGTGTTTATCTTCGAGGTTCATCAGCCGCACAGACTAAGGCGGAACCTGTTTTGGGAAGGCAAAGTTTTCAGACGCTTGAAAAAAGAAGAACTATTCAATTATTATTTTGACAATGAGGTTGACAGGGAAATTTTCAAGCGTGCTGCACGCAAATGCTATTTTCCTTCAAACCAGATACTGCTCGACTTAATAGACAGGCACAAGCATGAGCGCAAGCAAGTTAAAGTCTCATTCAGTATTTCAGGAGTGTTCCTTGAGCAATGCGAAATGTTCGACAAAGACGTCCTTGAAACATTCAGGCAAATGGCCGCTACTGGTCGCGTGGAATTCCTAAACCAAACCTACTACCATTCCATCTCCAGCCTTTATCCTGAAAAAGAAGAGTTTATTGAACAGGCAAAAATGCACAGGCAAACCGTAAAGGACTTACTAGGCTATACACCGAACGTTTTCGAGAACACTGAACTTCTCTACAACAACACCATCGCTAAAACGGTTGAAGCCTTAGGTTACAAGGGCATCTACACAGAAGGCATCGAGAAAATTCTCGGCGAAAAATCCCCAAACTACATCTACACACCGAAAGGCTCAAGGAAAATTCGAGTTTTACTCCGCAACTACAAACTAACTGACGACATTGGCTTTAGGTTTTCAGCACGGTGGTGGCCTGAATGGCCCCTAACAGCGGATAAATACGCAGGTTGGTTAGCAGGCACACCGGGCGCATGTATCAATATTTTCCCCGACTACGAAACCTTCGGCGAACATCACTGGCCAGAAACAGGCATCCACAGCTTCCTGCAACACCTTCCCGAAGAGATATTGAGGTTTGAGCATTTGCAGATGGCTACGCCTTCCGAAGTAGTGGATAGGCATGCGCCAGCAGGCGAAATTGATGTACCTGAAACAGGCGGCACCGTTTCCTGGGCAGACATCCAAAGAGACCAAACTGGATGGCTTGGCAACGTAATGCAATGGGCATACTACACCACACTACGGCGATTGGAGCCATTCATAAAAGAAGCAGACGACATCGAATTTCTCAAACTGTGGCGTGACTTCCAAACAAGCGACCACTTATACTATATGTTCACTGCAGGCGGCGGACCAGGAGAAGTCCACTCTTACTTCAGCCCATTCGAGTCGCCCATGGATGCTTTCGCGGCAGCGCAAACGTTGCTAACCGATTTTGAAGCTAGGCTTAGAATGGCGATTTTAACGGCGAACGAGCCTTTCCTATTCTACACCGGCGTTGGAAAGGAATATTACACGGGAACCATGGCTTGGAGCCTGAAAGGATTCATTAAAGCAATCGAAGAAGTTAACCTCAAAGCCATAGAGTTCCACGTTTGCAATGGAGACTTTGAAAGCTGGGCAAAAAACTCCCTAAAAGACCAAAAATTAGCATCCAAGTTCAAAGAAATTAAGGATTCAGAAGAAAAAGGCGAAAAACTAAGAAAAACAATAGTTAATTTTGCCAAAAACCGTTATACTGTCCTAAATAAGCAAATGCAGGATGCAACCAAGCTTTTCTAAGCAGCTATCGCGTATGCGTTTATAAGAGAAGTTGTCATAATTATTTGACAGCGCGGTGCGTTAAAAATGAGAGAAGAACTTCCGTTTCCAGACAAGGTTTTGCAAACACTGCATAACTTATGCGCTACAGCCGCTGATTTGGCAAGAAGAGGCGAAGAAGTAGCTAGGCTTTTGCAGAAAGACCCAAATGAGATTGAGAGCATTTTAGACACGTACAAGTCAGAAGGCTTCGCCGAGAGCTTCGTTGATAATGAAGGAAAAAAACGGTATTATCTTAATGGACGAGGAATAATTAAGGTCTGCTCGCTTTTCACGTAGTGAAAACATGCGTATCATTATTTTTTCGTGGGAGTATCCACCAAGAGTGGTAGGTAAACTCTCAGAATACGTAAAAGCCTTATCAACCCAACTCGTCGCTAATAATGTGGAAGTCAACGTTGTAACTTACGACGATTTTTTTACCGGTTCAGCTCAAGAACCAACAGGAGTAAAAACAGTCAGAGTACCAAACCCTGTTCGAACCCACATCGGAGTTTTAACGTGGGTTTTAACACTAAACCAAGAAATTGAAAGAGCCGCAGCCAACATTTACTACCAAGCCAAAAAGCAAATCGACCTCGTAGACGTTTACGACTGGCATTTCATTCCAGCAGCGGTCACTTTGAAAAACGGCCTTGGCATACCGTTTGTTTATTCTGTTGAAAGCTTGGAAGACCATCGTTCTCCAAACACAAATACATCCTACAACATGGCTATCAAAGGTGTTGAGTGGCTGGGTTTTTATGAGGCAGAAAAAATCAGCGTTAAATCAGAGTGGATGCGTGATGAGGTCATTAGGATTTACAAGGTGCCGAAAGAAAAAATAGTCGTTATCTCCACTAACCCGACTTCTTGGATAACAGAAATCCTTGCACTATACAATAGTACAGCTGGAGGCTTAAAGGGCAAATGAAAGACGATTTAACTGTTATGATGCTGAGCTGGGAGTTTCCGCCCAGAATAATCGGGGGAATATCACCGCACGTTTACTTTTTATCAAAAAGTTTAGCAAAACAGGGCGTAAAGGTTTACGTGATAACTTGCGATTTTCCAGATGCACCCTCCCATGAAATAATTGATGACGTTGAAGTTTACCGTATTGACTCTTACAAGAACCCAGCACCAGATTTCGCAACATGGGTTTACCTAATGAACTTGAATATGCAAAAGGAAACGGCGGCGTTAACACGGAAAATCGCTAATAAAATTGATGTTTTTCACGCTCACGATTGGCTTGTGGCAAATGCAGGCATAGGACTCAAACATGTTTTCCGAAAGCCCCTCTTGGTAACCATGCATTCAACTGAGATGGGCAGAAGAGACGGATTACACACCAGCACTGAAAAAATGATCCATGAAACTGAAGCTTGGCTAACATATGAAGCGTGGAAGGTAATTTGCTGTAGTGAATACATGATTACGCACGTTAAATGGGCTTTCGGTCTTCCAAGCGACAAGTTAGTCATGGTTCCTAACGGCGTAAACACGAATTGTTACAACGATATTGATGCTGATTTAAAGGATTTCCGAAGCAAGTTTGCTTTGCCTGAAGAAAAAATAGTGCTCTTTGTAGGCAGGCTGGTTTACGAAAAAGGCATCCACGTATTAATTAACGCTGTTCCCAAGATTTTGGAGAAAGTCAACGCTAAATTCATAATTGTAGGTAGCGGCTACATGAAAGAGCAACTGCTAAACATTGTTCGCAGCATGGGACTTGAGCATAAAGTGCTTTTTGAAGGCTTTCTCGATGAGCAAACTTTACTTAAACTTCAGAAATGCGCTGACGTTTCCGTTGTGCCATCACTTTTCGAACCGTTCGGAATAGTCGCGTTGGAAGCTATGGCAGCGAGAAGCCCAGTGGTTGCATCTGACACTGGGGGTTTATCAGAAATCATTGAGCATGACGTGACAGGAGTTAAAGTTTACCCAAATAACCCTGATTCCTTGGCATGGGGAATAACCAAGGTTTTGCTTGATGAAAACTACCGAAAACGCATCAGTGAAAACGCCTATAAAAGAGTTCAAGAAAAGTACGATTGGGAAAAAATTTCGCAGCAAACTAAGCGCATATACGAGGGCGTTTTAGGCGAGTATTCAAAGAGCTTTTGGGCATAAATACGCTGGAAACAAGCAACCTCTAACTCGTAAAAAAGACTATATCCCTCTTCCAATAGAAGAATCAGTGGTTGCCTAAGTAGAAAATAAGCGGTACCAGCGCTCTCAAAGTCTGCACCCACTTATACAAAACGCATAACTATAAGCGCACCTGCCTATCGCATTTGGTTTCCGCTTACTTTTTCTTTAGACTTGAAATTGTTTGTATTTATTATATGTAAGGAGGAAAAAATTTTGAGAAACAAGCTGTTTTTGGTTTTTTGCATTTTTATTCTTTTTTCTTCAGCAATTATTTTTGATTTTCGAGCCAATGCTTCTATTAGTCAACTTCAGATAACTTCTGTCCCTATCTTTACAGGTCAAATGTGCGGGTCTACTTTTGCCCCTAATGGTACCCTTTTCGCAGGTGATAACAATTATGGCTTGTATAGAAGTGATAATAACGGCACGTCTTTTAGGCTAATTTACCATTTCCCACAACAATCCAACCCTAATAGTCAGGTTGCGGGTTATGTATGGACAATATTTGTTGATTCACGTAACTACATTTTTGTTTCAATTCCGGGCACAAATAGACTTTACAGAAGCACGAATTTTGGTTCTTCCTTCACTCAAGTTCTTAACACTAACGGAACCCAAAACGATGGTTTCTACATAGCTCTAACAGAGGACTCAGCCAGAAACCTTTATACAGCCACTTACGACAACAGCATTTATCCACAAAGCCCTGCTGTTTTGAAAAGCACAAATGGCGGAGCATCATGGTCCGTAATCCGTACATTTGGATGCGTACATATTCACAACGTTAAATTTAACCCAGCGGACGGCTACCTCTATGTAGCCACAAGCGAATGGGGCCAAGGCTATAACAACACAGAATGCGAGCGAATTTTCAGGAGCAAAAACCTTGGACAAACATGGAGCATTGTCATTAACCGACCAGCAGAGATTCAAGGCATAGGCACCACAGTTTACTTTGCAATACTGTTCAATAATAGCTGGGTTTACCTCGGCACCGACCAAGCCTTTCAGCCTAACTGGATAGACCGCTTCTACGACAATGGCTCAAATATCGCCTTTACCCCTCAGACAGTCTACAATTTTCCTTCGGATAGCAATTTCCCAATAATCTCAGCAGTTTGGCTAAACAAAATAATGATTTTCTCAAGCACAGCCGAGTTTTACGCAGGCACTTCACGAATAGTGGCAAGCGAAGATGGCTTAAACTGGCAAATCATAACAGCCACTGCTATCCCTCAATCATTAAATCACACCAATATGCTTACAAGCAACCCCATGGGCATAACTTTCGGCTCTAACGGTCCAGGTCAAACATTTGCTATAACAGAGAATGTTCAGCCCCAACCCACACCAACCCCTACACCAACTCCTTCACCTACTCCGACACCAACTCCCACTCCTACCCCGACACCAAACCCAGGTTACCTTTTCAAAGCTGACTTTGAAACCGGCAATTTTAGTGAATATGCAGGAGTAAGCGGTGCAGGCACTTACTCAGCAACAGTCGAAACAAACAACCCATATCTTGGAGCTTACGACGCCAAATTTACTGCAGGCGCGTCTTCTGAAGGTTGGGCTTATCACTCAATAAGCAGTAGCGCCGTCACTTATTACCGCCAACTTATTAAATTAAATAATCTGCCTGCTTCTGGTGCGTATCTTTGTTTAGGCAGCATTCAGAACACGAATTCTCAGAATACGCTTGACCCCTTCATTTACAACAGTAACGGGCAATACTATTGGGGCGCAGTATCCGTCATAAACGGAGTCGCATATTGGGATAGAGAAGCAACAGCAAGCAACCCAACAATAGGGATCTATTATAACGTTGAAATCTGTCGCGACGTAACCAATCACCGGACAAATCTTTGGATAGATGGGAACCTAAAAGTCAATGCCTCTCGTTCGCACGCGGGAAACAGTAACTTAATTTGCACGGGAATTTCTTGGGCAGACACAAGCGCAGCCATTTACGTTGACTGTGTGAGAGTCAATACCTCCTACATAGGTGTTGAAACTTCTCCACAGCCAACGCCGACGCCCACGCCTACTCCTACTCCGACGCCTACTTCTGCGCCTTTAACGACAGATCTTCAAGTTAGCGCTAACGTTACTGTGACTGGAGTGAACTTTGATCAATCGGCTGCTTCGTTGAATGTGACGATAGTTAAGAATGGAGTTAATTATATCCAAGCAGCGGTCAGTAAAACTTCGTTGCCTAGCATGTCAAATCTGAAAGTTTACGTAAATAATACACAGACAATATACACGTACACCGACAACGGTGACTCATGGAAAATAACAGTCACTACAACTTGACTCAGCGCTATTTTCCGATCACTCGCACATTTTCAACTTGAATCCACGGAGAAATCAACTGCCCCATCTGCCGCTGGGAAAAAATCGCGCTGCAAACCAAGCGCGTATATGAAGGCGTTTTAGGCGAGTGCTCAAAGAGTTTTTGGGCTTAATTGTCTTGGAAACGAGTAATTCATAGCTCGTAAAAAAGGCTATATTCCTCTTTCATGAGAGTTCATAGTTGTCTAGGTAGGAAATGAGGTACCAGTGCTCTCATAAAATCTATGGTCTTCTAAAGAGCAAAAACCACAGGTATTGTATTTAGTTTCCGCTTACTTTTTTCTTAAGACCAATTTAGTTTGAAGTTATATGAAGGAGGAAAAAAATGAGAAAAAGGATACTTTGCGTTTCAACCGTTATTATACTTCTTTTGTCAACATTTCTTTTTACTCTTCAGATAGAAGCAGACCAATCAACCGCGTCTGCATTGCATACTTCAGGAAACCAAATACTGGACGCAAACAATAATGTAGTCTACTTGAGAGGAATCGGCAAAGCAGGAGAATTAGTATCAGCAACGGGAATGTGGAGTGAAGCAGGAGACAAATTCGTCTACGCATGGTACCAGAAGTGGCAATCTTTAAGTTACGACATACCAAGAATGGATGCTGCATTTCAATGTTGGCAACAATACTGGCATGTAAACATGATTAGAATCCAGATTCCCATGGATTGGTGGTGGATGGATAACGTCACACCTTCCAACTATCAATCTGGAACGTCTTCAACTCCGGTGAGTTTCCGCACGTACATTGAAACACTGATTCAGGAAGCGGCAAAATACGGTATCTACGTTGATTTCTGTCCCTACAGCGCAGTAAACGGTTATTCATATAGCGGCTCTTTCGAGGGCGAACCTGGCTCTGAAACTACCCTTTCAAATGACTGGGTACCAGAAACAGAAAGCTACAACTATATACAAACCACGTTATCGCAAAATGGATGGACAACGCAGATGCAACTATGGCAAGCATGGTGGACAAGCGTCGTCAACAGATTGGGCCAGTACCCCAACGTCATCTTTGAAGTGTGGAATGAACCTGGAAACAATGAAGCGTCTTTCTTTGGCTACTGTACTGGCATATACAACACAATCAGAGGCTTAGGCAACCAAAACCTGATCTTTATGCAGTGGGATATAGGATATGTACCAACTTACAATGATTTAAGTTGGGCATCAACATTAGTTAACGACATTGGAAATTCGACAAACTTAGTTTTCACCACACATACCTATAGATATGGACCTGCCTTTAACACACCATGGGGTACAAATTATAACACAGTTTTATCGCAAATGCAAACTGCTGTAAACAGTATGGGCGTAAATTATCCTTTGGTAATCAATGAAGCTGGCTCATGCTTAACTGTTATTCCTTCACGGAATTTGCAGAACGAGTATAACTGGTGGGACGGCTTAAATCATGCAGCTCTAACTTTGGGAATCGGAATGTCTGCTTACTTCTGGATGAGTGCTGCTGATTTAGGTCCAGCATATTTCGGAGAGGAATTAGTTACTGGAACATGGGCAGCAGGCGCAACATCACCAACACCAAACACTATAGGTCAAACATTCATCAATTACGTTTCGCAAGTTCCAACATCAACTCCAAGCCCTTCACCTACGCCAACTCCAACTCCATCACCTACGCCAACTCCAACGCCCCAACCAACAGCAACCCCAAAACCTACAGCAACCCCAAAACCAACAGCAACACCAAAACCTACAGCAACCCCAAAACCAACAGCAACACCAAAACCTACAGCAACCCCAAAACCAACAGCAACACCAAAACCTACACCAAAACCACACCGCTAACAACTGCTCTCCAAGTTAGCGCTAACGTTACCATGACTGGAGTAAACTTTGATCAATCGACCGCTTCATTGAATGTGACAGTAGTTAAAATGGAGTCAAATATATCCAAGCAGTAATCAGCAAAACCTCATGGGAAATAACAGTCACAACAACTTGACCTAAGCGCTATTTTCCGATCACTCGCACATTTTCAACTTGAATCCATGGAGAAATCAACTGCCCCATCTGCCGCTCATTGCTACCGACCAAACTCACGTTTTTCAGCACTTCAAAAATGTTGCCTGCCAACATTACGCCTCGGCTGCAATGGACTATTTCGCCTTTCTTTATTTTCCAAGCTGGAGTTGCAACAACTGAGAATTCGCCGCTGACAGGATTGCTGCTATGAGCGCCTTGTAGGTAATAGATTATTAAGCCGTCATCTACTTCGCTTAGCATTTCGTCGGATGTTTTGTTTCCAGGCATAACGTGAAAGTTTGTAGTGTCGATGCTGGGTGTTGACAGGTACCCAGCCCTTGAAGCGTTCCCAGTGCTTTCTTTCGCTTCTTTTTTTGCGGAGTAGCTATCGTATAGGAAATTGCGCAGTACGCCTTTCTTTATGACCACTGTTTTCTGATGTGGCACTCCTTCGCCGTCAAAAGCCCAAGTGCGGAGTCCGCCGGGGAATAAGCCGTCGTCGTAAATGGTTAGGTTTTCTGAAGCGACTTTTTCTCCGATTTTTCCTTTAAACGGAGACTGATTCCTCTGAACATTGTCGGCTTTAACAGCGTTAACTAACGTGTAAGCAAAAAGGTCTTGCAATGCAAACTGCGTCAGTATAAGCGTAGTAGATTTGGTTTCAACTGACTTAGTTTTTAACGCTGAAACCGCCAGTTTCGCTGCTTCTTTCCCAACCCAGACTGGGTCAACGTTATAGTTTCTTGAAGCGTTAAATTCAAAGCAAACAGGCGTGACCGCAGTGCCTTCCTTAGCCAACGTCGCCAAACTGCATTCAATCACCGTTCCTTTATCAAAACCTGTAATTCCGTTCGAGTTGGCGATGGCGTTAGAAATGTAAGCGCTGCCTATTCCTCCTTCAATGGGGAAAACGCGTTTATCCACTTGCCCAGCAGAATCCAACATGATTGAAGCTACGTTAACTAGTTCCTCTGAGCTAAGTGCTATAACTTTATCATCAAAAGTTTTCTTTGGTGAAGCATACGGTTTCTTTTGTGGAAGCCCATTCCAGTCCTGGTCAGGTTTGCTTGCTTTTGCAGCACTCAAAGCCCTAAGAATCACACTTTCGATTGCGTTTGGGTCGTCGAGAATGTTTGTGTAAGCAAAACCTACCGCTTTGTTAGCGGCAACTCGGATACCTAAGCCTCGATCAATTATCCTATTGGTTTTGCTGATTTGGCCCAGTTCAATGCCGATGCTTGTTGCTTGCCCCTCGTAAACGTAGGCCTCGGCTTCAGAGGCTCCCTTTTTCAAGGCTTCATTTACTGCGTTTTCCGCTAAACTTACCATTGTATCTTTTTCAAGCACTGCCACCAACAACCACCTCTTTAACTCTAATGTGCGGTCCACCATCACTAATGAAGGCTGTTTGGCCTTTCCCGCACCTTCCCTGATCTAACTGAAAATCTTTTCCCACAGCATCAACCTTATGTAAAGTTTCAAGGGTATTGCCGCTTATTGATGCGTCGCGGACTGGTGCGCCTATTTCTCCGTTGATAATTTCGTAGCCTTCTTGGATGCCCACTTGAAAAGTGCCGTCAAGGTTAGCTTGTCCACCCCTAAAACTCTTAAAGTAATAACCAACCTTGACTTTTTCGATTAATTCTTCAAAGGAATGGTCTCTGGGCGCCATGTAAGTGCAACGCATACGGATGATTGGTTCAACACGGAAATCTTCAGCCCTCGCGTTACCCGTGGGTTCAGCATTGAATTTTTGAGCGGTCTCACGGTTATGCATCAAACCCGTAACTACGCCGTCTTTTATGAGCAATGTTTTCTGGGTTGGAACCCCTTCATCGTCATATTTGAAAGCGCCAAAAGCTCCCTCGATTGTGCCATCATCATAAAACGTTACCAAGTCTGAACCGATTTTCTTTCCTATATTACTTGCTAAAACACCGCCCGAAAGGGCTAAGTCAGCTTCAGCTAAATGCCCAAACGCTTCATGAACAAAAACACCTACCACGTTTGGACCCAAAACAACTGGGAACGTTCCGCCCTTCAGC
>JBEKHJ010000029.1:0-16417 GCA_050012335.1 Bathyarchaeia archaeon
ATGATTCAAAAGCATGGAAGCTTTTAGCTAAAGCAATGGAGAAAGAGCTTAACAAGTAACCGCAGGATAAAAAGAAGAATGCAGAATGAATTACTTAAGAGGCGCTTTCCCAAAAGAAGATAACAGATTTTTTCACTGCTTAAGTTTGACGGCAAATTTTAAAAAAGCAACCCCTTATACTCTGACCTGACGCCAAATGTTAAACTCTGCAGTTAAACGGTTCATCTTGCCCTTTTCACCAGAGAAACGCAGAGAACCGTTCAGCTCCGAAGTGGAGGCAGCCGCTGTTTATGCGCTTGCAGAGTTTGAAAGAACAAAAGGCGGCGGCTTAATCGTAAAGCAGCCTGAAGAAAAACTCCTATTCATAGCCAAACTTGGTTATCCAGTGTGGCTGTTTCCCAAGAGCGAAACCACGTACATCTTCGACGGCTTAAACAATTCCAGCTATACCGTGCCCTACGTTGAATTGCCCACTGCAAAAGCATTCATTGAGAGCCTTGAGAAAAAATCGAAGACACGAGAAGATTACATGGCTTTCCTATCTGACCATAACAGCTATTTTCAACAGCCCAAAAAAGAGAGAGAAGTCTCACTGAGGGGCTTAATCGCTGATTTAGATTTTAAAAAAGAGTTCAGCGTTTACCGCAAAGAAGCCATGGAAGTGCCCGGTCAGCTTGCAAATTTGGCCCTGCTGCCTCCAAAATTGGAAGAGGCAACTATTTCGTCTATGTTAGCTGAAATGGATAAGTTACAATTGTTTCTCAAGGAGGACGCTGAGAAGCTTCCAGAATGCCTAAGACTTGTAAACAAGGCTACCAGCCAATACATAACGGAACTGGATTATGCCGCACGAGCCGTAAGGGACGAGGCAAACGCTAAAATCAGAGCTCAAGAAGAACTTGTAAACCCCCAAGTCGCTAAGTTAAACAGTGAATATAAACGGCGAATAGCTGATTTAACCAGAAGCTTCGACGAAGAACTTGAAAGTCTCAAAAAACTAAAATTAAAAACGAAAAAATTCATGGAAAACGATGAAGGAAAAATCAGGCTTTACCAGAGGGAAGCGAAAGCTCAAGCCTTAAAGAAGCATGTAATCTATGAAAAGAGATGGAAAGAAAAAAGCAGTCAAACTAAAAAAGAACTTGATGGACTAAAAAAAGAACTAAAACGCATAGAAAAAAGCATTAAAAATCTAAAAAAGCAAAAGACCGCGGAAACATACAAGTTACAGTCTGAACTTGGAGCTGAAATTAAGTTAGCTCGCCAGCCCTTGCTTGAACTTGAAGCTGTCCGTGACGCTAAAATGCTTGCCTTTAGGCAGGAAACTGAGAAGCTGATTAAACATGAAAAACCCTTAATCGATGGACTTAATGGAATCATTAAACTGCGAGAAACAATCAACGCCAAGTTTGAAATGCTAGGCATTAGTGACCAACAGTTGAAGAGTCCAGCGTTGTTTTATGTACCCTTCTACGTGGCTTGCTATCAAGCAGGATACGCGAAACGTTACATTTTTCTTGCTCCATCGATGATAAGCGCCATCGGTTTCGCCGCCAAACTTAAGGGTGCATTAGGCATGTCAAAAATTAAAGAACTGCTTATTCCACGGTTCCAAGCAATAACAACCCTGATTGACAAAGTCCAAGTGCTTGCTAAACAAGATATCTTATTGGATAACCAAATTAGAGATTTGGGTGAAAAAAACAACCTCTTGAACACAGATTTGGCTCGTGACAATATAGCTAAAGGCTTAGTTTACCTAAAACACGAAGGCTGGCTTTCAGATAAAGAGTATCAGGTTTTAAGCAATAGCTTGGCATATGCCTAGAGTAAATTTGCTTTTTGGTTGTTTCAAAAAACTTATTGCGTTCGTCGCGTCTGATACTTATAAGTTAGCTGCACGGTTTAGTGCACGACGAAAACAGGTGATGAATAATGGCTGAAAGTAACGATGACATATTGAAAGTTTCAAATTTAACCGTGAAACTACAAAATCAAGTTATACTGGATAACATTAGCTTTAATGTTAAGAAAGGAACAACCTTAGCCATACTTGGACCAAACGGCGCAGGAAAAACAGTCCTTTTCAGGACGCTACTTAATCTTGTTCCACACACAGGCTCAATCGAGTGGGCGGAAAAAGTAAAAATTGGCTATGTCCCCCAATACGTCACCGTTTCGGACGTTCCTATTTCAGTAAAAGAGTTTTTATCAATGGGAAATGCAGTCGACTTTGAGAATTCATTAAGCATGGTGAAGTTAAAGGATAAGAATATTTTAAACAAGCGATTAGGTGTCCTCTCCGGCGGACAATTGAGGCGAATTTTGATTGCCTGGGCATTGAATGATAACCCCAATGTGCTGTTCTTGGATGAGCCAACAAGCGGCGTTGACATGGACAGTGAAGAACCAATATACCTCATGCTTAACGAAATCAAAAAGACACAAAAAATAACTATTTTCCTGATAACCCATAACATTCATATTGTGCAGGAATACGCAGACGATTTAATCGCATTAAACAAGTGTGTTACCTTCTGTGGTCCATCAGAAGAATTAGCAAAGCCAGATACTCAGAGGCTGATTTATGGTGAGCCAGTCTGCGTCGAAACTATAAGAGGAGAAACTTAAGATTATGCTTGATACTTTTTTTTATAGTATAGTTTTATCGATTTTTGTTGGGGTTGCCACAGGATACTTAGGCTCATTAATGGTTTTAGAGAAAATGGCTCTGGTTGGTGATGCTTTATCGCATGTCGCTTTGCCTGGATTAGCTATCGGAATTACCTTCCATTTTAACCCGTTTTTAGGTGCTTTTGCCTTTTTGTTTGTGTCAGCAGCTGCAATTTGGCATATTCAGAGAGTAACAAAGATTTCTTTTGAGGCACTGGTTGGGGCAATGTTCACTCTTGCATTAGCAATAGGCATACTGCTTTATGGGAATAATTTGGATGCGCTTGAAGCAGCACTTTTCGGTGATATTTCTCAAGTAACAATGGTTAGCACCTTAGTAGCAGCTTCAGTCTGTGTTATAGCGGTAATCCTCACAAAACTTATTTACGATAAGTTGGTTTTGGCGATGATTTCCGAAGATCTTGCAATTTCAAAAGGTATCAACGTTGCAAGAATAAATTTGCTATATCTTTTTCTTGTTTCCGTCGTTGTGGCCATTGGCATTCAGATAGTTGGAACATTGCTGGTTGGTTTTCTTGTTATTGTGCCTGCAATAGCAGCTAAGAATTTAAGCACTCATATGCGAAGATATTCTTTGTTTAGCTCAGTTTTCGGTGCTGCCGCTGGGTTTTCAGGGGTTCTTTTATGGAGCGTTTTTAACTTTGGTATTCCTTTTCCCGGACCGATGGTTGTTTTCTCAGGCATCACAATCTTCGCTATAACTGTAGTAATCAATTGGAGACTAAAAATAACAACGTAAGGTTGACTGCCATGAAGAAGTATACAGGTAAAACCTCGACTGCCATAATACCTTTCCCAAAAGACAAGATTTTGCTAATTAAAAGAAACACTGTGCCCTTCAAGGGTTACTGGGCTTTGCCTGGCGGCAGAATGGATCCGGGCGAAATAGTTGAGCAAACCATTGTCAGAGAAGTTAAAGAGGAAACAGGTCTTGACGTAGCAGTGGTTCGCAAAATAGGCGAATACATCGAGAAAGGAGTGAAGGATGACGTGGAATACGAGTATTACCCTACATGTTTCCTTGTTAAAACCGTCGGCGGAGAAATAAAAAAGCAAGAAAGCGAAATCCAAGAAATCCAGCTGTTCAGCCTAAAAGAACTGCCCGATCCATTGGCGTTTGAACACGACAAGATGATTAAAGATTATTTAATCAGTAAAAAAAAAGGAACTTTAAACAATTGCGTTCGTCACTGCGATGAAACTTGCGCTAGAAATTAATATCTTACAAGTTTAGTATTTCTTGTGAGCTTACAATTATGGATTATGTCATAATCGCTGATGAGTACGAAAAAATTGAGGCCACCACTAAACGGTTAGAAATGACCGACCTGCTAGTTGGCTTACTAAAAAATACTCCTGTAAACGTGATTTCAAAGGTTGTTTACTTAACGCAAGGCAAACTATACCCAGACTTCATGGGCGTGGAGATGGGTGTTGCAGAAAAACTTGCCATAAAAGCCCTAGTCCGTGCTTCAGGACAGAGAGAAAGCGAAATTCAATCAGACCTGCAGAAGAGCGGAGACATCGGCGAAACCTCAGGGAAATTTTTAGCAAAACGCAAACAGTCAACTTTCTTTACAAAAAAGCTTACGGTGGAGCATGTTTACGAGACGCTTGATAAAATGGCTAAAACTTCAGGTTCAGGCGCGGTTGAGTCGAAAATGGCGCTTTTAGCTGGTCTTTTGTCTGATGCCTCGCCGAAAGAGGCAAAATGGATAATCCGAACGGTAACTGGTAACCTTCGCTTAGGCATAGCGGACATGACGATGCTTGATGCGTTGGCAATAGCCTACGGCGGCGGAAAGGAAGCTCGCGAACTCATTGAGCGAGCGTATAACATTTCTTCTGACCTTGGCAGAGTTGCAAGCGAAGTAGCCGAGAAAGGTTTGGACGGAATCAAAAAGTTTCAAGTTATGGTTTTTGAACCCATAAGACCCATGCTGGCAGAGCGGTTGGCTTCGCCTGAAGAGATTTTGGAGAAACTAGGCGGCAAATGCGTAGCTGAATACAAGTACGATGGCGAGCGGGTGCAAGCGCACAAGAAAGACGGCAAAGTGGTGTTGTTTTCTAGGCGTTTAGAGAACATTTCTGACCAGTATCCAGACGCAGTTGAATTAATCAAAGAAAAAATAGCTGCAAAAGAAGCCATTTTAGAAGCTGAATGTGTCGCGATTGATTTAGAAACAGGCGACATGCGCCCATTTCAAGAGCTAATGCATCGAAGACGCAAGTACGGTGTTGAAGCAGCTATAGAACAATATCCTATTTCACTATTCACGTTTGAAGCGCTTTACGTTGACGGCAAAGACTTAACCCTTGAACCTTTCCCTCAAAGGCGCAAAGCACTGGAAAAAATCGTGAAAGAAAGCGACCGCATAAAACCCGCCATTCAAAAACTAGTCAAGAACTCAAAAGAGCTTGAGGATTTCTTCGAGGAAGCCATAGAAAAAGGCTGCGAAGGGTTAATGTGCAAATCCGTCGCCAAAGACTCAGTTTACCAAGCGGGAAGCCGCGGTTGGCTCTGGATAAAATACAAGCGCGACTACAAAAGCGAAATGACCGACACCGTGGACCTTGTGGTGGTTGGTGCTTTACATGGCAGAGGAAAACGGGTGGGAACGTACGGTGCTTTGCTTTTGGCTACCTATGACGATGAAACGGACACTTTTGAAACAGTCACCAAATGCGGCACAGGCTTCACAGACAAGGACCTCGCAACACTTCATGAAACGCTTCAGAAACATGTAATTCCCCGCAAGAACTCCCGTGTCCAGTCAACGTTAGAGGCGGATGTCTGGTTTGAACCCAATTTGGTGCTTGAGATTTTAGGTGCCGAAATCACTTTAAGCCCCATTCACACGTGCGCTATGGATTCAATACGGAAAGGAAGTGGCTTGGCGATTCGTTTTCCACGTTTCACCGGTAAATACCGCACTGACAAGAGCCCTGAAGACGCAACAACTTCAAAGGAGATTGTGGAGATGTATCGTGGGCAACTAAAGAAAATCAGCGAACCTCCACAAGCACAGAAAAGCTAAAACTGATAAGCATCAACCGCTAAAATACAGAGCAGGCGTGAACTGCGTTGGCTCAAGACATAGAAAAAATGAAATCACTCATCGCATTCAAGAAGCGGCTTGAAGAACAACTTGAAAAATTAACGGCTGAAACTAAAGAGGTTGAGGCTGCCTTGGATACGGTTAATTCTATTTTGCTTGATAAAGGCTTCAAGCGTGGGGATATGAAAGAAGTGCCTGAGCCGCCTGTGCCTAAAGAGGTTATTTTGCCAAAACAAGAGCCTGAAGCGCCAAAGCCTGCTGTTCAACACATGCCTGAACCGGAAAGCGTTATACCATTGAAAACTATGACCGATGAACCGTTGGCACTGATTTATTTTGATAAGCAGGCTATGCATGTGTTGCCTGATGAAAGCAAAAATTTCAGTGTTAACACGCCGCCTTTCGGCAATTTTCTTGTTGAAAGAGTCTTCGCGAAAATGCAGGAAAAAGACAGCGAACTAGTCAGGATGGGGCAGTTAACTGCGGATAAGATGTTCTCTTATAACATTGTGCGCGAAGGCGATTTGATAAGGGAAATAATAATTAGAAACGTTGATGATGAACGATTGAAGGAGCTTAAGTCGAGCATTCGCTGGACTTTAGATAAAATGTATGAAAAAATAAAAAGTTCCTAAGGCTACTCTGAATGTTTCTTTAGCATGTCAGCTATTCTGCTTTTTGGGCATAAGCCCACGAGTCTTTCGGTTTCGGAGCCGTTTTTGAAAATTATCATTGTCGGTATGCTGAAAACTTGGAAACGCTCAGCCGTAGCTGGGTTCTCGTCAACATCAAGTTTGCCGACTAAGGCTTTTCCATTGTACTCTTTTGCTAGTTCTTGGATTGTTGGGGCTAAGGCTCTGCATGGTCCACACCAGTTAGCCCAGAAATCAATTAAAGCTAGCTTGTTTTTCTTGATTGTTTCTTCAAAATTGGCGTCGGTTACATGAAAAGGCTCGGTACTCATTTGTTTTAACTCCTTTTTCTAATTTATTAGTTTGAGATTTGTTTGATATAAACTGTTCGTGACTGGCTCAGTTTTATTTGCAGGGCTTCATTTTCTCCAGCAAAGCCTTGAATGCACCATAAGAATCCTCGGGGTCAGATATGCCAGCGGCAGCTTTCTCGAAAGGACACGTATCAGTCTTGTTTAAGTCAAGAACATTGTCCACTAACTGCTTCCATTCGCAGGGCACCTTGTTTTCTTCAAAAACTGCTTTGGCTTTCCTGCTTAAAACTTCAGCGTAAACTTCACGTATCCCAGCGTAAACGCACAGGAGCGCTAATGCTTTGCCAGCCACTCGATCAGCCACTGAAGCACCGTTTAGCTGGGCACCGAATTTGTCTATTGCGCCAATGAAACCGGAGATTCTGTGTGAGTCAGTTTGGAACAGTACTTGCCCGTTTTTCACTATGACAAGCGTTAGCTGCTTTTCGTAGAGTTGCTTTTTGGCTATTTCGAAGTCTTGCATGATTCTTCATTAATTTCAACGCTGGGCTGCTAAAAACACTATTGGTTTTGATCCAGTTAGATTATAGGGCTTATTTTAACAAGTTAACTGCTTTATTGGGCTACTCAAGGGTAATGTTGAAGAGTTGGTTTTCTGGCATATCGGCAATTTCTAGTGCTAATTCTTCGGTTAATTGGTTTTGTTTTTGCTTTTGCTCTAATTGCTCGCTTAAGTGTTGGGTAAGTGTTATTTTCACTTTTTTTGCATCTTTTTGCCTTGTAAACGTTGCCTGAATGGTCTTTGAGTTTTTGATTTTGAGTCTTTGGTTGCCGATTGTGCAGGTTGTGGAAACCTGTATGCCGCCTAGCAAGCATGAAAACGGCGGATGCAACGGTACAGTAACTTCTGCCGTGAGAAGCGTGCATTCTGTGTCGGAGATGTTTAGGGCTTTTTTGGCTGCAGCACCCATCTTTAAGCCGATAACCAAGAATGGTCCTACGTGCCCGTGTAGTTTGCGTCCATATTCGATGAGTGCTGTGAGTTCATTTGGTTCTGGCATTTCTTTGCCTCTTAGCTAATGTTGGCGTTTATTGAAGATTGCTGTATCTGGTTGAACGGAACTACCTTATCAAATTGCTTGTATTGCCAGTAGCCGAAAGAAACCAGCCAAGACACAACGAAGATGGCCACTATTCCGAAACCTATCATTTCAAAATTCAGCGTGTTAAGCCAGTTCCAGAACAACCCGTTAAGATTTAATTCACTTGAAAGCACCTGTAAAAGCTCCACGGTGCCTATTGCCCATGCAACAAGCACTGATATGACTGTGACTGTTAAGTTGTAGTATATCTTTCGTATGGGGTTGAGGAAAGCCCAACCGTAAGCGACTCTCATTGCAACGCCGTCTGCGGTGTCTATAGTGACCATGCCACAGGTAAACATCAACGGAAGAATCAGGATATAGTATAGGGGAATGTTTGTGGAAACGCCGATTCCCACGCTTATGGCAATGAGGGCAACTTCGCTTGCGGTATCGAATCCTAAACCGAATAGCACGCCAACTGGGTAGATGTGCCAAGGTTTGCTTATGATTTTGAAGAGTGGACGGAAGAAGCGGTTCATGAATCCACGATTTTCGAGCAAATTGTCGAGTTCGGCCTGATTTAGTTTACCTTGCTTCAGCGTCTGGAAAATCTTGTAAATGCCAATCACGATGACGGCATTAATGAAGCCGATAATCCAAAGAAAGCTTCCTGAGACTAGGGTCCCGATTACTGCACCTGCACTTTGGAGAGCAGGAATGTTAGTCGCGACAGCCCGTGTTGCCACTATTAAGCCGATGATGAGGGCAACGACGACCGTGGAATGCCCAAGAGAAAACCACATTCCAACCGTACATGGACGCTTTCCTTCCTGCATCAGTTTTCTTGTCGTGTTATCGATGGCTGCTATATGATCAGCATCAACGCCATGACGCAAACCAAAGACATAAGCCACTATTCCAAGACCTGCGAGGACCACTGCGATTTTTCCAATGACAAATGCTGCGGAGAAGCCAAGTGCAGTGACGGTTAATAGTATTGAGAAAATTATGGCTATCTTGATTTTTTCGTTGCGTGAGAGATTGAGTGCAGAAAGTTTATCCGTCAATCCTTAGCCTTCCAGTAACACTTTCTCCAAAATTCGTGTTACTCAACATATAAAAGCTTTTAGGTACAAAACACTCACATTCATCAGCGATGTCCATGTCAAAAGTCACCCGCATAGGCGTAACATTCCCACCTGAACTCCTCAAAGACTTCGACGAAGTCATAAGCAAAATGGGCTACGAAAGCCGCAGCAAAGCAATACAAGACGCAGTAAGACTATACGTTTCCGAGCGAAAATGGCTCAAAGAAGAAGACACCATTCAAACAGGCATTTTACTCATGATTTACGACCATGAAGTGAAAGGACTTGAAAGCGAACTAACCGAAACACAACACCATCACTCTTCACTGATTTCATCAACCATGCACATTCACCTTGGCGAAAGAGACTGCCTAGAAGCCATAGCTGTTAAAGGTAAAGCTTCAGAAATACACGAGTTAAGCGACGAATTAACCACAAGAAGAGGAGTAAAAATCCTCAAAACAATGATAGTAACCGTTTAAACCTGAAACATTCTCTCCAAAGAAGCACGAGCTTTCTTTGCAACCGCTTCAGGAACCTTAATCACATGCTTCTCCTCTTTCAACGCAGCGTAAAGCCGATCAAGTGTTGTTAGCTTCATGTTTGGGCATATTGCACCTTCATAAGCTAAGTAAAAGTTTTTCTCCGGGTTCTCTTTGCGCAAGCGATGTAGGATGCCTTCTTCAGTGCCGACAATGAAGTTTTTAGCGTTGGATTCTTTGGCGTAACGGCACATTTTTGAGGTGCTGCCAACGTAATCAGCTACTTTCCGCATTTCAGAACTGCATTCAGGATGAACCATAACACTAGCATCTGGATGCTGCATCTTTAGGACTTTCACGTCTTCAGGCTGGAAAAGCAGGTGCGTTGGGCAAAATCCGCATTCAGGAATCGGAATAAGCGTTTTCCCCGTTTTCTCGGAAACGTATTCGGCTAGGTTTCGGTCTGGACCAAACAGTATTGTTTCTGCATCGAGCGACTTTATGACTTCCACAGCGTTGGCGCTGGTGCAGCAGATGTCGCAGTTAGCTTTGCATAAAGCCAAAGTATTCACGTACAGCACCACTGGAGCGTCTGGGTATTGGGTTTTAGCGCGTTTTATCTCATCAACCGTAAGCATCTGCGCCATGGGGCATCTTGCGCCTAAACAGGGCAAAAGAACTTTCTTGTCTGGGTTTAATATTGCGGCTGATTCAGCCATGAAATCTACAGCTGAGAAAACAAGCATTTCAGCGTCTTTTTCCTCTGCAGCTTTGCGGCTCAGTTCAATGCTGTCGCCGACGTAGTCAGCTATGTCTTGGATTTCTGGCCTTTGGTAATTATGAGCCAATATCACAGCTTTCTTTTCTTTCTTGAGCTTTAGGATTTTATCCGCTAACGCCATATTTCCGCCTAGTTTGCCTTAAAGTGAAAAATAATGAGGACAAGTCAACAGATATATGCTTTTACCCTCGCACTTATACTTTCAACCTTAAAAATAAAGAAAAAGCATCGCCAAAGCCTTTGAAACTCTAATGATCTTTCTTTGACTATAGCCCTTCACAGAACCAAAATCGACCTGTAATTAAAGTTCTGTGTGGGCAAGTAGGCGTAAACTTAGCTTTTTACTCAGGCTAGCACGCCGCTGAAACAGGGCCGTTATTATTTCAAGTATGGTTAGCGCGGCGATTGAATAAAGCGGAATCCAATCATACAAGTACATCTGCCCGACTACGGAGCCATTAATTGTTGTCTTCAAGAATGCAAAGCCTACACCGTAATAGAAGAAGAATGGGAGATTTGTAGCCGCAAGAAAAGCAGCGGATCCCGCAATGAATTTCCATATCGAGTGTCTATTGTACCACAGTAGCAGTGGCAATGCAAAAAGTGCGCTCCGTGGGTCGAATATTGCGAACGTGAAAAACAACGCTGACAGCCATGGTTTTTTGGCGAACCCAAAATACAAAGCGCCTACTAGAAGGACTGTTTGGAGGATGTGGGCATTTGCTAAGAGATATCCACAGTAGTAACTTGGCGAGAAAGTCTGGACATGCAAGCTTATCATACGGTAATGGAGAAAGTTAGCGCCATCGTAACTTATTGAAGGTGCAATAAGCAGCGGATCAAGCAAAACAATTACTGCAACTATAACGCCGAGAAAGAGGTTTTTGTCTTCAATAAGCTTGTAGACAAAGAAAGCCAAAGCTAGAATTAAAAGAAATTGTACTATGTCAAAAGCGTTAAGGGCGTCCTGGTAGCTTAATGTTAGAAATGGCGCAAAAAGTATCAGAAAGGAAGGAGTATACTTGAAAGGTTGCGGCTGTGGAAGAATCTGATAATCGCCCGGCTGAATGCCATCATAATAGATTTTGGTTGGATTATGGAACAATCGCCATTCCCCAGTATAGTACGCTGAAAAATCTCTCGCAATTGTGGCTGATTGTGGCGTAAAGGTTTGAGGATATGCATAACAAAAAATACTGAAGTTCAGCAGTACTGCTAGGAGGATAACTAAGATGATTGCCGTTTTTTTGGTTAGCTGTAGCTTCATTGGCTTTCTCCATAATGTTGCAGCAGGGCTAATGGTGCACGAACTTGTTTGACTAACGATTTATTGTTTGCGGTAAAGAATCGCTTGCCAAAAAAACGCCACTAAGAAGCTTTACGGGACAGTGCAAATAAGCATTTTCTCGAAAACGCATGAAGAACAAGCGGTTTTGAATTTAATGCGTAGGCTTTTTCGGCTGAGCCCTAAAAAGTAGTTGGATAACGCTAGTTTGCTGGTAGAAAGCTTAAATTATAGATAATTTCTGTTCCTTCTAATACATATTAAGGAGAAAAATTTGAAATGCCTACTTGTCCACATTGCGGTGCCACGGTTCCCGAGGGTGCAGTTTACTGTGGCAACTGTGAAGCCGCAATAAACTCCCCAGCAACCTCGATATCTATCTCTCAACCACAAGTGACTTCACAAGGGTCACCTACTTGGCCAAACGCGTCCAGTAGCGGCGACATGTCTGCACGATTGGAAAAAGCGATGAGGCGAGCTGAACTGCTAGGTTATGCGGCAGCGGGTCTCGGAGTAGCTATCCTTGTTGTTATAATAGTGATCTCTCTATTGTAAACATGGAGGAAAACGAAGAAAATAGCTTAAAGAGGGGTGGTAAAGAAATGGATAGCACTCTTGAACAAACGGTTAAAAGAATAGAGCGATTAAATAAAATCCTTACTGTAGCAGTTATCGTCGAGCTTCTGGTTCTGATACTGTTTCTGTAGAATCAAAGCTTTCATTGTTTTCATTTGTTTGTTAATTAAATTAATAAATAAAAAAGCATTTCAAAAAGCTATACTGCAAGCTGGCTTTTTGGCTTGAAATTATAAACTATACAAAGTTTTTAATTCTTCGCTGTTTTAATTTAGTATCTATGATGCTGCATACCTGTTCCGAAATTGGTCAAAAATGGTATTTATTTGAATTTTGCCCTAAGTGCGATTCCGCTGGACTCAAACCCGTCGATGGTTCTTGAAGTTCAATTAGTTTAATATATTCTATTCTTACATGTGATTTCCTGTACGGATGGCACTTGAGAAAACACAAGTGGATACCAATAATCCTCATTTCCCTTATTCTAATCCAATCATACTATATGTCGGTAGCCTCAAGTGCCAACGCCAGTTCTATCACCGACAACTGGACAATGTTCCGTAATGACCCAAACCACAGCGGCGCCACAACTGGTAACAGTCCAACAAACTCCGCCAAACTCTTATGGAATTTCACAACAATGCAAGGTGTTGTATCTTCCCCCGCAGTAGCTAACGGCTACGTTTTCGCAGGTTCCAATGATGGCGCTGTTTACTGTCTCAACTCCTCCAACGGCGAACTAGTATGGTACTATTCAACTCCAAGTAAAGTGGAGTCGTCGCCTGCCATCGACAATGGGATTGTCTACATAGGCTCAGACGACGACAACGTTTATGCTTTAAATGCAACTAACGGCGCAAAACTCTGGAATTACACCACTGGTGGCGCGGTTACTTCGTCTCCTGCTGTTGTAGACGGCGTAGTCTACATTGGCTCCGGTGATGGTAACGTTTATGCTTTGAACGCTACAAGCGGCGCAAAACTCTGGAATTACACCACTGGTGGCGCGGTTGAGTCTTCTCCTGCTGTTGTCGATGGCGTAGTGTACGTTGCCTCTGGCGACTATTTTGTTTACGCTCTTAATGCGTCTACAGGTAACGAAATATGGAATCACCACACTGGAAGCACTATCTCCTCTCCAAGCGTATACAATGGTTACGTCTACATAGGCTCATACGACGGTTACGTTTGTTGTTTGAATGCTTCCACAGGCGCCCAGATTTGGAAATATCAAACCCAGAATTCAGTGGCCTCTTCACCAGCTGTCGCCTATGGATGCGTTTATGTAGGCTCCGAGGACAACAACGTTTATTGCCTAAATGCTTCCAACGGCGAGAAAATATGGCAGAGCCCAACTGGATATTGGATCTGGTCTTCACCTGCAATCGCAGACGGCAACGTATACGTGGGCTCTGAAGACTACAACATTTATTGTCTTAACGCTTCAACAGGATCAAAGGAATGGAGTTACGAGACTGGAAATTTTGTGGATTCTTCACCAGCCATTGTAAACAATACCCTATACGTTGGTTCCGATGACAGTCATATCTACGCTTTTGCCTTATCCAATTCAATTGCTGAAACCACACCTTCACAATCTACCAGCTCTTTAGCGTTGACTACGATTGCGTTTGATGCGATTGCATGTTCTGTAGGGTCTGTGATTATTTTTGCAATCGCGCTTTTTGTTCGCTCAACTAGGCGGGCTAAGCGAAAAGCTGAAGCCGCAAATATTTCTGGCCGAAATCTTTCTTGGTTTTCAGCACATGCCGATGTCCTTTGTGTTTTGGGAATTCTGGCTTTTTCAACAATATTCTTCATTAATTTAGGAAGTGGAGTTCTTCTGGCTGCCGACGAGCAAACGTACTCTCAATGGGCATTCCACATGGTCAAAAGCGGAGACTACCTGACTCCTTGGGCTTTTGGCATTTTAAATTTTTGGATAGGTAAGCCGCCGCTTAACATGTGGCTGATGTCTATTGCCTATCAGGTCTTTGGCGTTAACAATTTTGCCTCAAGGTTTTTTAGTGCTGTATTTGGCACCTTGTCCTTAGTTCTTGTCTTCTATTTGGGAAAGAAACTTTATAACGTGTATGTAGGGTTTCTTTCGGCTCTAGTTTTAGGAACGTTTACAACCTTCTACGTGTTTGCAAGACTCGCTATGACTGATGTTCTTTTAGTCTTTTTCATTTTGGGTAGCATATACTTTTTTGTTTTGAGCGAGAAAACAGAAAAAACTAATCGGTATGCAGTTTTGAGCGGGCTGTTTTTTGGTTTGGCGTTAATGACAAAGCAGATTGAGGCCTTGCTGATTCCGCTAATCATCTTTTCTTATCTCATCGCGACAAAGGGAAGCGTTAGGTTTCTCTTCACAAAACGCTTTACTCTTTTTTGGGGAGTCGGTCTTCTGGTTTTTTCTCCGTGGTTGATCTACATGGATATCCGTTTTGGATTGAAGTTTTGGCAGTGGTTTTTCGTGTACGCTGGCGTTACGCGAACAGTTAGTCCTATTGAGGGTCACGTCGGAGGTTACCTCTATTATTTTAGCTATTTAGCTAATAACGAAAACCTGCTTTGGGTAATATTGCTACCTTTTGCGGCAGGGCTTTGCGCATTCAATGCGGTTATCAAGCGTTTAAAAGAAGACACTTTAATTCTTGCATGGATATCAATCGTGCTTGTAGTGTTCACTTTTGCTCAAACAAAACTTTACTGGTATATCCTGCCAGCTCTTCCAGCTTTCGCCATTTCCATAAGCAGTTTACTATATCAACTATCAAAGAAAATACAACAACTATCAGAGAAACACACAACTTTCCGCACGCTAACTTTATCTAAATCCCAAAAGTAGCTTTAAATAGCTAAAAGCCCTCGGAAGCAGCGATAACATAACATTGCCTTTAATCGAACTCCAAACGGTCTTAGAAAAATGCTTCCAATGCCTTGGAAATCTGATTTTACGGGATAAATCGCCAAAGTATCTTCAGGAGGCTTTTCTTTTACTACGTACATTTAAGCACCTACCACGTACATTATAGCCTTAGGATGTACGTGGTAAAAATTTTAAGTCAGAGTTTCTATAGTATTAAAAAAATAGATGAAAATTTGTCTAGGTGCTTAACGTATGCCTTACAATGAACTGAGAAAAGATTACTTACTAAACCGCTGGGTCGTAATCGCGACAGAACGAAGCCGCAGACCCAACGATTTTGTCAAACAAAAAACTGAACCGGCCAAAAGCACGGTCTGCCCAATGTGCGTTGGCAATGAACACATGACGCCGCCAGCCATGATGCTATACTTGAAAGAGGATGGCGGTATTAAAAAGTCTAAAGACCCGTTGGTTGGTGAACGCCCAAAAAACTGGCTTGTCCGCTGCATTCCAAACCTTTACCCTGCATTCAGTCCACCTAGGCAACCTGAAGATGAAACACAAATAATGAAGAGTGAATGTTTTGGCTCTGCGATTGGGCACCATGAGGTTATAATTGAATCCCCAAATCATGATGAGGACCCGGCTGACGCTGAACTGCCACAGCTAGAACTTGTCATCAAAGCGTGCATTGACAGGCTCAGAGAGTTAAGCGCAAAACCCTACGTCAAATACGTTTCAATTTTTAGAAATTATGGACAGGAAGCTGGCGCTTCGCTTTCTCATGCGCATAGCCAAATAATTGCGACGCCTATGGTTCCTTCAATCATCCAAGAAGAGTTAGAGGCAAGTAAAGCGTTCTATGACAAACATGGGAAATGTGTTTTTTGCGACATAATCGAGAAAGAAGTGAAAGGCCCAAGGTTCGTGCTTGAGAATAATGATTTCATAGTTTTTGCTCCTTACGCAAGCATTAACCCAATGGCATTCTGGATAATGCCCAAAAAACACGCGCCAAGTATCCTTGACCTAACGCGACCTGAGGTCTCAGCCTTCGCACAAACCCTCAAGGCAAGCCTCAAAGCCTTAAAAGACTTAGTGAATGATCCACCCTACAATTACGGTTTCCACTTAGCCATAAACAAAGAAGCAAAAGACCATTATCATTGGCACTTGGAAGTTTACCCCAAACTATCAATTTGGGCAGGTTTTGAGATAAGCACAGGAACATACATAAACACTATTACGCCAGAAACCGCCGCTGACAGCCTCAGAAAAGCAATAAAACCCTAAGTTTCAAAAATTTCCTTCCAATATCCCGGTTTAACCAGCAACACATCTTCCACGTAAGCCCGCAAAGGCTCAGCCACACTCCACGCTTGCGCAATGCAACCCCTCGGCGTGTTGGGTAGGTCGCAATCGTATATTTCGCTTACTGTTCCCAACCCAGCTTGATGGATTCCGATGGTGAAAAAGGGCAAAATAAGATTTTTCAGTGCGTACTCACGTGATTCAGCGGTGTAGCTGTTAACTTTCAAATACGCAGTTA
>JBEKHJ010000030.1:0-16375 GCA_050012335.1 Bathyarchaeia archaeon
TGTTGCCTTTTTGGAGGGAAGTGTAAACCCGCCGCCCACGTACATCCGAGTGAATAATTTGGCGGCAACAGAAGAGGCAATTGTGCAAAAACTTGAAGCAGAAGGTGCTAAACTCCAAAAAACTGAATCGCTAAAATATACTTATAGAATTGTTGAGTTGAAGCAGCCGTTAAACACTTTGCCCAGCTACAAGGAAGGCTTATTCTACATCCAAGATAAAGCAAGCTGCTTCGCCGCAGAAGCTGCAGACCCCAAGCCGGGCAACACGGTTTTTGATATTTGCGCTGCACCAGGCGCTAAAACGACGCATTTGGCTCAGCTTATGCAGAATAATGGCGCTATTTACTCGGTTGATTTCTCAAATAGAAGAATGAAAGTGTGGAAAAAAGAAACCGCCCGCATGGGAGCCAAAATTGCTGAGCCAATAATCGCCGATGCATGCGCCTCTTTGCCTTTTTGGGGTGAAGCGGATTTGGTGGTTTTGGACCCGCCATGCACAAGCACAGGCGTCTTCGCCAAGCAACCCTCAGCCAAATGGCGCCTCAGACCCAAATCAATTGAGAAAATGGCGGCTATCCAGTGGAAAATGATTGACAGCTGTGCTGAAAAAGTCGCTGCTGGTGGAGCATTAACTTATTCTACTTGTAGCATAACTGTGGAAGAGAACGAAATGATAATTGAGCGGTTTTTGAAGTGGCATCCAGAATTCACATTAGTGGAAGTAACGCCGAAAATTGGTTTGCCAGGAATGCGAGGATTAACAAAATGCCAAAGGCTTTATCCGCATATTCACCAGTGCAACGGCTTCTTTATAGCAAAACTACAAAAAGAATAGCGCTAGATAATCACTCTCGTTAACGCATTGGCTGCTGACTGAATAGCTGCCTTATGCAAAAATCAAGGGTTCTATTTAATTGGTTGCAGTTTGCAAAGATTAATATCCGCAAAATTGCCATTTCTACATGGAGTGCTAGGTATGAGAAGCCTTTCTTACGCCATATTACTCGCAACTCTTATCGTTTGTCCGCTTATTTTTGTCTGCAATGTCGTCCATGCTGATACCGTTCCTCCGAGCATAATTAGTTCAGATACCACTTGGACAAAAGCTAACAGTCCATACAACCTTTCTGGACCAACATTGGTAAACCAGGGAGTTACCTTAACCATCCAAGCGGGCGCAACAGTCAATCTAAATACGTACTACCTGCAGGTTAACGGAACTTTAAATGCAGTTGGCACCAGCGCTAATCCAATCTACATTGTTGGTGCAGCAGTCAACGCTGGACAAATAGAATTCACCGCCTCCAGCACCAGCTGGAACGAACAAACAGGCTTCAGGTTGCACAATCCAAAACGCAGTAGTTAACCAAACCGTGATATCTATTTCAAATTGCTCTGTAAAGATAAGCGGCAACACCTTCAATGACGCTGCTGGCATGATGTATGAAAACGTGGCTATCACAACAAACGGTGGTGCCTCAATAATTTCTAACAATAATTTCAATTCTTGCGGATTGAACCTAAGCGATAATTCAACAATTTCTAACAATGTTATCGGTGGCGGAATGGGAATCTATGGAGGCTCACCGTTCATTTCAAATAACACGATTTCTGGAGGAAGCAGCTACTTCTTTATCGGAAGAGATTGGGACAGAGACTACTACACGGTCGCTATAGAAGATCAAAGCTCTCCCACATTAACAGGCAACACGATTGGCAGCATAGCCTTTAACATGAATGGAAACGGATACATGTATAATATTTTTAACGCTTTAATAACTGGCAACATAATCACTGGGGGCATCGGCATTGGTGGCGGGACAGGAACGGTTGTTATTTCTAATAACATAATTTCTGGTGCAGGCGTTAGTGGAGGCAGCGCTGTTTCAACTACAATTAACAACAACCTAATCATTAACATCAATATTGGACTCCAAATAGGAGACGCCATAGTTGAAAATAACACGATAGCAAACTGTTCAACTGCAATTCAGCTAAACAGCGCGGTTTCACCCATAATAAGCGGCAACAACATAGAGAACTACAGCCAACATAGCATCCAACTAGTAAGCACTTCAAACAACATCAACGCCCCTAACAATTGGTGGGGAACAACCAACCAGCAAGCAATCAACCAGAGCATTTACGATTTGAAAAATGACTTCAACTTAGGCAAAGTTAACTTTCTACCAATTTTGAATTCGCCAAATCCCAACGCACCAGAAATTCCAACTTTCACTCTCTCTACTTCCGCAGGGACTGGCGGTTCCATTAGCCCAAGTGGACCACTCATCGTTATTTACGGTAATAGCCAAATTTTCAATATAACAGCGAACACGGGCTATCATATAGTTGATGTTGAAGTGAATGGAACTTCAGTTGGCGCTGTCACTTCATATGCCTTTAATAATATACAGGCCTCATATGTCATATCTGCAACCTTTGCATCGAATACAAGTCCATCTCCGACATCTAGTCAAACGCCTACTTCTTCGTCCACTCCCATCCCAACCGCAACCGCTGCAGCCACTATTTACAGTCCTACAGCATCCCCTTCAGAGACACCTGCAATCCCAGAGTTGGCGCCATTAGCGATCATAATATTATTGGCTGGAGCGCTTCTAGCAATAATTGGTATCAAAAAACAAAAATCTAAAAAAAGTTAAGCGGTTGAATTTCCCTTAGCTAAGTTCCAAAATCACCCAGTGTTCTTTGGGGTGTTTCTTTGGTGAATAATGGGTAGGTTATTTTTGTTCCTTCCACATGCGCCATCTCGTTAAGCTGGTGGTTGATAAGGCTAGTTGCGCTTATGATATGTTTCACGCGGACATGCCGTACCACGAGCGCGTCGGAGATGAGGCTTCGGTGGCACCGCCAGGGCAAAGCTTCAGCACACATCAACGCCAAGCGGTTCTCTCGTGCGAGCGCGATGATTTTTAGCAGGTTATCTGTGAATTCTTTGGTTTGCATGTAATCTGCGTAGCCTCTGAAGCTGTTGTTGCGCCATGCCAAGTTTTCTGAGTTATGTTTTGGTCGGCGTAAGCCGCCGATGTCGGGCATGTGAATGTATTTTATGCCGAAGTGTTTGAGGCTGCTTGGCAGGGTTTCCTTGTTAAACTGCGGATTATGCCTGCTACGAGGAACGGAACGCACATCCAACACCAAAGTCACACCATAAGCCTCAAGCAAATCAACGAACTCCTCCAGCGTTCTTGTGGAGTGTCCGATTGTGAGAATAGTTAGTTCTGGTTCTTTAGCCAAAACACCAGCCTTCAACAGTACCAACTATGCTGTGATATAGTATATGAATTCAGCATGTCCTGTCAGCGCTGATGATTCTTTTTTTGTGGTTGGATTTCTTGTAAATAGTAGCTCCTCCCCCTTTTGAAATGGGTGTTTTGGGTTGTTTTTGTTGTTTAGGGCTTGGATTTGCGTTAGGTTGAGGTGAAAAAAGGTTAAAAAAGGCAAAAAAAGGTAAAAAAAAAGGTAAAAACTGCAAGAGGATAGGCTAAAACGAGCAGTTTAGCCATGTTGAGGATTCTCAATTTGAACCTTGGAAGCCTGAATTCTGTTTTGGGTCTGCCAAGACTTGGGCATGTCTGGATTTATGAAAATTTCTGTCTTTGCAGTTTGAACACCGAATGAAGTTAAGACTCGGATTATTTCGTCAGCCATATCGCTTGGAACAGTTATACAGCCGTCGCTGATTTTGGTTCCCCCAGCCTTCGCTACAGCGCCTGCCCCGCCTTTGGAATAAAGGAAATATGAAGCCTTCATTTTGTCTGCGTAATTCACGTTTCGCATGTCATACGTGATTAAGGAGAAAGATTTCAAGTTTAAGGGCTGAAGGTAAACTTCTAAGGGCATTTTGGCAAAAAGCACTTTTCCATATCTAAATAGTTCATCTAAAAACACTGGGTTAGCGTTCTTAAGCTCTTCAAGTGTTTCTGGAATCGCATGCAAATTCATGTTTAGACTTCCAACGACTTGGAAAAGTTCATCCCAAGTTTCCCACATCAGAGTTTTATTTTCAAACAGTATTAAGAGGTCATAATCGGAAAACTCATCATAATCTCCTCTTGCTTGACTACCAAAGAGAATAATGCCTACAACACTCTGAATTTTCGACACTGAACTAACGATTTTATTTAAGTCTAATTTTTGCTGCTCTTTCAATTTCATCAAAAACGCGCTCCATTGCGGAGATAGCTTTCTCGGCTCTTTCTCCATTGAGACCCTCATAACCCAAAGCACCATAAGCTCCCCATAGCTCGTCTAAATCCTTAGATAAAGAAGGATACTTTTCTTTTATCCAACGGATTCTGTTGCTGTGTGCGCTCCTTGGTGTCGTATGGAAGTGTTTTCCCTCAGATGCAGCCAGAACTTCAATCGCCTGTTCAACAGCCTTGATGGCTAAATCGCCGACTACGCTGTTTCTCTTCTTCTCGTACTCGTCCAAAGCCGCTAGTCTTTTTTCTTGGGCAGCCCTGAGATGAAACTTTAGATCATCATAGATCATCAGACATGATACTTCGCGCTCTTATAATATGTAATGTTTTACTTACATATAAGAATTGAGTCAAAACGAAATAATGCAATCAAAATAGTCGCTTAGAAATTTGCTTTTAATCAGCTGAAAAATCAATCACAAAAAATGAAAGAATGTAGGATCCAAAAAAATGCTAAAGCTGGGGGTGAGAATTGAACCCTATGCTTTAAATGAGGTATAAACTATCTCGATTGTTAGAGTCGAGGGCTATTTTTTTCTTGATTTTTCCAGTTGGCACAGCATTTCGAACATTACTTTTGCTGCCACGACTGCTGATACTCCTTGGTCGTAAACTGGCACAATCTCCGACACATCAAAGCTAACCACACGTTTATCACATAACGCGCAGACAAGGTCTAGCAGGTCGGTTGTGGTGATTCCTTCAGGCTCAGGGTTTTGCACTGCAGGAGCAAACGCTGGGTCAAGTACGTCCATGTCCACCGTCAAATATAAGTTCTCGTAAGGCAGAAGCTTCTCTCTCAACTGTTCAGCAATCAATAGTGAGCCTTGCTTGATGATTTGCTGAGAAGTGAAAAATTCCACTCCAGCCGTCTTTGCATAAGTCAGTTCTTCCTTGCAAGCTGAGCGTGTGCCAACCTCAACGATTTTCGCCGGCTTCACTTCCTCGCTTATTAACTGCATAAAAGTCGTATGAGACAGCGTTGAACCTAAAAATTCACAACGTAAATCGAGATGTGCGTCAAAGCTTACAATCGCTGTATTGGCTGCCCTAGCGCCTAAACCCTTCGCAATCCCAAGCGTAACCGTATGCTCTCCTCCCAAAGCCACAGGCATTTTTCCAGCAGCCAAAATATCCTCAACCACAAGCCTAGTCATATCAACCGTTTTCTGCGCATCCATAGACACGTGCAAGTCACCAGCATCATACAACGCTAAATCCTCAACATCCAACCCACTGCGGAAACTGTAAGTTTCAATATTCAAAGATGCCTGCCTAATCGCGTTCGGACCAAACCTCGCACCAGTCCGATACGTGCTTGTCACATCAAATGGCACGCCGAAAATCACGTATTTTGCTTTCTCAAACGGCTTCTGCAAACCGCTGAAAACGTTCGTTTGCGAAGTGAACAGTTCAAGATAACTCATACTGTAATTTCAATCCTCTTCTGTTCTGGTATTCGCTTAAGCTTACTCTAAACTCTTTCGCTCAAGTAGAGATAGGAGAACAAGTCAGCGACAACCCACTACAACAACTAGTGATAGTCTTAGAATTAATAATAAAACTCAATTCTCTATTAACAGGAGACCTAACTGATGAAGACAGAGAAGACGAAGATTGGTTTTCTAGCGTGTATTCTAGTAATTATGAAATAGAAGCTATTCTTCTTAGAGATTTATACGTCTCTTTGGGCTTCAATTCTTAATTTATCTATGTACTGTGCTCTGACTCCCTAAATCTTACTCTTCTGCACAAAAGTCGAATGGGTGAATGGTGCGAATGTGTTCTGAAGTCCTCAAAGATTGAGGTTTTCTTTTAAATCTATAAGCCTATAAATTTATGTAAACTATTACCAGTGATTAGCATAAACAACATGACGTCAACTTCTGCTGTCCAAATGCTGCGATATAAGAAAATGTCAAATATTTTATTGGAAGATTTAGTAAATAATCTTATATAATTCAACTATCCATAAATGGGTTGCGTTAGCTCAAATTCTTGATTGTTGGTGTTAGTTAATATGCGTTTTAGAATTTACTACATATTATGTTAACTTAACTATTTCACGCTACACTTATAAGTGACCCTGATATTGTTAATAATAGATAATGAGTTGGTATTATGGAACGTAAAGATGTGGAGACTAAGCAACTATTGGAGAGGATTCTTTCTGTTCTAAAGCTCGCTAACACTCAAGCAATTCAAGACGAAAAAGAAGCGATTTTGAAGGGTCCTGCTAAGAGAAAAGTGTATGAATTGTGCGATGGAAAAAACACTGTTAATGAAATAGCAACTAAAAGCAGACTTAGTCAACCTAATGTGTCGCAGCATTTGGCATCTCTTATGGAGTCTGGACTAGTTCTTTACGATGAGATAGGCGGTAAGAAGTATTACTTCAAAAGTTTGGAGTGAATGAAAAATGAGCGAAGACTTATTCAATTCAGAGAAAATTGACGAGCTAATATTCTGGGTTAGATATCCAGTTTGGAAGACCTTTCTTGTTGACCTAAAAACAACCCTCAGAGATGATGTTGACAAACTTGTCTATGAACTTTCAAATGGCAAGAATAGCACGAGAGACATTGCTCAAATTGCAACCAAGATGGGAAAAAAGATCAGCAATGTAACTGTTGCAAATATGTGGCAAAGATGGGCGCTGATCCCTTTAGTAATCCCTGCTAGAACATCAGGTCGCTACAGAAAAGTTGTTTCATTGAAATTAGTAGGAATTGAATTGCCAACTATTGAGAGTGATTCTAAACAAGGTGTGGTAAATAATGAGTGAGAATGGAGCAGCAAAAGAAAAAACGATTGAGTTACTTGAAGAATTGGTCAAGTGGACAAAAGTGACTAGCATTCCTCAAGTCAGAGACATTCTTGAAAAGAATTTGAAGACGCCTAAAGAAAGAGTCCTCTACAAATTCTCAGATGGAAAAAAGACGACCAAAGAACTTTCTGACATCTCGGGAATATATTCTGGAGATATTTCTAATCTTTGGAAGAAATGGACTAGAGAAGGTATAGCTGAACAAATTCCGTCGCAAGGGGGGAGTAGAGGGAATAGTCTTTTTTCTCTTGAAGATTTTGGAATTGACGTCCCAAGTATTTCTCAAAAAACTAAGAGTAAAAATGTAACAGAAGAACAAAGGAAAGACCTACAAAATAGTGAGGTCAAATAAATTGACAAGTAAAGATCAGTTTGGAGAATTATTACAGTCACTAAAAAATATTGAAGAAAAAATAGACATTCTTATCTCGCTGCAAAAGAGGTCTGCTCCTAAAGTAACAATAGGGAAAGAGGAGAGTAAAGTCCTAAAACTGTGTGATAAAAAGCACACTATTGACGATATTGTCCGAGAAACTGGAAAAAAAGAGAACAATGTCAAAGTAATCCTAAGTCACTTAAAAGATAAGGGACTGATTAGGTCAGTTGAAATTAAAGGCATTATTGTCTATGAGAGAATTTGATGCACATGGTCAAACCAGAACTTAACCCAAAAATCTTTGAATTTCTTAAGAAGAAACTCGCCGGGATTGTTGCTGAGAGTACAATAAGACCAGCAATCACACGAATTAGAGCTAAGAATCCGACTTTGACTTTAAATGCAGCTGCTGAAATTTTTGCAAGGAGATATAATACTAGTATTCAGCGATATTGGCACCCAGATGATAGAGCCTCTTATGGAACCATAATCAGAGAGGAAGTTGGGCCAGTTAGTAAAGCACCATTAATGTTACCACAAAGAAAGACTATTAAACATCAAGAGAGGGTCAATGTTGTTTATGGTGGGAATACAACAGTGGAAGGGGTTGCGGAGAAATGGGATGCATTCATTTGTCATGCTTCTGAGGATAAAGATGCGATTGCTAGACCGTTGTATAATGCACTTACCAACGCCGGTCTGAGGGTATGGTTTGATGAATCAGCTCTAAAGTTAGGCGATCGTCTTCACAAATCTATTGACAAAGGTATCTTAAACTCAGGATTTGGTATTGTCATTCTAAGTAAGAATTTCTTCGAAAAAGATTGGCCGCAGCGAGAATTGGAAGCGCTTGTGGCAAAAGAAACCGATGGCGTAAAAATCATACTACCAGTTTGGCATAACGTTAATGCAGCATTCATCAGAAGTAAATCTCTCTTACTCGCAGGTTTACTTGGGGTGTCAACAGACAAAGGCATAGAAAATGTGGCAAAGAAAATATTGGAGGTCGTGAAGCCGAGTGGCGCTGCTCAAATTACTGTCCCCAGAGAGGAAGCTAAATTTGATATAAAAAGCAAAGAATCAGTCAAAGGGATTCTAGAGAGAACAATTAGTTCTTTGCTGGCTATTGATGACCAAGCTATAAATCAAACAATCAAAGACATGGAATTCCAAGTTTTAAAACAAACTTACTCTGATGTCCTCGAAGCAGTGGCAGTCTTAGACGTTACAGGCTCTGTTGAAAACAAGAATGTTTTTACTTTCATTAATGAAGCGATTCTTGGACGGAATGCAGTTGAAAGTGCTGAGTTGTACGAAATGCTTCTCAATTGGTACTTCGACACAGCTGCACCAAGATGCAGACAGTGTATTCTAGAAATTATCGCTCGTTTAACAAGGAAACGTGAGCTAAAAGAAATCTCAGTTAAGAATAATAGGCCCAGTCAATTTATTGCTGAGTTTGGAAGAAGTGACAAGTATGATATAGCTGGAGTAAATGCTGAAATACTCCAAAACATAAAGTCATCTTTCTCAGCAAACCATTGCACAAGGGTCATAGACTTTGCTTCTGCTAACGACCAAATATATGGATCTACACGCGCACAACAATACCTCTTTAAATGGTTATCAGAATTTGAAGATAAGGTTGATAGAAGAAAACTCCAAAAATTATACGACCTGTTAACATAAAATAGCCATAAATCGGACAGCGCTGCTTTGTGACTAACTTGGATAGGCTAGCTATCAGAAAAAATCTCAGTGTCAAATGCACATTCTTTCTTTCGAGACCCAAAAAATTTTTACGCTTTGACTGATGCTTCAACTATATGCTCTTGGCTCTGATTGTTGGATTGACAAGTCTTTGCATAGACACTCCACATTAAAGAAATCTCGTCTAGCTCTAACTCTTTTGCTTTCTTGACTTTAGCTAACTCAACTTTCAATTTTTCAATCTAAGTCTTGAGTTTATTAGCATTGTCAATTCTCTTTTGTAGAGAGTCGATTTGTTGGGAAATGTTTGCAGATTTCTATCACCAGTCTTTTCTGGATTCAGCAAACATTAAATAGGTTCATAAACCATTGGAAGAATCCAATAGCAGAAAAGGGTGAATAATGTACCTAATATTCCACAGGGATTGATGTTCTTGTGGTAGATGGATGAGAAAATCAAACATCGAACATTAATAACTGGTCATTAATTCAACCCCTACTGCATAGGGTAAAGGCGAACACAAGTGTCCTTAGCAACCAAACTAAAAACAATCAACCGTATAGAATTGGCGTCAATAGCTTTCTATGCAATCGCTGGAATAATCCTTTTTGCATTTCTGCCCTTAACTAGTTTTGCGCCGCAGCTTGGTTTACTCGGAATCCTCAGTTTAATAACAGCCTATAGTCTCTTTACAAAAAGGGCTTGGGCACCATGGTTAGTAGCCATCTTACTTGCTGGAGCATCAACCTTTTCCCTTTACACATTATACTCAATAGGATTCAGCAATGCACTAATAGGCATAAGCATGATTGCTTACGCTGTGCTCACATGGGTGTTCGCACTGTACATCTTATTTAAGAGAAAACCCGCTTAAACCCTAAACCTTGCCAGAAACATTACGGAAAAGCACAACAGCAACCTCTTCATCTACATCAACAAACTGCTCGTTTTCAGGAATTTCAACAAACCCGTCAGCCTTAGCCAAAGTGGTAATCGCTCCAGACGCGCCAGTTTCCACAGGTTCAGCAATCAAACGGCAACTTTTATCAAACTCTAACTTAACCATGACAAACGTTCGCCTACCTTTAGCACTAAACATCCGTGAACCAGCAAAAGCCCTAACCACTGTCATTCCAGTCACAGGTCTGCCAGCTAAACGCTGAATCAAAGGCCTAGCAAGCAAATAAAAAATCAACAAAGCAGACGCGGGATGACCAGGCAAAGAAAAAACAGGTTTATCCCCAACAAACCCAACAGTCGTAGGTTTGCCAGGCTTCACTGCAATACCGTAAACAACTATTCCAGGCTTACCCAGCGAATCCACGATTTGCGGAGTATAATCCCGTGGACCAACAGAAACACCGCCAGAAGTAATCACCATGTCCGCTGAAGCCACAGCAGTCTGCAGTGCCCTAGATAAAGCAGCCTTATCGTCAGGAACAACGCCGAAGTAAACTGGTTTTCCACCACTTTCAATTACTGCGGTGCTTAGGCTGTAAGCGTTAATGTCATAGATTTTTCCCGCAGGCAAAGCCTTACCAAGCTCAGTTACCTCTGCCCCTGTGGACAAAACCGCAACTATGGGTATTTTTGAAACTTTAACTTTAGTCAAACCCAAAGCCGCTAAAACACCAATCTCCGAAGAACCCAAAACCTGCCCTTTTATGAGAACCGTTTCGCCCTTTTTTATGTCTGAGCCTTTCTTCATAACATTCTCATTCACGGTAACAGCGCTGAAAACACGCAACTCGCCATTTTCTCTTTCTGTATCTTCAACCATCACGACTGCGTCTGCACCATCAGGAATCGGTGCACCAGTAACAATCTCAACAGCTTCACCCTTCGCCAAAACCACTTTCGGCTGCTCCCCAACATTCACGACACCAGAAACTTTCAAAGTCACAGGCTGATTTTCCTCTGCACCAAAAGTGTCCTCGGCTTTCACAGCGTACCCATCAACTGTCGAGCGGTTGAAGGGGGGAATATCAAGCGTTGAAACTACGTCTTCGTTAAGAACACGATTGTAAGCTTCAAGCAGTACAGCGTCTTCTTCACCTAAAAAGGCAGGTTTAAATTGGTCTTCAATCGCTTTTTGCGCCTCATCAAACGTCATAAGCTTCCTAAACATTTAGTCCGCAACCTCCAAGCTGCCAAACATGTGGACGATAACGGGTTCGCCTTCGCTTATGCCCTCGCGATTTTCAGGAACGATAACGAAACCGTTGCTCTGCGTCATTGTGGATATTGCTCCTGAACCTTTTGCGCTAACTGGCTCAGCATAAAATTCACCGTTCTTCAAAGTCACGCGGACTCTGACGTAAGTTTTTCTTCCAAGTGCACTAGCAACCCTTCTTGCCAAAGTAGCCTTCAACATCTGTCTTGGCTCTGTTTTGCTCATTCCAAGCAGCCTGCAAACCATTGGTCTACCGAACACTTCAAAACCAACGATTGCAGCCACAGGATTACCTGACAAAATCAAAACTGGTTTGCCTTGCAACATGGCAAGAGCTGTGGGCATTGCAGGTCTCAACGCAACGCCATGAACAACGATGCCTGGTTTTCCAAGCTTGTTAACTGCGTCTGGCACCAAGTCTAATCCTCCAACGCTTGTTCCGCCAGTGGTGATTACTGCATCTTGAGTTTGTAGGGCTTTTCGGATTTTATCAGCGATTTCATCCACATTGTCTTTGGCTATGCCATAGTCCGTTGTTTCTGCGCCAAGTTCTGTGCACATGGCTAAAAGCATGATTTTATTCGAATCATAAATTAGGTTTCCAGAAAGCTGAGTGCCTACTTCTGCAAGCTCGTTTCCTGTAGCTAAAATGGCAATTTTTGGTTTCTCTGCGACTTTTAGTTTGCTGTAGCCTAACGCGGCGGCTAATCCTATGTGGTAAGGGTTCAAGCGTGTGCCAGCTTTAGCTACGATTTCGCCTTTTTTGATGTCCTCCCCTTTTTTGGAAACGTTGTCGCCTGGCGCAAGTTGATTCCAAACTTCCAGTTTCGCGTCATGTTTTTTGGTGTTTTCAAGCATAACTACTGCGTTTGCGCCTTTCGGGATGGGGTTTCCAGTCCAAACCTGCTTGGCTTGCTTATCGTTTACTTCTTGGTTTTCAGTTAATTGGAAAGTTGCTGGTTTAAACTGTGAAGCACCAACGGAATCAGCGGATTTTAATGCGTACCCATCAACGGCTGACTTGTCAAACCTTGGCAAATCTTCTTGGGCGATTACGTCTTCGGCTAAAACACGACCTGACGCATCCTGCAAAGACACCACAGCCACCTTGGGCTTTCCAATTTGCAGTGCATTAAGCCAACTTTGTAGTGCTTTGTCAGTTAACGTTAATTTTTGAAATCCCTTCAATTTCACCAAAACGGTCCCACATAGAGCACTAGCGACTTATCGTAAAAAACATATCGAAAACAAAACCGCCAAACACTAACTCGCCAAAGAAAAAACCGCTGAACTCTGGTGCTTGAAAAATTCTTTAGCCCCCTTATTTAAAGGCTGAAGCCCCAAATCCAAACCCAAATAATTTTCAGCGCTTGCGTTTCTTGAAGTAAACCAACAAACCAGCAACCACAGCCACTGCTACTCCAACAGAAACAGCGACAACTGGTGTGATTGGAAAAGTCTCTGACTCGAGCTTTGTTATAGTGAAGGTGATGGTTTCGGAAGCGCCAACTTTTCCAAAAGCGTCTTTAGCATAGATTGTAATGTTATGTGAGCCATTAGGTAATCCTGTCAGAGTAGTGTTGCCGTCAATGGTAATGTTGTCTTTCCCATCAAGGCTATAGCCTGTCCAACTAACAACTTTATCCACGGTGAAAGCTAAGAAAACACTAGATTCATTATATATCTGGTTCAACGGCGAAACCACCTCGATTTCTGGCGGAGTACTATAGCCAATCGGTGTGTATTGCTCATTCACATTTGTTAACGTTAGAGAACGAGATGAATAGAGATAACCTCCAATTGCATACAAGAGGTCATTTACAACTACAACGCTGAAATCTGAACGGTTCGTCGGCATGGCGGTAGCTATCGCCCAAGTATCAGTTTTAGGGTCATAAGCTTCATTAACAGAAGGCGGAGGATACTGTTCCGTTGCCAACCCTAAGACATAGACCCTTTGAGGAGCTTTAACACCGTCTGTTACCCCCACTCCACCCAGGCCCACAACGGTTGGACCTGATTTACCTTGAGTCCAATTATCATTTTTAGTGTCATAAATCCAAGTTTGCTGCTCATAGTGTAAATCATATCCGACAGAATACTTACCTGTAACAATTATTTTATTGCCGATAACAACCGAAACAGGCGGAGACCCTGAAGTTGGCAAAGGCATACTGGTTTTGTTAGTCCAAGAATCACTGACTGGATCATAAACATGGATATGCGCTAGACCAATAACGTATAGTTTCCCGTTTACCTCTTGCGCTGATATCTGCATGCCGGCGTCTGGCATAGGTGCTCTGGTTACCCAAGTGCCCGTGACTGTATCATAAACCTCGTTTACATTGGATGTAATATAATGCGTGAACCCGCTTCTTTCATCAACAGGGGCCATACCGACGGCTCCACCTATGCAGTAAATCTTGTTTTGATATGCTGCTATGGCAAAGTAAACTCGTGGAGTAGGCATAGATGCTTTGATGGTCCACGTATTTGTTGCCACGTCATATTCCTCGTTTGTTCCCAAGAAAACGTCAAGGGGATAACGAGTTGAGGTGGAGCCTCCGATAGCGTAAATTTCCCCGTTTAGGGCTACAACACCTAAGGCGCTTCTTGCCACATGCATCGGCGCTTTAGAGACCCAAGAATTCTCAGTCACATTATCTGCAGAAACAGGCTTAACCACAATTATGCATGGAGACATTAGGAAGACGAGAACAAGCACTAAGACCAAACCTTTACCCATACCCATCCAACTTTATCTTGGAATTGCTTGATAATAAAAGGGTTCTTGTCAAGGTTTCTGAACTAAGCTCCATTTTTTTAGTCCAGATTTCTTGACAAACTCGACTCGCCACAGTATGCCTGATATTGCCACTATTCAGTGATTCCAATTCTTGGTATCCATTCTTTCTTTTCGTTTCTCAAATAACTTGCGTAGCTAGAAACGAGAGAGAGATATGCTCCAAATAGGTTTCAGCCTATCATGTGGATTGGTTGAGAGTTGATTGGCATTTATTTTTTAATTGCTTCTGCAGTCATTTTTTTGAGGAATTCTTTGATGTCTTCTGGTTGACCGTAGACTACTAGTCGTCCGTCCTTTTGCGGCTTGACTGTAAGGTTTAGTTCTTGAGCAAGCTGCTTGAGCCTTTCGGGTCGAAGACTTTGGATGGGTTCGACGCGAATCCATTTTTGGTCTCTAGGAACGCCTAAAATAAACTTGTCTTCTTCTTCTTTTACTTCACAGACTTCGCAAATAGCTGCTTCCAACCTTCTAAGCCATTCATCAACGCGTTCGGAGCCAAACGTTTTTTCTGCTTCAGTGATAAGGTATCCTTCAACGTTTGCAAGGTACTCTTCAACTTTCTGTGTTACTTCTCCCGTGCTGCCCTCTGCCTGCGAAATGTTAATCATTAGTTTGGCAGATTTCAAATCAGTCATAACATTGGGCGGTATAGTTACTCCTTTTTTCCTGAGCTCAATTATTATGTCCTCAAGGATTCTCCATGTAGCCGTGTAACCCATGACTTTTCCCTCACCGTCTAGTTAAGCCTGAGAACTATAAAATGTTAATCTTGTAGCTTGATTAAACTAATAAGCCAAAAACGGCATATTGCAATAGATGCCCAATATTTTATCCCTTATGCCCATTATTTTGTACCATGAAATACTTAAAAGATTTGCGGGTGGCCAAAATTCCTCATTCGTGTTAAGATTAATGGCAAGTGTGCACATGCATAATCAATTGATAGTCTCTGCTGAAATTGATATAATGCAAGTAATCTTGGAAAGAAATAAATCACTAAATCCTTCTGTAATACTTGCAGAGGTAGCAGTTTTGTCAGAAGATAAAAAAGCGCAAATTAAAGAAGCAATACGGCTTGGACAAGCCTTGATTACCCAGCAAAAAATAGCGCCTTTTATGTAATCCAATATGAGTAAACAGGCAATTTCTCACCAAATTCTTTCTTGAGGAACGCCCTTATGTCATCGTCTTCTATGCAGCGGGTTCCACTTGCATCCACATGAATGGGAATTCCTGTTTCCCTAAGCGCATTTCCTTTCGGGAAATCAACGTAAACATAATAGTTTTTCGCCGGAATAATAAGCCGTAAACTGGTAAACTCTCGGCTCTTAGAAATGCCAGTTTGCTCAATATTGTAGACAATTGAGTCCGGTTTTAACTCGTTAACTAAACGTTTGAATTCTTCCCACTTATTTATGCGGACTAATCTATCGCTCAAAACTTAATCGCCTATTTCTCTTCTTTTTCAAGTTCCCGCATGGTTTTTGCCATTCGAGTATTCTTCGAACTATCCTTTGGCTCCAAGAGCTCCCTGACAAGGTTGAATTGCCGCTCATAAATGTGACAGTTTTTTGAGTGGAAAATCAGTTTGCCAGTTTTCAACGAAAGATTCCCACGCTCATTAATCTCAGAAACAAAAGCCTCGTTGAAAAGCTGCAAGCCTGCGATGTTGGCTGGTAAACCTGCATATGCATCCCATGAGCGGAAGTAACATGTTAAATGCATTTTGCCGTCAAGGATTTCCGTGTCAATCAGGCTTAGGCATGGCGGTTCATGGCGCTCAGTGGTGCCTGGACGGAACTTTTTGATGTCCTCGGGAAGCCTGATTACCATTGTGACTTGCCTGTCCCTCTGCTCCTCCACATACCTCTTTACTGCTTCCTCAATCTGGTTGACAGGATAGTTGAGCCTGCTGCCATAAGTGTAGGTTTCATCCTGTTTCTCCCCACACCAAAGATACTCCAACGCGTAACCTTGAACGTACTTGATATCGCAAGGTGCCTTATCACTGACAAGCGGCCTGTTCTCTGGGTGAGCAATCTCAATGGAGAGATTTAGCTTCTTGGTTTCGGTTTCTTCTGAGCCAAACCCCACTCGGAAAATGTCCCCTTCACTCCATATCTGGTTTAACGTTTTGAACCAAGCGTCAGGGCAATCGAACGCTGTAATCTTAACATGCTTCATAGTAAAGTCTCCAAGACACTGAATAATGTCTAGTCATTTTGAATATAAGTTTACCACTTAAAAACTACC
>JBEKHJ010000031.1:0-15841 GCA_050012335.1 Bathyarchaeia archaeon
CATTGAAAGCTAATCGCGGGCTGCAGTTCGTGTTCATGAGCTTAGCTATACTATTCTTCATGTTAACGATAAGAGAGTTAACCAACAACCCAGTTCTGTTTGGAAACGTAACATTCAACACAATCACCGGCATCGAAGGCATCATCAGCGGCTTAAGTGCAGTATATCTTGCAATAGCTGAAGTCTTAAATGAAGCGCACCATAAAACTGTCTTGCCAATTTGTCCTGTAAGCTAAAAACAACCAAATTCTTTTTTTTATTTTCTAACTTATGACTGAAAAACTTATATTCTTTAGAGCTTACCTTTCCCAGCAATTTAAGAGTGAACGAAATGTCAGAAACAAGTTTACCTTTCAATGAGAAGTATAGCCCAAGTAACGCAAAAGTTTCTTCTGGAGAAAAAAGAAAAAAGGAATGGGAAGAATCGTTAAAGAACCCGCAGGAATACTGGTCAGAAAAAGCCAAAGCCATCGACTGGTTCAAACCCCCAAGCAAAGTCTTAGATGACTCCAACCCGCCGTTTTACAAGTGGTTCCCTGATGGCGAACTAAACATTTCCTACAACGCCTTAGACAGGCACGTGAAAAGCAACCGCAAAAACAAGCTTGCCTACATTTGGGAAGGCGAAATGGGCGAAGTAAAAACTTACACTTACTACCAGCTATATCGCGAAGTAAACAAACTTGCAAAGGTCCTAAAAGACTTCGGCGTCAAAAAAGGCGACCGCGTCGCAGTTTTCCTCCCTGTTATCCCTGAGTTGCCAATAACTTTGCTTGCAACAGCAAGGATAGGCGGAGTTCATGCAGTAATCTTTTCAGGATTCAGCGCTGAAGCATTAGCTGACCGAGTTAACGATTGTGGAGCAAAAATCCTAGTTACAGCAGATGGATCTTTCCGACGAGGAAAACCAGTCTCTATCAAAGACAACGCAGACCGCGGATTACCCAACATGCCAAACATTGAAAAAGTTATTGTTGTCAAAAGAACTGGCCAAGCCGTTCAGATGAAGGAAGGTAGAGACGTATGGTACCATGACGCTCTTGCAAATGCAGGCGCAAACGCCTACGTAGAACCAGAAAGCCTGAAATCCACAGACCCACTATTCATCCTTTACACTTCAGGAACCACAGGCAAACCAAAAGGCGTACAGCATGGTACAGGAGGCTATCTTGTTTGGGCTTACTGGACGCTCAAGTGGGCTTTTAACCCAACTGACGAGGATATTTTCTGGTGTGTTGCTGACATTGGCTGGATTACCGGGCACACATACAACGTTTATGCACCGTTAAGCATGGGCATCACCGCGTTCCTTTTCGAAGGTACACCTGATTACCCCGCGCAAGATCGATGGTGGGACATAATTGAAAGGCACGGCATAACCATCCTCTATGGCACACCAACCGCTGTCAGAATGTTCATGAAATTCGGAGAACAATGGGTACTAAAACATGACCTCAGCACTCTACGCATCTTGGGCACTGTCGGTGAACCCATAAACCCTGAAGCGTGGAAATGGTACTACCGTGTGGTCGGTAAAGGAAAACTTGCCATAATTGATACTTGGTGGCAAACAGAAACCGGCGGATTCATGATTTCCCCAGCATCAGGGATAGAACTCACCCCTTTCAAGCCAGGTTCAGCAACATTCCCATTGCCATCCATCAACGCTGATATTTACGATGAGAAAGGACAGCCGGTCCAAGCAGGCACCAAAGGTGTTCTAGTAATCAAATCACCATGGCCAGGAATGCTCCAGACACTCTGGAAAGACTCAGACCGCTTTAAGCAGGCTTACTTTGGCAGGTGGCCAGGAATCTATTACTCAGGCGACTATAGCGTCCGAGACCCTGACGGCTACTTCTGGCTACTTGGCAGAGCAGATGAAGTTCTCAAAGTTGCAGGGCACCGCATAGGCACAGTAGAACTTGAAAGTGCATTGGTTGCGCACCCAGCAGTCTCTGAAGCAGCAGTGATGGGCAAAGAAGACGCAGTGAAAGGCGAAGTTCCAGTAGCATTCGTAACTTTACGAAGTGGTTTTACGCCATCGGACGAGCTCCGTGCCGAACTCATAAAGCACATTAGAACCACGATAGGTCCAATAGCCACTCCAGATGCAATCGTAATAGTTAACAAGCTGCCGAAGACACGAAGCGGCAAAATAATGCGCAGGCTACTCAAAGCAGTACTGGTTGGAGCACCACTCGGCGACACGTCAACACTTGAAGACGAAGGCTCAATTGAAGACATAAAAGCAATATACAACGACCTGCGAAAGCAACTCACTAAATAAAATTCTTTCTTCTTTTATTTTTTCAATTTTCTTAATTACTTTAAACAAGAAATAAGAAAGTTAGTTAAAAGTTCATAAATTGTGTTCCATTGGGCAGCCAGCCTGTACTGATTCCCATTAATGTCAGCACAAGAAGGATTAGGAAAAATATTACAACTGCTATGATCACCGCTACTATGCTTATTGCTAAAGCTTTCAGCCATCCGCAATCAAAAAAATGCTTCACCAAAGCCAACCAAATAACTAACAGAATGAGGTACGACAGTATAACAGAGCCTATTAAGTCTTGTAGGAAATAGCTGAAAAAATAAAAGATTACCGTTCCAATAATCACTATCCATAAGGCATGGGTGAACTTTGCTTTTTTGCCTGCTAGCAGTCTTCCTGAAATCCAAAGAACCGGCGCAACTATTATGATGTTAGCGATGATAGTTACTATAAGGCCTAGCAATAACGGATCTAAATTGAGTGTTGCCATTCTTTCCCCTCGTTAGAATCTTTCAGAAGTATCTCTGGTACAGCTTAAATATTTTATGTTAGGGCTAACTCTGCAGAGTACAGTTGCAATAGGCGTTTAGAAATGGAATATTCGGTTTTTCGTTTGCACATCTGTGTTGAACTCTGTTGCTAATTGTTCAATAAGTGCCCTTTGCTGGGATGTGAGCTTTTCAGGAACTGAAATTCCTATGCGAACAAATAAGTCGCCCTTGCCGTATGCTCTGAAACGCGGCATACCTTTGCCCCTCAGCGTTATGACTTCGCCTGCTTGTGTTCCTGGATGAATCTTAACGGTTGTGGGTCCATCAAGGGTGGGAACGGTTATTTCAGCGCCTAATGCTGCTTGCGGATAAGTAATTATGGCTACGTGCGAAAGGTCGTCTCCTTCCCGCATGAATTGCAGGTGAGGCTTAACGTGAACGACAACATAGAGGTCGCCTGCTTCGCCGCCGTTGGACACCATTTCTCCTTCTCCTCTAAGCCTAAGCTGGTAGCCTTCGTCTATGCCCATTGGAATGCGGACGCTGATTTTTCTTCGTTTCCTAACTAGTCCTGAACCGTGGCAATTACTGCATGGCATCTCTATCAGTTTGCCTTTTCCCCTGCATGTTGGACAAGCTGTAACCTGCACGTACATGGCGAAGCTGCTTTTGCGCATGTTTTGTACTTGGCCAGAACCACCGCATCTTGGACAAACTTTAGCCGTGGTGCCTGGGCTTGCGCCTGAGCCGCCGCATACATCGCATCTTTCGGTTCGGGGGATTTCGATTTCTTTTTCGGTTCCTTTTGCTGCGTCTTCTAGAGTTATTTCAATGTCGTAAGCTAAGTCTTGGCCTATGTTGCTTCTTTCGCCTCCGAATCCTCCGCCGCCGAAGAAAGTTCGGAAAAGGTTGCCGAAGCCCATATCTCTAAAAATTGAGTCGAAGTCGGCGCCTCTGAAAATGTCTTCTGAAGTGTATCTTTGGTCAAAGCCTGGATGGCCAAGGGTATCGTATTGTTGTCTTTTTTGGTCGTCGGAGAGAACAGCGTAGGCTTCCGAGATTTCTTTGAATTTTTCTTCTGCACCTAGTGACTTGTTTCGGTCTGGATGATACTGCATTGCCAGTTTTCTGTAAGCGTCTTTGATTTGGTCTTTTGGTGTGTTGCGTTGTACGCCTAGAACTTCATAGTAGTCTCTTTTTTCAGCCATTAGTTTTTAACCGCTAAATTAAACATTTTTTACTTAACTTTGTAGTCTTCTGAATCAACCACTTTCTCTTCACTTGGACCTTCAGGACCGCTGCTTGGAGGTGGCTGAGGTCCAGCTTGTTGACCTTGGTCTGGTTGCTGTTGCCCTTGCTGTTTAGCATATTCAGCTGCAGCTTGCTGATAGACCATTGTCCCAACTTCCTGTAGCACTTTTTGCAGTTCGTCTGATTTTGCTTTGACTTGTGCCATGTCTTTAGCCGCTAACGCGTCTTTTAATGCTGTAACTGCTACGTCTATTTTGCTAGTTTGTTCTTGGGTTATTTTGCCTGCTAGGTCAGTTTTTGTTTTTTCTGCAGTGTAGACTAAGCTGTCAGCGTTGTTGCGCAGTTCAGCTTCTTCGCGTTTCTTTCTGTCTTGCTCTGAGAATTGTTCGGCGTCTTTGATTAAGCGTTCTTTCTCTTCTTTCGATAGCTTCGTGGATGCGGTGATGCGTATTTTTGATTCTTTCCCTGTTCCTCTGTCTTTGGCTGTTACGTTTAAAATTCCGTTAGCGTCAATGTCAAAGGTTACTTCTATCTGGGGGACTCCTCTGGGTGCAGGTGGCAAATCGACTAGGTTGAACTCGCCTAATGATACGTTGTCTGCTGCCATCGCTCGTTCACCTTGGAGCACATGAATGGTGACCGCTGTTTGGAAGTCTGCTGCTGTAGTGAACACTTGGCTTCTCTTGGTTGGGATGGTGGTGTTCTTGTCCATTACCTTTGTGAATACTCCGCCCAAAGTTTCAAGACCAAGCGTGAGTGGGGTAACGTCTAAGAGCAGTAAGTCTGTGACTTCGCCCGTGATAACAGCTGCTTGAATAGCTGCACCTATGGCAACGCATTCCATCGGGTCAAGTCCACGTTCTGGTGCTTTACCCAAGATTCGCTCAACAAACCTTTGCACCAAGGGCATTCTGGTCATGCCACCGATTAGAATGATTTTGTCGATTCCTTGCGGCGTCAACTTTGCATCTTCCAATGCCTTGAGGAGTGTTCGTTCAGTTTTCTGCACTATTGGTTGCGCTAATGACTCAAGTTTAGTTCGTGTTAACGTTAGGCGCAAGTGTTTGGGTCCTGAAGCGTCTGCCGTTAAGAAGGGCAAGTCAATGTCAGTACTCATTAACGTTGAAAGCTCAATCTTTGCTTTTTCTGCGGCTTCTTTGAGCCGTGACATCGCCATTTTATCGTTTGAAATGTCAACGCCTGTTTGACGCTTGAATTCGTCTAGGATATAGTCCATGACTGCTTTGTCAATGTCTGTTCCGCCGAGTTGGGTGTCGCCGCTTGTGCTGAGTACTTGGAAGACTCCTTTGCCAAAATCCATTAATGTGACATCGTGGGTTCCGCCGCCGAAGCTGAACACTAGGATTTTCATTTCTTGTTGAATCTTGTCTATGCCGTATGCGAGGCATGCAGCGGTTGGCTCGTTGATTATGCGCATGACTTGGAAGCCTGCGATTTCTCCTGCGTCTTTGGTGGCTTGACGTTGGTTGTCGTCGAAGTGGGCTGGGACGGTGATGACTGCTTTGCGGATGTTGCCGCCAAGGTAGGTTTCAGCGTCTTTCTTGATTTTTTGCAGTATGAATGATGATATTTGCTGTGGACTGTACTCTTTCTCGTAAATGTTTACTTTGTAGTTGGTTCCCATTTTGCGTTTTATTTCAAAAATCGTTCCTTCTGAATTGGTGGTAGCTTGGCGTTTCGCCGACTCGCCTACCAAAAGTTGTCCGTCTTTTGTGAAGGCAACGACTGATGGGAACATTTTTCCCGCCATTGTAGGGCCTTCAGCGCTTGGTATAACCGTGGCGTGTCCGCCTTCGTAGATGGCGGCTGCTGAGTTGGTTGTTCCCAAGTCTATTCCTAATACTTTTTCACTTGTTTTTTGATTACTCATTTACTTTTTTTCCTCCGTTTGGTTACTTTGATTGTTTTTTGATGATTTGACTGCTACTTTGACGATGCTGGGTCGAATCACTTTGCCCCTCATCATGTACCCTTTTCTTATTTCTTCAATTACCGTTGAGTCCGCAACATCGTCTTGCTCGACTGCGGCAATAGCGTTATGCCGTGAGGGGTCAAAAACTTTACCTTCTGGGTTTTCTATTGGAGTAACACCTTCTTGCTCAAGAACCTTTCTGAGCTTTTTTAGCGTCATTTCCACGCCTTCTAGTAGGGATTCGGGCGTGGTTGAGATTTCACCGTTTTTAACCGCTAACTCCAACTCATCTACAACATCTAATAGCTGGATAACTAAGCGTTCGGTGCAGTAATTCTTTATCTGCTCCGCTTCCCTATCGAACCGTTTCTTAAAGTTTTCAAGGTCAGCCTGCAAATACTTCAGCCTAGTCAAATAGTCTTCTGCACGCTTCCTCTCGCAATCCAGAAGCTGCTCTAAGCGGTCAACAGACTGCTCTTCCTGCTCTTTTTGTGCATCAACCATTTTTCGCTTTGTCCCTCATGTTCAAAATTAATCTTACACTCTAACAGAAAAATTTTTCTCTCCTAAAAAAGATTTGCACCTGCAATCTTTATTGTTTACAATTATCTGGGCAGTTTAGCCTAGATTTTTTAGTCGCAACTAATGGCAACGCAATAGTCACAACTATTGAGTTTGCTTAGAAATTTTTGTCCAAACAAACGCTACAGCAATTTCTAGACAATTGAGCCAGCAAAAAAGCCTTGTTGTTTGCCAAATATCTAAGAAACGAAAAGAAAGACTGGAATCCGAGAATCCCAAGCCTTAGAGTAGAAGTAGAAGGAAAAAAGAGGAAAGAACTTACTATTAACACATAATATCGGGACAAGGCAGCGCGCTTGTTCGTTCGGTTTTGTAAGGACATTATTTACGCGTGCGCGCCAGTTTGATTGTTACGTTCTATCGCTTCTGAAATCACCAGCTTCAAATTATCAAGCCCAATTTTTTTCGTCTCCAAAACTGGGAGACCAAAATTCAATTTGGCTATTTCTTCAATGTTCTTCTCAGCTTCTCCAAGAGTATCCAAAAGCATAATACCCTTTAGACCGCTAAAAAACTGCCTTAAAGCGTCCTCATCAACGCCTTCTTGCCGCGCTTTTTTCTTAAAATACTTGAAAAAATCTATCATCCCAGGGTCCAATAACAAGAGTTTATGAGTAGGGTCAGCTTCAAAAAACTTTCCTTTCCCACCAAGCAAGCAGTCAATGCAGCTCACCGCGTCTACTTTAATTACGCCATATTCCTCGGCGAGCTCTTTCATCTCATTATTTGTACCAAGGCACAGGTCCCCGTAAACCAAAATTACTCTTCCGGAAAAACGGGGGAGCGTTCGTTTTAGAACTTCCCGAAGATTCTTCTCCAAAAGAGCGCAATCCATGTGAAAAAAAATGCTTACAAAGACCAAATCAGCATCCAGATCGCCTCTTTTCACGAGCTCCTGGATTTCCTTCTTCAAAGCACCGCAAGATACTAAACAAGGCTTCTCCTTTTCACTAACCATTAACAACCATCCGCTTACCTGCTAAGCGCGCGCGCTCGAACATGGTCTTAACTGTGCTGACAAACGCTCAAGCGCCAATCTTCTCTTGAAATTATCTGAACATCCAGTCGCATGGAACGTGTAGTCGCGATCCTTTATAGTCTCCTTGTGAGGCTCGTATGGGATGATTCCTCCGCACCATGCGCATCTGGGAGTATTGTCTTCAACCATCGATATTCCTCTTTCAGTGATGGTGAAGATGATCCAGCGAGTCTGATGCTTAACGCCCTTAATGGAGAATATCCTGAACATTCTGGTAATCTCCGAACCTGTGTCGTCCAGTCTCATCTCGAAGATCCCGTCGAACATAGTCTTGACTGTGCTGACAAACATGCTGTCGTGGGACGGTGGGATCAGGGTGAAAAAAGCTAGAGCGTTCATGCTTCTTATCTTGGCTGTAACTAGTTGGAGAAACTTCAGAGTCGTATCTGGATTTGATTGAATCGACAGATTTGTAATTGAATCAAAAACAAACCTCGGTTTGGACACGCCCTGGCAGATTTTCTGGCATGCGATCATGACTCCTGTAAGGTTTGCGGGGTCGACTGTGACGAATGGTCCGCTGCACATCACGCCGCGAACACGCCAGGAATACGCGTCAACCAGCCTAAGGTCACCTTTCATCCTGTCCTGGTCTTCCATGAGTTTTTGAATCGACGCTTGGATCTCGCCGCAATCTTCGTCGGTAGACAGGTATATTCCGGTTTCTTTGTTTGATAGCCCTCTGGCTATGAAAGTTTTGCAGAAGGACGTTTTTCCAGCACCTGAGGGACCTGTGAGGAGGTATATGCCGCGGGGAATCTCTCCATCGATCAGGAGACTTGCACCGGGAAAAACCTCCGCTAAAGCCATCTTCATCATAAACTATATTGGAGGTTTCCCGTTAAATCTTTTATGCATGAATCGGGTTGAGCAATGCCGCGCGCGCTTAGATAGTGTAGTCAATTATTGGATTTTTTCCTCTTGTTCTTTGCGTAAATTCAGTAAGTATTCATTGGTTTTTTTCTGTTCTTCTAAATTACTTTTAGAAGATTCTTCGCTTGTTCGTCTTCAAAGTCAGATGCAAACCATCTTAGAAAGAATTTTTTGAAAGGTGGTAAAAACATGAAAATTCCGAAAAGCGTTAAACTCCAAATAATCGTCACAAAAATAACGTTATTAACCATAAAATAGGATCGGAAATGGGAATTTTTGTTACTGCCTGAAACGAGTAATCAACGACTGATGTTAAACCTGTGCCCAATGCTATAAAAACGCAAATGCTAAATAACCTAGATTTTTCTCGCTTTTTTATCATGTTTAGGCTATTTCTACGCTATGCAGATTTAAGACTTATCTTTATGAAAACTTAGACAGAGACAGACTGACAGTGACAGACAGAATACACACACGCACGCGTAGGCGTAGAAATATGTGTGAGCATGAGAGAGAAAAAGATTAAAATTTAATCCCACACACAAAAAACACAGCCCGCTATCATAGGAGTTAGCGGAACCTTGCAAACGCATTTCTTTTGGAATATACGCTATTTGATTGAAAGGAAAAAAGAGAGATATCCCTCAAATTTGGGATAAGTTAGCTTATTTCTTTTTTGCTTCTACTATTTTTGCTATAGGCGCATTCTTCTTCAAAGATTCAATACCGTTGACACAGTCATCCTTCGAAGCATAAGCTTGGCCTACAGCGATAATCTCTCCGTTGGCTGCTTTTAACCTGAACCTGAATTTTCCTGCTTTGTCTTTATACCATTCAAAAACTGGTTCTGGCATAATATCACCTAGTATTATTATGCAGAGAATACTTTAAGAAACTTTCCCAAACCAGCACTTCGCATCTTAGGCCTATCAGATAATAGACTCCTTCCCGGATTTTACTTAAGCAAACAAAATCAAGCGCTACAAAAAAAGGGGTAAGCTGTGGCAGATGCCTTCAGTTTTAGAACCCAAGCGCTATTACTGAGATACCAATCAAAGCAAGTATGAAGACTATGACTACGAAAATTATTACTGCCACTAATGCTATTGCGAATGCCATCAGCCAGCCGCAGTCAAAGAAGTGCTTAATCAGCGCAAGCCAAATTATGAACATGATTACAGCTGCGATTATGCCGCCGACGAGGGCACCTACGATTGCGCCAATGACGATTCCGAGAACAACTATCCAGATGGCATCAGTGAACTTTGCCTTCTGTTTGCCTACGAGTGCTCTTCCAACGAGCCACAGAATGGGTGCAACAATGATTATGCCTACGACGATGCTTATCAATAATCCAACTATATCCATACCGTCACTCCCCGCTTTCTTCTTATGAAAGGTTTTACTTTATAAATTGGTTGGTTGGATTAAATTTTAATCCAACGCAAAGAGTTACCCAACTGGTTGCATAGTGGAATGTCTTTCTTGTTTCGTCCTTATGAATCTGAGTGCAACGAAGGATGCAGTAGAACTAATCAGAAACCAGAAAACAACGTCCGACAGAAAGGATGCAGGTGAGAACCAATGAGGGGGATTGACGTAGTATACATGACCCGTCTGAGAGTAACCCCACCACCCAAAAGGGAAACCGCCCCAAGTCTTTGTTGTTCCTGAATAAAGATTTGCGGGGAACAGAGTTTGCTTGAAAAGCCCTGAAACTAACGTAATTGCGAAACCCACTGCAACAGCCACAAGAATAATCAGAATAGTTCTTGTTTTCATTACAATTGCGTAAAGTGTCAGCGAGATATTTCAAAATTGTGTGTGTGCATTAAAATTTAATCCAATCCGTGTCAGGACGAATTTATTTAAGCGTGCTCAGTATACTCTGAACGAGGTTCTCTTATGGAAAAAATTGAGAAATCACAAGTCCTTGCGATGAAAGAAATGGGGTATGGTCAAAGCTGCTATGCCATCGATAGTATGAATAAAAGAGAGATGGCTATTCGAACAAAAGACTTAAGACTTGTCAATAAAGCGATGGCAGAAAAGATAGCCTTATTCGTGGGCGGAAAACTCGTTGACCTTACTCTTGATTCGGCAACTGACTGGGCAATAATAATGGAACCAATCAATAACCTAAGAATCTACTATGTTCTTCAACGTTACAGCCCAGAGTTTGAAGATGAAGTGATAGCTTTATACGGTAAGGAGACAGCAAGCATTGGAATTCCTATCGATGACCTTTATGATTTCACGAGACTTTGTGCTAACGCCTTAGTTCGAGCGGCAAAGAATATTCCAATGCTCAGTTGAAAGTGCATACTCGTTTCCGATTATACCTATACCTATATTGAGTTGTTTTCTAGTATTACCCTCTATTCCTGCTATGGGGATTCTGTATATGCTGAATCCTGTATACTGCTTCCAGTAGCTACTTTTTCCTCAGCACCAGTCGGTGAAGTTGGTTGGATTAAAATTTAATCCCCCCCGATAACTACGACGACGTTCAGGTTTAATTTTAAATCAGGTTTTGGCGAGAAAGCAAGATGAGCGGTGGACAAATCGAGGATGCCAGAGGCAAAACGGATAAGGGCGCGGGACAACTTGACAGTGCAGGAGGGGCAATCAAAATAAAAAACAAAACGAAAAACAAACCGAAAAACGAAACAAAAAAACAAACAAACCAAACGAAAAACAAAACAAAAAAGGAGTGGAAGCAGAGGTGAAAAGAAAAATGACAAATTATGAATTTTTGATGTCATATTCACCTCCGTTAAGTGCAAGTCAAATCACGGAGATAAGCCAAAAAAATAACGGATTTGATAAACACGACCATAACGACAACGCCTAGTTCTCAGATGGACCAAAGCATGATCTCTTAGCTGGCTCTTTGAATTTGACCTGGAGATCCCTGAACCCAAAAGGGTTCAAAACCCTATTCAAATGAGAAGGGATAATCTTTCCGTCTCAGATGGGGCGGGAAATAAGACTGACAACTCTGCTGATAAAATGTTTAGAATTATCCTCCAAAAGCGGGTCCGATGGTATCTGTACCTAATTCAGAGTGTGTGAAAACTCAAATTTAGTTTTAGAAATTGCTGCTTATATCTAAAAACACGTCCTGACACCCTACCGAATCGACATAAACTTAGCAATTTTCTGAAATTGAAAATTTTATGCAGTAAACATGATTTAGTGAATCGCCCCGAAACATGTTACCGCAAGATTTAAACTAAGAAACAGACAAGAACTTATGTGAAGTGAGAGACGGAGTCGATGGCAGAGGCTCAACTGTCCAAGGCTATAAGCAAACAAAGAACAGTTTTTCTCCGTTGAACGAAAGCCCAAGACTATCCTCGAAACCGTAGTGACGACCGTGAAGAAAACGAAATCAAAAAAACAGTATAGGTGGTGAAAAATAATGGAGAAAAAAATGATGTACACTTTAGTCGCCATAGTTGTAATAATCGTTGTTGCAGTGGCAGTTGCTGGCGCTTACGTGCTAATGAATAGCGGCGGAGGCGGCGGTGGCGCAGACACTTATACCGTGGCGAACGCGACGAGTTTGCAGTACAACGCTGACGTGACATATCAGGGGGTGTCCCCGACACTATTCAATGTGGCGGCGAAGAATGTGGGCGCTACGGACATGGTGTTGCGGATCGACATTTTAGGCGGTGAGTCGGGTAATTACACCTACATCATGGACCATGGAACCCAGACGGCTTGGCTATCAAATAACGGCACTTGGACTAACGTTTCCAGCGATTTCACAAATCAGTGGAACACTTGGATGGGAACGGGCAAGCCGCGGACAACCGACTTGGATGCTCTGGCGACGAATTGGAGCGGCACTGGAGACTACACTTACACTAATTCAGCAACCGGGACCACTATCAGATTCTACAACATAGCCATAAATCCTACACTGGCTGATTCGCTGTTCCAGCCTAATACATAAGCGGTTAAGCGGCTGGAAGCAAAAAAACCAACCTTTTTCTTTTTTCGACTTTCCCGAGAAAGACAAAACAGCAACCACAGAAAACAACACCACAATAGTAGTTTTGGGTTTGGGTTTTATTAAAATTTAATTAAAAGTAGAAATAAATTTTAGGATTAAACTAAAGCTATAAAGAAGCTCTACTATCGTTTTAGCTGTTTCTTAATTGCTTCCTCGGCTGCTTTTACCGTTTCCTGTAGTTTGTCAGGTTGTGTTCCGCCGCCTTGCGCAAAATTTGCTCTTCCGCCGCCTCCGCCACCGAAAATCGGCGCAACCTCCTTCACTATCATGTTTGCGTTTACACCTTTTTGCACTGCTGTTTCTCCAGCCATAACCATGAGCCTGCAGGTTTTTCCGTCGGAACCATAAAACAGCGTCACCGTTGCTTCGTTGCGCTTTATCATTTCGCTGGCGGTTTGCACCATGCGGTTAACGTCGATAACTTCGCCGAAGTCTCGTTTAACAATCGCTATGCCTTCCGCTTCAACCGTTGCTTCAGCCGTTTTCGCTTGGCCAATTGCGCTTTCCTTCTCAGCTAACTCTTTGATTAACCTGCGTTTCTCAACGTTAGCTTCCTTTAGCTCCTTCACGATTTTCTCAGCCGTCTTATCCAACTTATCAACAGGAGCCGCCAGAACCTCTGAAACCTTCCAGAGCAGGCTTTCCTGTTTCTGCACTGCCTTTAGCGCTTCAAGCCCAACCGCATAGCCTAAGCGTTCGACGCCATCTTGAACTCGTTCGGTGTAAACAATTTTTACAAAGCCAACTTCGCCAGTGCTCTTCAAATGGGTTCCAGCGCACGCTTCAACATCCCAATCGCCAGTCTTAACCACGCGAATGTCTTTGCCTGGAACCGCGCCACCCTGATACAATCTGAAGCCATAGCGTGATTCAGCCTCATTGCGCGGCAACCAAGCTGTTTCAACCTTCATGTTAGCCATAATAGCCTGATTCGCTAATGTCTCGATTTTGTGGGTTTCTTCAGGAGTTAATCTTCGGTAATGAGAAATGTCCAGTCGCGAAGTTTCCAAGCCCTTTTGCGTTCCTGACTGCCAAACATGTTCGCCTAAGACTCGTCTTGCAGCGCCATTTATCAAGTGCGTAACCGTGTGCGCTTTCATCAATGCATAGCGCCTGTCCCAATCAAGGATGCCATGAACAGTGCTGCCTTCCTTGAATGATGGTGAAACGCTGAGTTTGTGCACTATTACTTTACCAATCTTCTGGGTATCAACCACATCAAATTTTGAAGCGCCAACTGTTAGCCATCCGTGGTCTGCTGGTTGCCCTCCGCCTTCGGGGTAAAAGCATGTTTTGTCCAATACTACGTACTTGCCGTTTATTATTTTGAGAACTTTAGCATCGAACTCTTTCATGTAAGTGTCAGCATAGTACAGTTGTTCTGTTGCTGACAGTTGCTTAACGAGAATTTGAAGCATTTCTTCTGCTGGGTTTTCTTCCTCTTCCGCGGTTTTTGTTGCCTGCATGTGTCGTTTAGCGATTAACGCGTAAAAGTTCTCCGGAACCTCCACTTGCACGCCTTCTTTCTCAGCCGCCTGCTTAACAATTTCAGGTGGAAGCCCATGCGAATCGTACAGTTCTGTCAGCGTGTCCTGCGGGATTTTGCCTGTGCCTTTTGCTTTTAACTCGCTGGCTATTCGTTTAACCATGCCTTCTCCACGTTTAAGCGTCTCTTCGAACTTTTCCTCTTCAACCTTAAGCATCTCAACAATTTCGTTTCGCATAGTTTTGATGTGGGGGAAATCTTTTGACCAATAATCAACCTGCATATCCACGATATCATAGAGTTTCGCTGGCTCCATGTTTAGGGTTCGCATTAAACGGTAAACCCTTCGGAACAGCAACCTAGCCAAGTAGCCTTCTTGGATGTTGGATGGCACGACGCCTTCTGAAAGCATGAAGCTCAACGTTTTGGTGTGGTCTGTTACTGCCCAAGCATTCTCTATTGGAATCAGCACTTTATCGAGCGTTTCCATGTCGATGCCTGAAAGTTCTGAAACCCGTTTTCTAGCAACAAGCCGATTCGCGTTTTTGTCAACGCTAACCAAACCAGAATACTTGGCAACGCGTGAAAGAAATTCGTTGTCAACTTTGGTTATTCCCGCCATGCCAAGGACTTTGTCAAGCAAATCCCCGTAAATCGCTTGGAACAGGCTTGGTGTACCTTGGCTAATCCAAGTAAAGCGGTCAATGCCATATCCAGTGTCCACCGTGCGAATAGGCAGCTTTACGAGTTCGTCGCCGACGACCTTGTACTGCATGAAAACAAGCGTGCCAACTTCCAATCCGCGAACGATGCATTCCACGTCTGGACCAGCGTTGCCGCCGCCAACCCACACGTCCTCCTTGTACACGACCTCTTCGGATTTTATGCCAAGCACTTCGGTGGCGAACTGGTGGTGAAAACGCACTGTTTCGTCCTTCCAGTACACTTCTTTGTCAGGATAATTGAACGCGTGAGCCCCGCCCATCTCGAAAATGGTTAAGTGCCTGCCAAACGTGGGGCCAGTATTAGAAATATCCGTTAGCCTGATGCATGGCTGAGAAATCACCAGCGGATTCGCCGGCGGCGGAGCAATTCCCTCGGTCACGTATGGTTGGAAATCAATTATGCTTGCGTGCGTTAGGTAAATGTCTTTTCGCCATCGGGCAACAACAGGGTAAGGCTTTATGCGCGTGTGGCCGTGCTTCTCGAAAAACGAAAGAAACGCCTCTCGCATTTCAGAAAGACTAAAACTTTTTTTTGTAGCTGGATTATTAATGAAAGTGTAATATCCGCACTCGTCTGAGCTGGATTCGCCGCAAGTCTCCTGCTTTTGATTCTGGGTCCAGAAATATTCTCCGCATTTTGGGCAATGCTTCCTAACAAAACCTTCCTGTTTAAAGAATGGAAGAGCATAATCTTCTGCCGTAAACTGCTTCAAACCCGTCAGGCACTCCAATTGCTTTGGCGTTTAATGGGTTACGAGATTCATGCATTTAAATAGTTACTATAAAATTGGTGTTGTCACCCGCGCAACCTTTCCCCTTTTTTTGTTTACTACGTACATCGGTGAGAGTTTTTGAATGGGCCCCGTCTTAGACCACAGGAGTGAAAAATCGGGGAGTAGACTAGAAAATACGGGGTGGAACACTCGTATTATTGAGAGTGCTTTCCAATTTGGGGACAAGACAGCGCGCGTCTGAAACGTTGATTTTGCACAAGGGAAGCTTTATAATTATAAGGGGGAAAAACAAATAGTGTTGGGGAAACAGTTTGCAGTTTCAACGAATTGCTATTTACCTTCCACTTTTGGGATTAATTGTTTTGATCTTTGCTCTTTACTCGCCTCAGATTTTTGCTATGTATATTCCTGTTTTGTCCCAATTG
>JBEKHJ010000032.1:0-15759 GCA_050012335.1 Bathyarchaeia archaeon
CAACCTCATTATCCGCAAACTTACAATAGCTTAAATTACCCGCTTCGAGAATGATGGATTCCAGCAGTTTTTTCCTGTTTCCACCAAAACATCGGCTATCAAACTCTGCTATTGCCTGAATTTGCTGTGTTCCCACTTTTGGCAGAGTTTCAGCGGCCAAGGAATCAAGGGTTTCTGCACGCAAAACGGAAAAATCCTCATCACGTTCGAAACCAAATTTGCTGTAGAAGTCAATCAGGTTTGGATAAGCGTAAAGCCCAATGGTTTTGACGCCTTTGCTTTGCAAATAGTTTACTGCGTGCTTTACAAGTAGGCTTCCTACACTCTTGTTTCGATATTTTTCTTTAACTATTAAGTTGCCAAACCAGCCTACTTTGCCGAAGCTGATGCTTGTAGCTATGCCTAAGCGTTCCGAACCCTGAAAAACAACAAAACAGCCCTCTGGTTCAAGCGAAGATAGAAACTCAAAATCTTCTGTTGCCATGTTCCAGTTCATAGTGTTGGCTAGTATAGTTGCAAAAGGAAAATCATCAAAGCTCATTGGCTTCACTTGAAACATAAAAAATACACTGTTATCTCTAGGAATTAAGCGTTTGAACCTAAGTAAAAGTTTTTTCCACTATCTATAATAACTGTAGCTAGGTTTTCATTTTCTAAGATACAAATGACAAATAGCCACAATGTTGAGTTAACTTCAGTCTCAGCTCTAACCGCTGGTGGATCAAGCTTTACGGTTAGTTACCTCGCAGGCAGGTAAAAAGTAGACTATTGGCCAGCAGAAATAGCTGCTGAAAGAGCCTCAGAACTCTTCTGAATTTCCTTTGTTACACTTGAGAGCAGTTTTATGCGGTTCTCTAATTTGCGTTTTTGCATGCTTGTTAAACTCTTGAATTTTGGCATGATATCTCCGACAACTGCCATCATAATGTCACGGTTTTTTTCTTCGCTTAAGTCTTTGAGCTCGAGATGGCCGTCTTCAAACTGTAATACCAAGTGTCCTGTTGGATCAACATGCGCCTGAACTACATCTCCAACTTGAGCTGGAAGTGCTAATTGATTTACAGCTATTGAGGAAGCTAGGGGTTGCATGAGTTTAAAGAGGGATGAGAAAAATTGAGCTACCAGTATTTTTTCTTCAGAGCTGAGTTCGCTTATTTGGCCAATGTCGTCTGCTGTGCTTTTTAGGGATTCAACAAGTTCTTGGATTGTCACCTGCTTTTTCTTCTCAGATTGTTTGAGTTCTTGTGAAGCGAAGAGTTCTGCAGGCTCTTCCTTAACTGCCACTTCTTGAGTCAATGTTGATCGAATGGTGATAGCGTTTTCTAGGCAGAAAAGTGCTTGTATGTCTCAGAGTTTATGCACAGAAATTTTAGGCCCTTTCCTGCAATGTGGAAGCAGGCATGAATATACATGTACGGCATATATCAAGTAGTAATACATAATACTTATCTATCTGATTCCGAAACCAATTAACACCGCAGAGGCGGCGCCGAATGAGTTATGGACACCAAGGACTTAAAGAAAAAACTGACGCAAGTAGAGTTCAAGAGTTTTCATCTCTTAAAGAAGACAAATTCAAGGTAACAGTATCCTTAGATAAAGAGCGCCCCATGTCCAAATCGCCTCTATATGACAAATATAACATTCAAAAATACGACTTACACCCCAACTACAGCTTCGCCCACTTAGATGATATGATACCGAAAAACACGCCTGAATACATTGACCATGGACAACACTATGTTGAACGCATCGTGCGTGCAATGTATTATTTTAAGCAATGCAGCTTAATCGGACCATCAGGAACAGGCAAAACCCACATCGTTTACCTAGTTGCAGAACTCACAGGCTTGCCAATTTGGGAAGTCAACTGCGGCTTATCAACATCTTCATTTGACCTTATCGGACGATTCATCGGTTTAGGAAAAGAAAACTGGGTAGATGGACTGCTAACCCAATGGCTAAGAAAAGGCGGCATCATGTACCTCGACGAAGCCAACATGATGAAACAGGACGTTGCCACCAGATTAAACCCAGTTTTGGATACTCGAGGCCACCTAGTGCTAAACGAAAAAGACAGCGAAGTAATCGAGCGCCATAAGTACGGATACCTGATCATTAGCATGAACCCTGCGACAGCTGAATTCTCAGGAACAAAACCGTTAAACGCTGCCATGAGACGACGCATGGCTGTCTGGATAAACTTTGATTTCTTAAGCGTCGGAGAAACCATCTCACCACATGAGGTGGAGATGCTGCGTAAAAGAACAAAGATTGATCAGGATATGGCTTATAAAATCATTCAGGCAGGCGCCGAGTTAAGAAGACAATACAAAGCAGGCGACTTGCCTTATGGGCCCTCTTTAGGTGACTTAATCAATTGGGCTACTTTGGTGAATGATGGAAATACTCCTTTAGAAGCAGCTGAGGAAACGATAATCGGGTTAACCAGCGATAACGTTGAAGTTCAAGCTGACGTGAGGAGAATAATCGAGGCAGTTTTCAACAAAACGCAATAATTTGGAGTTATAACATCTTGGGATTTCTTGATTATGCCTGGATGGTTTCTTTACAGAAAGATGACACTAAAGTGAAAATGCTTCAAGATGAAGCCTTAGCCCAGCCTACTTTAGAATTGGATAATTTTGGGTTCACAATTAAACTTCCTACGGCTCATTTCTTGCAAGATGAGCAAATTTCTTTTTTGGGTCACAAGTTTCCTTCAAGTGCTTCTGGTAAATCTAAACTTGGACGATTGTTTAGGGCATCTGTTTTTCATTTGTCTACGCATACGTTGGCTCCGTTTTCTAAGGAGAAATTTGCTCCTAGAAATTCAGATCCAATCACTGAAGCATTCGCCAGGTCTCTAATCAGCGACATTTACGTTAACGCTTATCTTCAAGAACGCTACCCGGAAAGGCTAGTGGACATTGCCTACGCAAACGCGCTGGCTTACCAAAAAATAAAATCTTCCGAAAGAATTTTTACTTCTTCCACAAGGCTGATGGCGGCTTTGCTCACGAAACTCAATGTAGGCTTAATCAAAGGTTCCCTATATTCAGAGCAAATACAAACGGTAAACCAGTTGGTCAAAGACTTAATGGCTCTCAAAGGAGCATTCATTGCTTCGATTTCAGACCAAAAAGTCAAACATGAAGAATTAATAGAGGAAAAAATTGAAAGCATAAAGCACTCCCTTGAGCCTTTTGGTCCGTTTTTGGAAGCGCCATCTCTGCGGCACACTGAAAGCATAGGGCGATGCAGCATTTACACTGAAGCAGAAACAACTGGAAGCATTGATTTCGAAAGCATATTCAGGCGTTCCCTTGAAACGTTAGGCGGCACAGTTCCTTCCGTAGATAACATGGAAGAATGTTGGAGACCAGAACAAGAAGCAGAAGCCCTGCAAGCATTCAACTCTGACCAGTACCAAAAACAGCGGGAAGAAAAAATACTTGCCAAAATTAACCCATATTCAGCTTCAACTCGGTTTAAGTCGGTGTCCTTTCCAGAAGAAGATTACACTCAATACCTCAGAGCAAGAAGTTTAGTGCAAGGAGCAAGCCGAAGATTACTCGACATCCTAAGGTCAGCGTTTAATTACCTTGATGAAGACCCGAGACAGGAAATGGGACAGCTTGATTTAGCCGCAGTTATCCAGTCCATAGCAAGCAACAAGCCAGCAACCGATGTGTTTTTCCTTGATGAATATCTTAAAACAAGTTTTGCTTGGTCTTTAATTTTTGATGTTAGCAAGAGCATGCAGGTGAAAGGGGAATATGGCAGAGCCTTAGCCATTGCAATGGCTGAAGCAGCTAAAGAGTTAATGACTGACCCAACCTCATGGACGTTCTTCGCATTCAGCGATAGATTCTACATTATTAAAGACAGCACGGAATCTTACTCAAAAAGAGTAAGAGCAAGAATCGGCGGACTTAAATTTGAAGGGCTCACGTACATTCCTGACGCTATCCACCTGGCGGGAAAAATGCTGGCTAAAAGGTTTGAAGAACAGCGCTGCTTAATAGTTATCTCTGATGGTTGGCCATATGGCTATCCCAACATGACAATGGCACTGAAGGAATGTGTTGATGACTTGTTAAAGAAAGGAGTTATAGTTATCGGAATTGGAGTAGAAACAGATAGAGTGGGCAATTTCTTCCAACTGCAAGCTTCTGTTTACACTCAAAAGGATCTCATAAAAAAGTTTGGCGCAGTATATGCTCAGGCGTCCGAAAAAGCACTTGAAACATGACGCAGTTAAGACTTTTTTCGAGTGGTTTTGATCAAAAATAAAATGTGAATTCTGGATTCAGATTTTGAAGTCGTAATTATAAAATATATAATTTATCAGTATTTGATAGCCATACCAAATGGAGAACCAAAATGAACCCCCAGATAGAGCTTGCAATGGAAAATAACGAACTATTGAAAGTGTACGATAAGAACACTGAAGCATGGAAACTCGTAAAGAAAGATCAGACATACACTAAGCAATTATCAACCATTGAAGAGACACTTTCAAGATTTGGACTGCTCAAAAACGAGATTAAAGTCTACTTGCATCTTGCAAGAGCAGGTGAAAAGAAGGCTGGAGAGATAGCCGAAGCAATTTCGCTTCACCGAACTGAAACCTACCGAATCTTAAGGGATTTAGAGAAAAAAGGAATAGTTTTTTCTATTTTCGAGAAACCTCTAAAATTCACAGCTGTTCCCTTGGATAAAGCTATTGATTTGCTTGTAGATGCACAAAAAATAAAGATTAAGCTTTTAGAACAGGAAAAAGCAAGCCTTGTGGAACTTTGGTTATCCATGCCTCAGCCGAAAGTTGCAGACACGAAAAAAGAGCTTTTCCAAATGCTCGAGGGTGAACAGCAAGTACTAATGAAAGCTAATGAACTACTTGAAAGAACCGAAAAAGAATTTCAAATATTCGCTTCAGCTGACTACTTGTCTCAGCTGTACTACAGCGATTTTTCTGACAAGCTGAAGAATCAAGCTGACAAAGTTAATGTTACTTTGGTTACTGATAACTCGTTAAAAAGCGCTTATTTCATGGGGCAACTGCAATGGCTAAGTGAATCACACAGAATTGTTGATGGTCAAAGCTTGCCGTGCTTTATGATTTCTGACAATAAAGAGGTATTAATCGCATTTCATGCAAAAGACGCAGCAAACGATGAAGACGTAAAAAAGAAGGATAAAACAGCCGCCATATGGACAAACTACAGTGCCTTTGTTAAGGTACTGCGAATGCTATTCTCTAAACTGGCGGAAACATAAACCGCTAATTAGCAGATCAGCCGTCTTTGAACTTGACAGAACCTATGAAGCCATTAGAAAGCAGTTTAGCCTAGTTTTTTTTAGTCGCAACTAATCGCAGTGCAATAGTCGCAACTATTGAGCCTGTTTTGGAGATGATTTTTTTGTCCAGACGAAAACTGTAACGATTGTCGAGACAATTAGCCAGCGAAAAGAAGCCTTAAGCATAGAAGAGCGCGTTCATCCTGCCGCAACGCTGCAGGTATTCTGCTAGGTTTTTTACAAACCGAGAAGTATTGGCTGTAGCATTGTGGCGCCATTTCAAATTGTCGTTGTCGCATCTCTTTTAAATGCTCTATTCTAACATCTGGAATTTAATGGGTTATTTAAGCAAAAGTTTCACTGCTTTTTCGGGTGTATCCCAGCTATTCGCTCACGGAAAAGACATCTTTCTTCGGAATTTTATCTTATGCGGTGATTTCCTTTTCAATTGGTTTTGTTTCAGACGCATAAATCAATAAAGATCCTTTGTCTTCTTTCAAGATCATTCTATGTTTTTCCACAAGGGACTGTACGTTCTTGAGACTTTTGTCATCAAGAGACACGTTTATACGAAGTTCAAATTCTTCTTTGAAACGGTTGTTTGGCGTAAGCAACACGCTGCTTATAAACGCGCCTGGTATACACTTACCTATCTCCCTGAAAAGTCGGACTGCCTCGCGCCTTCGCATGACGCTACCACGTAAATTCCTATTTAATAATTCTTAAGCTTAATAGAATTACTCTCAAACTTAAGTGAAAAAGTGCAGGCGGAAGCTTTAGAGCATACATCATTTTTAACAGAGTGCCCATGCCAGAATTGTTTCTGAAACAAATTAATGTAGATACTTCACATAATTAATATAACCTGTAAAATTCGTGTGGTTTCATAACGGGTATTCTACAAAAAAGCGTCTTAACACGATTGATATTATTTTAGTACAAACTAACAATGTATTACAAACTTAGTGTGGGTAATTTTGGTGCGGTCGCCGAGGTTTAAACCCAAACGGGTTCAAGTCCCAACCAAAAACGAACTGAGGTTGAACAAATAAATTTTAAAAAAGCTAATTTTTGCTGTGCACTAGCTCTATTTCGACATGAACGAGTTCGAATCGGCAAGGTCTTGTTATGACAGGGCTGAGATTTGGGAGAAAGCGTATGAAGCAAGCACAATGTTGCCCACAACTCCAGAGACAAAGAGACATATGGCAATCTACAAATTTAAGATGGGCGGCATGCAAGACACGGGCAAAGCAGCGACAGAATTCTACGACTATGCTTTGACGGACGATGAGTTGGATCGAAGCTGTCTTGATGAGTTAGGTACTGCACTTTTGCAAACGGGGGATAATGCTCGTGCAGCTCAAGTATTCTTCCGCATTTTCCAGCGTTTTGCCGACAAGGTAGCACTTGCCCAAGCTGCTGATAGTTTCTTTAGAGTCGGCAATTTTAAAGAAGCGGAGAGATTATTTGCGGAAGCGGGGGAAACCCGAAGCCGAGAATATTATCTCAGCCGGGCGGAGAACTTGCTTCAAAAAGGAGATTTGATGAGAGCAGCGCAATTATTCTTTGAAAACGATGCGTCCGAGAGAGTCGTCGAAATCTCCGAGTTGGTAGAGCGAGAGAAAAAGATTCCACCGAGAGGACAACTGTTAGAGTGGACCGCTGGGTCATATTTCAAGCTTGAGAGATACGGTAAAGCACTTTTAGCCTACAAAACACTTCTCTCAGAACCCGAAAGAGCGGAGGATACCAGAATCTTGCAGCGAATAGCTGAGTGCTTGGATAAGTTGGACGAGAGGTCAGAGGCCTATAAGTACTATCGTGAAGCTCGGTCATACAAAAAGGCTGCAGATCTTGCAAAAGAGCTGGGCCTCCCGCAAGAGGAGATCCTCGCTCTCAAAATCGAAGAAGGGTCTGAAAAGGGTGACTTTGAAGGGGCAGTCAAGCTTGCTGAGGAATTAGGGGACACAAGACTGGTTCACGCGCTTGAGGGTCATCGTTACAAGTACAAGAGAGAATACAGAAATGCCATTTTGGAATTCGTAAAGGCAGAAGAATGGAATGAAGCCTTAGATTCCATTGTGATGGCAAATCTTACCTACGACGAGCAATACATTCAATGGTGTGCTGTCCTGGTCGCTGTAGCGAAGTCTACAAAGTCAATTGACCGGTCCGAGAAGGATCCACTAATGGTGGTCATCAGGCAGATACAAGAGGACCCAATTTGGGAAAAGCATGTGCCGCCCCCTGAAATGGGATTAGTATACGAGAAGTGCGCGTCATTTTCGGAAGCAGCCCTTTATTATGAATCCAAATTTCCCGAACAGTGGGCGCGAGACGGTTGGACCAGAGTGAAATATGCCCATCGGGACTTTTACAATCAAAGACGGGAATTCGAGAAGGCAGGAAGAATTGAGAACGAAATTCGCAACCGAAAGACCACCGAAGAAACTCAACCAACTGAAGGCCAAGTCGACTCGCGTTGATGTTAGTGAGAATCAAAAGCCGAATTGCGGGGAGGTTTAGCGCGCACGAATTTGCGCTCAATAGCGGGAATTCATAAAAGATTAGTAATCAAGACATAACCATATTTTGGAGTTATACAAAATGGCAAGGCTTGTGCCGCCAGTTTCTGCTTCTTCGAAAAGAAGAGCACATCAAACAAAGAGCACGTTTTGTTCTGAAATAGATAGACCTTGTTTTTTCATGCAAATCGAAACTGACGTTAAAGAGTGGCTGTTTGAACTTCAAGACGATGAGAGGTTAGACGTCGCGCTCAAGGCGTTCAGGGCCATTGACCAGCAGATGAAGATTGGCGCGGATGTTCGAGAAGTGGTCGGGCAAGTTCTCAGAGAAATCAGAAACGATTTTGGAAATGTCAAGGATGAGATGAACGGTGCAGTCAGTGACGTTAAGGAAGCCATGGACAAGTCTGTCAAGGATTATCTGAAGAATGTGGTTGACGAAACAAAGGTCGGCAGAGAGGAAACCGAGAAATTCGTGAAACAGAGCATTGAACAACAAGTGTCATACCTGGTTGGGAAGGTTGAGCTTCTTTTGAATCAGGGGAAAAGCTTGGAGGAAATTCAAAAGACCCTGAAAGAGGATACCGAGAAGTTCGTAAAGACCCTGATAACAGTACAAATGGAGATGGTCGTCGATAAGATTGAGACCCTTCTGCAACAAGAAAAAGGCTTAGAACAGGTACAGAAAGAAATGAAGGAAGATACCAAAAAGTTTGTGAAAGAAACTGTTGAAGAGCAAGTAAAAGGCCTTGTGGACAAGGTAGAGCTTCTGCTTAAACAAGGAAAAAGCATCGACGAAATCAAGGTTGAGCTCCAGACGTCTTTGGGCGAAATAAAGAGCGCAACTGGTGATCTAAATGCCGTTTTGCAGAGTTTTAAGATTGGGTCGGTGAAAGGTGAGAAAGCGGAATTAGAACTCATCGGCATGATTAACGAGGCTTTTTTGGCCAACAGAAATGTAACCGTTAAGCCTATCGGGGGTCCGGATGCAACCGACATCATTGTTAAGTTTTCTTATCAGGACTTGGAAATAGGCAGTGTATTAATTGAAAGCAAAGCTGGCGACACATGGAGCAACGATTTCCTTGAACAAACAAAGAAAGACATGAATCGGTACGGCATCGCAACCGCTATACTCTCAGTCAAAAAAACACCAAGAGGAGCAAAAGTCAAAGGCTACACAATCGACGATTCTTTGGGAATAATAATTATCACAACACCCGAAATGGCAGTATCTACACTTGCTATGTTCTATGACCTGTATTTGGCAAATTACAGACTTGGAAAGAAGACTTTCAACTTACAGGCCATAATGGATGACAAGGATATTCTCTGTCACATAAACGACAACATGAATTGCCTGGACGACTGCAAAAAGATCAACGATTGTATCGACAAATCACACAGAGACATTCAACAACATGTAAACGCGATAATGAAAAGACTGAAGGATAACAATGAGAAAATCGCCTTGCTTCTCGCAAAACACGGACAAAATGCGAGTCAAACCACAACCTAGCGCGCATGTGACTTCTTATAAATTAGTTCGCAAAGTATCTGATACTTCTCGACTTGCCTATTTTGTGCGTGTTAACTGCAGCTTGGCCACTAGAAGCATTGCTATAACGCAGAGTTGGGATTTGAACCCAAAAGAGACTGTGTAAAAACTATTTTCAATTTCAGAAAATTGCTAAGTTTATGTCGATTCGGTAGGGTGTCAGGACGTGTTTTTAGATATAAGCAGCAATTTCTAAAACTAAATTTGAGTTTTCACACACTCTGGGGGCGGAACCAAAAAATCACAAACCTGTGAAGTGCGAACTTTTTGTGCCTAAATCTCGGTATTTGTTAATATGCCCCAAAACTCGCTCTTGTCAGTAATTCTTCTCAAAGTATCGCTAAAAATCATTAGTGGCTCAGCCAATTTTGGTCGATTCTTGTCATCATAATCCCAGACCTTAATCCAGCGCATATTTCGCACGTGATCAAAGAAAATCCTGTCACCTTTGAATTTAGGGCAATAATAGTAATCAGTTCGGCTGACCCTGCCAATCCCCAATATCGAATCTAGTCCTGCCATTACTATTACTAAATCGCCTTTTGTCATCTGGTTGCAAAACATCTCAAACTGCCTGTGCCAAGTCCGATCTTCAAAGAAGAATGCCTTCTTTTCATCTTCAGTCTTATCATTCCAGTCCATTTCAACGCCTAACCTGTCAAGACCTATTAGGTTGCTGTCTCTGCCAAATTCCCAGTACTCTCGCCTATCTTCATCCGTTCCACTCCCATAGGACAAATGCATGATATAGAAGTAGTTCTTGTCATCAACGTAGTCCCCAAGTTTCATGTTCTAAGCCCCCAAATCAAGTTGCCCTTAACGCTACTTAAAACTTTATTTAAGCTTGCGCTGAAGAATTGTACAGACTAAAGCGTAATGCCGCGCGCCAGCCCGTTGCTAAATTATTGAAATTGACATTTGCTTGCTTAATCAATTTGTATTTGAGCCAATGAATAGTCTGGTATGGAGAAAAATGAGGGTTCTTGCTCCATTTTGCGCAGTTTGAACTTGGATAACATAGAGGAGGTTGTGTCTGAAGCCTACCATCAGGAAGGCGCAGGCAGACCTCCGAGAAAACCGATTGGCATCTTCAAAGCGTTGATAGTGAAGAGGGTTAAGCAGATTCCAAGCGACAGGGAATTGTACCGACGGCTATGGTATGATCAAGATTTACGAGAGATCTGTGACATTGAAGCTGAACAGAAACCGTATCATCCTTCACAGATGACGAGATTCAGGAATCGCATCGGAATAGAAATGCTTGAGAGAATAATGAACAGCTTGGTCGATGAGCTGCTGAAGGGCGGATTGATTATTGGCAAGACCATAGTGATGGATGCTACTTTCATCAAAGCGTACAGTAAGCGTGATCCTCATGAAAACAGTCGCGGAGGCTCTGATCCCCAGGCTAGAGTGGGCAGGAACGGCAAAACTTTCGAACTTGGCTACAAGCTGCATGTTGCAGTAGACGCGAAAACTGAGCTACCTATAGCAGTCATCGCCGCTTCAGCTAATGATAATGAGAAGAAACATGCTCCTGCACTCCTTGAAAAGGCTTTGAAGGCAACCAAAGGCCGTGTGAAACTGCTTGTTGCCGATTCGCAGTATTCTAGCAGAAACCTGAGGGATCAGGCTCTCGCTCGGGGAGTTAGGGCTGTGATTCCTTTTCCTACAAATCAGCAGCGAGATCAGAAAGGATTGTTGAGGGTGGACAAGTATTTTAGAACTCATGGGCCGATTTATGAGAAGCGGGTTTACAGGTTGCGGTCTGCGGTTGAACGGGTGAATTCTAGGCTGAAGGAGCAGCTGAGTCTGGAGAGGCATAGGGTCAGGGGTCTTGGGCGAATTACCGTGCACGCGCTGCTTTGCATGATTGCTATGCTTCTGAACGCGTTGGCAGCACTTCGACTAAACAGAGTAGACAAAGCCCGATCCATAACCTTACTTGCAAGATGAGCAAAATAAACACAGACAAGCTAATTTAGCAACGCACTGGCGCGCGTGACGCTACTGCGGAAAATTCTTGCCATTAACTGCTTAGCACTCCAGTTTTTCTCTTGTGAGTACTATTTCGTTTTCCAGATACCGTTGATTATAGAGTTTTTTAATTCTGAGAACTTTTTCCAAGCCTTTCGCAGTCTCTTTTTCAGAGATTCTGATTTCTCCTTCAAATAGTCCCAAGATAGCTTGAACTTCCTCTGGAGGATGCATTTCTGGATTAATCACTGCCAAAGTAGTGAACCCTTTGGATTTCAAGTCTGGAAGAAGCCCACTTAACCACTTTCGAGTTATTACTGCATGATGCTGCAATAAGACATCAGATATTATTGTTATGCAAATTCTTCTTTGACCAGTTTGCGTCGGACTTAGACTTCGAAAAGACTTTATCAACGCTATATCGATATCGTTCAAGTTTTCAACACCTTTGAGTTTGAATATGTTGGGCAAATTCTTAGCCATCACATCTGCACGAGGATTGCAAACAAAAAGAGAGAAGTTCAATGGAAATTCTTCTGCAAGGTCAGCAACGTTACCTACTTCTGCTGTAATAAAATACGTTGTCTGACCATTTTTTACACCAGCTTCAAGAAATTTCTTGATAAGTTGCTCTCTTTCATCGCTAGAAGGAGAGGCTAATATTGCTGAATAGTTTTCTGGAATTCCACCAAACAATAAATTATCAAGGTCTGCATAACCAGTTGAAACACGACCTGGAAGAACCGCGCCTGAAACGTTAAATGCTATGGGCTCAGGGTTAAATAACACTTGATGACCGATCCAATCTAAACAAACAATACGAGGTTTAATTTCAATAGTTCCCGTTTTGAAGGATCTAAGAGTAATTTTCAATTCATCCGTTTTAAGTGGATCAAGTCTTTTTCCTTTCATTATCAAATGCATATCTTCAAATTGACAGTAGTCTGGTTTGTCAACCATTTGAAAACCCACAGGAACGAGATTTTCGATTCTAGTAAGCGAGATTGGCTCCTTACCGACATTTACAATTTGAATTTCTAAGGTTACAGTGTTTCCAACTTTTATTTCAATCTCATGTTGAACTAACCTTGCTTGTATGTCTGCATGTTCAAATCTCTCCAAACCAACTGCGCTTTCATCACTTGCAGACATAGTTGCGAAACTTGCTGTCGAAGTCATATCTGGTGCGCGGAAAATCTCGCTAAGTGACAGCGCTAACTCTCTTTCTTCCTGAACCTTTCTTAAAAATTTCAGAGTCTGTTCAATCTTATTTTGGTAATTGGATTTCTCAAAGTATTCAACTGCAACCTGCAAAACATTTTCAGCCATGGAATAATATTTTGCCTGCTTTTCATGATCGCGTTCTCGCTTCGCACTATCCATGAAGACATAGGCATCAAAAAGGCGCTGTGTCGCTTTAGCATAATTTGAAGTTGGTTCAAACCCTGCTTTAAGATAATAGTTTGCCGCAGCCCCCATATATCTAACGGCTTCTTCATACATTGCCATGGTTCGTGTAATTTCAAATTCTGTGCCAGCTTCCAATGCTTTGCAGAAGCTACTATGACCAAGCGCCATGAGACCAGCAGACTCTTTCGACGTGTGCTCATTTGCAAGCTTAAAGAGTTCCGCCGCTTCCTCATACATAATTGGGGAAGCCCTTGCCTCAGCCATCGTCATTTTTTGCCACGCTTGACACAAATAAGTTAGCGGTTTTGCCTCTTTTCCCACTTGTTCTGAATCCGTCAGTGATATTTTCTGGAAAATTGCCGCTGCCTTATCGTATTTGTCAGAACTTGCCATGTAATCTCCTTTCCTATCAAGAAATCGGCCTTCTTCGATTGCAATTCTTCCTCGGCTAAATTCTTCTCGAATATCTGATACGGCTATAAGTCTATTGATTAAGTCTCTTTCGTCAGTCTTGTCAATTCCTTCTATTCTGATGCTTAGAATCCGTTTAGATTCTTGCAAAAATTTTATTGCTTTCTCGAATGCTTCGATTGATTCTTTGCATTTCTCTTTTCTACTTAGATCTTCAGCCTGCTCCAATAGTGACCATGCATAAAAGTTTTGAGAAAGGTACAGCCAAGATTTTGATTGCCTCAGTACCTGGGACGTTTTTTCATAGTGTTGCATTGCAACGTCATATTTTTCGTCATCGTGAGCACGTTTGGCTAATTCGATTTCGCTCCACGCTTTCATGTAATAAGCATAATCAAGATAGAAGTCACTGAACTGGATTATTCTTTGAGAAGCTGCCTTGTAAGCTGCAAATGCATTCTCAAAGTTCTTGGCCGCTTGGTCATAGTTGGTAACGCAATCTAGGTTTTTTGCGATTTTCCAATAAGACTCGGCAACCCGACTTGGCATGTCAACTCTCTTGAAGTCTTCAACCGCGTCAACGTAAACTTCATTAGCTCTTGTTAGATGTGCAGTTTCCGCGGTCAAAAGGTAGCCTTGGTCGAGAGTTCCTCCTAAAGTGTCCTCGTATCCAGCTACACTTGCTACGAACGATGGTACAGAGCGGGAAATGACCCAGTTTCTGCTGTAGCAGACACCTTGCTCCATGTCCGTGATTGCCTCTTTGAGAAGAGCGATTTTACTTTTTTCATCTTTCTCGAGTCTAGACAGATTAGTTTCTATCTCTGCAGCGTAAATCATACCCACGCCTAAAACCCAGAAGTTGGACGGAAAACAATCCTTGGCGATTTTAAGAAGTTCTTTTCTGTAACGTAACGCTTCCATAAACAACTCTGGCTTATAGTCTGTTCTCGGCTCAAGATTCGCGTGATAATAATATGCTTTACTCAAGCCATGCAGAGTAGCAATCATAGCTTCAGGAGAACCTGAGCGAATCGCATACTCTAAACCTTTTTTTCCTAAGTCGATAGCTTTTTTAGAGTAAACGAGTTTCTCCGAGAGGTTTACCGCAAAATCTGACGCTAAAGTAGAGTATGTCTGTGCAGGTAACAGATAAGTTTCAGCAATTAATGAATCATGGCAAACCAAATTGAGAAAACGTACACCATCTTCAGAATATTTAATTATTTCATCGTAAAGTTGTTTTCGTTTGTTTGGATTCGCTTCGCTGGGGACCTTCATGTCGGTAACATCGGCGATCATGTACGACGCAATACCTTTGAAGTAGTTGTCTCGTACAATTGAGGCGTGTTCAAGCATTTCCTTCGCATATTTTAGTGAAATTTCAATGTCATCAGTGAAAAAAAGGTTTGACCAGACGCCTCCCCACCGCGACATTGCCTTGGAATATAGGTTGTCAACCTCTTTTGAAAGCACTATAGCATTTGTAGCATAATTAACCGATTTGTCTGCTATGTTCTTTCTTTCTTCTTCGCTTTCACTAGTAATCGCTATATACCAAGCCTGAACGCTAGCTTGAGAAAACGCTAAAATAAGCTCTTCTTTATCGCCAAGCTTTGACAAAACCAAGATGGCGTCCTCTGCACTATTCATTCCTTCCTTTGCAATTTCACTCTTTTCCTTTCCATTGGAAGCCACGTACAAACGTTCAAAGAGGCATTTGGACAAAAGGTTGGCAGTTTGACCATAAAATAGGTTACTTCCTGTTTTTTTGAAAATCTGGAGGGCTTTTTTTGAGAGAATGTGGCATTTGTCAAGGATTTTGATTTTTTCTGGGGGGTCAGACGCGAGCCAAGATTGTATGTACTCGGCTTTAGCAAGGCAGAACGTACTTCTTCCCTCGTTCTCAGGGGATTGTTCCTGATCAAATAGGGATCCTGCTTTTTCGTATGCATCAACGGATAATCGTCTAAGGCTCCTAAAATCGTCAAAACTTGCAGCTTGCCTAGAGGCTAAATCGTAACAGTAACCAATTTTCTGCCAGTATTCAGCAGGGGAGGAAACAGTAGCTAATCCTGACTGTAAGGTTTGTTCATAGGATTTTGCGGCCTCAACCCATTTATACTCCATTTCCTCACGGCTGATATCCATAATATGACCTACCACTGACAACTTGAAATTGCAGTCATAACTTAATCTATAGTAAGTCGCACAAATAAATTGTTTTTTAAATGAACTGATTTAAAGAGGACAAGCTTTACGGTTGCTAAATCTTGAGTGCGCATGGTTGTTCCTAAAATGGTTAAAACTGGTTTTAAGTCCGATTTTTGGGCTAGGGTCGATTTTCGAGGCATGGGGTGTGAATGGAAACTAGGAACTGCCTGGTAGGGTGAAATGAGAATAAATACCATTTTTGACCAATTTCGGAACAGGCATGCGCGTGCTATTCTTTAGTGCTTCAAGAGCTCATGATATTCGTTGACTTTGCGAGCATACTCCGCGTTGATCAGGTTTCTAAGTTCCACGTATACATCCAGATTTATTTCATGAACAGATTTGACGTCGGAATTT
>JBEKHJ010000033.1:0-15728 GCA_050012335.1 Bathyarchaeia archaeon
AGGGATGGGAATGCTTAGAAGCCCGAATTGTAATTGACAGAAAGTGCTCTTGGGGATAAAGTTTCAGAAATTACTGCTTGCAGTATAATTATTGTTCTACCAAGAAAGATGATAATGAAAAAGTGTCCCTTCTGCGCTGAAGATATTCAAGACGCCGCTATAAAGTGTAAACACTGCGGTGAGTTTCTGGATGCCTCCACCCCCCCACGCTTTGCAGAAGAAAAGATTCAATGGTATTTCCGAAAATCCTTTATTATCATCGCAGTCTGCTCAGTGGGGCCTCTGGCGTTGCCCCTGATTTGGTGGCGGCCACAAACGACGCGGGCATGGAAGATCGGACTCACCATAGGAATCCTTGTTCTCAGTTGGATCTTGTTCCATACCACGATGGAATCCATTCGTACAATCAAGGAGTATTACAAGCTAATTGAAAGACTCTGAAATGATCTATAGGTAGAACAAGTCAGTAAACACCGACCGGGCTTACGTCGCGGCCAGTGTGTGTCCAATATCGATATTCCAGTATTGCGATATTGTGACTCATCTGGGCATGGACAAGAATTAATGCCAGTTACCATTGGTTTAGAATCGTAGCAGGCGAAAATCCGCCCCGAAGACTTCTTCCTGAAGTCGTTGACTGACAGATTTCGACCATAATGCAAGATTTCATTTGGTAATCGTTATCTGCAATACTGATCTAAAACTTTCCTTCATATCTTGGGGTCCCTTCGGTCTGACATTCAGCCCTGTTTTTTCATATATTCAACTCATCATCAAGTAAGTTTTTATCAAAATCAATTCGAGGGGAATCAAGGAAAGGAAACTTCTTTCAGGTTTGATTGGCTTTTCTCGTTTCCTCAACAGTTGACCAGAGCCGCCTTTCAGATTTTAAGCACATATTCTTGAATACTTAAAACGGTAATAGATTGGTTGGTATTTTTACAAACTGATGACAATTTTCGTCCTATTTTTAGTACAACAATTTACAGAAATTCCGTAATATCAAAAGAATCACCTTTGATTTTGATAAGTTACGAATTGAGTGGCGTAATGGCGAGATAAATGCATGCTCGATGATCATGAAGGATAGCTGAGGAAGTTCATAAATTCAACGAGATCGGGACCTTCAAAATGAAGCGAGGTGTGTACCCGCAAACAGGTTCCAAGTGCGGGTTCGTGCTTAAAACCTGCAAAATTTATTGCCATCTGAAATGAGGCGAAAAGAAGAAATCATGAAAACGTGGAGAATAGTAATTGACGTATTGTTAGTGATACTGGGATTTTTATTGATAGCAGGCCTGGGTTTAGCCAGTGCTGGCGAGGTTTATAAATGGGTGGATAAAAACGGAACAATGATTTTTTCAGAGTTCCCTCCACCAATCGGAATGCAATCGGAAAAGTTGATTCTGGATGAAGCGACCACTGAGCAGGCGAGGGAAATCGAGCAGGTAGATGAAGTTGTAAAGCCTGTAGCGGTAGAAACACCCAAATTGAAGGAGCGAGAATCGGTTAAACGAACGGTGGAACGCAGGCCATCTGGTGCTCAGATGCCAGAAATTACCCCTTCTGCTGGAAGCGTTAGATGTACAGACTCCAAGCTTGTCAGCAAGGGCGATTCACAACAATACGTTATACAACACTGTGGACCTCCGACACAAAAGCAGCAAATTGTGAATGCACTTAACCAGGTGATCGGTGTGCGGCTGATATATACGTATTCTATTCATGGAAACATAAAGACTACGGAGATTAGTTATAGTTATGTTGACGGAAGCATGCATCTTAGCGGAAATTGAAAGCGCATCCACGCTAATGGAGAAGGGCGGCCCCAAGAGTCAGGCACGTTACACAAGCCAACATTACAGTCCCAAGAGTTCGAATAGTAACCTTGCAAAGTCAATCCTAAAAAATAAATCGGTAACGGGAATAAATGAGATTGACGAGTACACAGTGGGGAATTGGGTAAAACAAAATACGGACAGAGTCAATTTTCTCATACCAGAAAGCTTTGGTATCCCGTTGCTGTCTCTGTTGGAAGCTTTTCTGCAATGCCGTCTAAGGCCTTGCTTTGAGGGTTTTGATACACAAAAATGAGAACCGAACAAACGGCTGCACCGGATCGCCGATAAATTCGGCTCCAGGTGAGCTGCAGCGTTATGCGAGAAAAAAATTATGAACAGTAGACAACTTGCACAGAAATGGCCTTTTCCAAGACACAAAGAGTTCAAACAGGAATTGCAGAATGCTTCTGCTGCTTGGTTCAGGGACAGACAATTCCAGACTCACCCCCAAATGCCGTATTGCCTTTCGAAATGGAGCGACTGGGGTAATAATATCATTCTTAAAGAAGTCATGGAATACATTCGGAATTTCAAGGTCGAGTGTGAAAGTCAAGACAGACCGTTTCCTCTTCACAAATACGCCCATCATGGCCTGAGCAGCCAGGCCATGACTTTCAACCTTATTGGGCCTCAAATAACTCGAAATGATTTCTCGTCCCTAATCCAGCTACTTCAACGTAAGGGTGTTTCAGGTGTTTCGCGAATTGATCACGCCTACTTTGAATATGAGGATAGAGAAGTATTTAACGAAGATGCTGGACAACCAACCTCGATAGATATTGCGCTCGAGGATTCTGCCAATAATCCAATCATTTTCATTGAGAGCAAGCTTGCTGAACAGGAATTCGGTGGTTGCTCAGCTTTCTCAAACGGAGACTGCGAAGGCCGGAGTCCGATCGGTCGGGAGGAAAACTGCTATTTGCATTTCATTGGACGACGCTATTGGGAATTGATGACCAAATACGGCATAACGGCAATCCTGAAAAATGAGAGACAATGCATATTTTCGGCTCATTATCAGTTTTTTCGAGAAGTCTTGTTCAGCTTAGAGAAGGGCGGAATCTTCGTCTTGCTAAGCGATGAGCGAAGCCCAGTATTTCATTGTAAGTCTGACGGTGGCCAGAGAGGAATCATGCCTTTTCTGATCGAATGCATTCCTTCACAATTCCGAGACCGCATCGTCTCCATCAGTATCCAAGAGTTGGTCGGACTGCTCAAGAACAATGAAAAACACATGGACTGGATTAGAGACTTTGAAGTCAAATACGGAATGGCATAACCAGGCAATCCAGCCGACTCGTGACACTCGCGGCTGATTTTTGTGTTATACTCGATTTCAATCGCAAATCTTCAGATCATATAGAAAGCCCGTCTTCACTCTTTGTAGGTGAAAGCATTAGCCAAGAGTTTACGACACTGTCTGTCATATTGAATATTGATGAGGACTCTTCAACAGGGATACGCAAACGACAGACAACACCCCAACTTACATTCTACCTTTGGATTCCCCTCAAATATTATCTCCCCCTGCTTTTCACCTAAACACCTTAACACCTCAAAGACTATCCATCATTAAATGAATAGGATTAACCGGTTATGCTTTGGACAGGTGTTTAGGGAGGGGTAAACACGCCCTTTACACCATTAAACACCCTTTTTGTGGATGCTATGCACCTTGGGTATTGGATTGGAGATTTTGTATCGATGATGAAATTTTACTGGAAGTTCCTGCTGAATTTCAGAACCTACATTTTCTTTTGACTGAACTGAATTTTATTCACTTCATCCGGAGCAGTTTTGTCCCAATATTTTAATGTAACAGTATGTGTTTCAGAACTTTCATCATATTCGTCTATGATATATGTTAGTTCTATATTCAGACACCATGCTCCACAATTAGCATAAATAGCGACGGGATCGACGGATCCGACTGGAATAACAAAACTATTCTCCTTCTTATGGGTATGCCCAAAGATTACCACTTTTTTACTTCTCTTAGTGGCTATCTTAGAAGCGACTCCATCAAGACCAACAGCCTCCCGCCAGATCGAGCGTAAGCCATCCAAAAGGCCATGTCTTTTTATCCAGTCAATACCCAATTGTGCATACTGTTGTCTGACTTCTCTAAGGGTGATCACACCATCGTTTACCATTGTGATAGGGGTATCACTGTTTACATTGCCTAATTCATTAGCCAAAAAACTTAAGGGGGCGTTCACCAGCGGATCTTGTATAAGCCCCTTCGGACCTATAAACTTCTTCTCATCCTGCTCGAAGTTGCCCACTACAGAAAATCTTCCCTCAATGTCCGATGAAGTATAATGGCGTTGTTTCCTTTGTGCAATGGTCGCTGCAAGGCGGGAAATATAATGCCCTAAAGGAAGCTCATGTTTTGGGTCGACTGCGTTATACATGGTATATTGGTGCCCATGTTCAGCATAAATGCCATCAGTCGTTTCGTAAAATTCTTGAAACTTGATGCCGGCAAAAACACTCTGTCTAAAATTATTGAATTGGCCTTTTATCAAAGTCATGTCATGATTTCCCATAACATAAGTGATATTCCCTTTCTTGCGCTGAGCCAGTGTCCGCAGATTTGCCATAATCTTGATGATGTGGGTTGCATTAGCTATCTTGTCGTACTTGGGTGGCTGTATCTCGATGGGATATACCCAGTCGTCCATGATGTCTCCCAAAAATATCACTTCTTGTATGGAGTCATCGTCAATTAAGTAGGCGAGAAATTTCTCAAACTTCAGGGATTCATCCAGATTAAACCAATCATAACAGCCTTGTAGGCTTCCCAAACTCAGCCCTGGACTCATATGAACGTCACTGACAAATACTCTTCTAATGGACACGTCTTTTCTCCTTATTAATCTCTTTTATAAAACATATGAAAAAAATCAAATTTCTATTTGGCAGATTTTATAATTTCGCTAAGCTTCGATCGTGTAAGCTCAACTCCTAAACCCCATCCAAACAATCCTAAGTAGTCGCTATACGATTTGCTTGCGCCAAAAGTGTCATTGGTTCCATAGATAGTAACTAAGCCGACAAACGCGGCTATGATAACCAGAAGCGACTGAATTATCCATTTTAGGTGTCTTATGTTCGAATTCTCAATAACTTTTGGGAGTTCAGGTATGACAAAAGGAGTCACAGTCGGTGGTTGAACTAAGAGGCCCGGCATTCCTTTTAATGATTGTTTGTAAACCAGATTTTCATATTTTTTCTGTGCAAGCTCGACGTCTTGCCTAACCTTTGGCAGGTCCTCCTCGGATCTCACATCCCTTAAATGTTTATGAGCTTCATCAATTTGGCTTTCAATCTCCCCTGCCTCTTCAGATTTTATCTTGTTCTGGGACAAAGACTCAGCAAGGTCATTCTTAAGGTTTTTAATATCCTTGCATAAGTTGTCAAGCTTATTTAACTGGACCTTCCATTTTTTGACTGCCTCGTCCAAAGCAGCCAGGCTCGCGTAGTCGGCTATGCTTTCTAAAATTTCTACGAGCTCCCTCCGAATGGATTTTACATAATCCAGGTCTTGGAACTCCTCTTGGTCACTCTGATCAATTTCCTTTAAGATCGTTGTCTTGATTTCATTGATTCGTTTGACATATTCTGCTCCATTATAATGCCACTCATCCAGTTTTTGCTCTGCCGTCTTAACATCCTTTTCGGCTCCATCGAGATTATTTCTTAATTTCCCATTAGCCGCATCGATAAAACCCTGGATGTTCTTTCCAAAAATCTGGCTCAACGTCTTATCATTAACAAGTGCTTGATGGACCTCTCGGAGACGATCGGCCAGCTCCGCCTGTTTTTTCCCTTTCGTGTCCCACCAGTTAAAGAGAAACCCCATTAAGATTCCAACTACTAGCACTACACTGGGGAGACACCAGGAATGTTTAACGGAGACTTCCAGTGGAATCTCCACGTCATCGGTATTCGATGAGTGGACGATGACTCTGCCACCATATCTTCCTGACTGCACACCCTTTAAACTTTTTAGGGTTAACGTACCTGTTGCATAACTGCCTTTGGGAATTTCCGTTGCTAGGGTGGGTTGGAGGAGATCCCTAGAAATCGTCGTTGCCTGGTCCTCTGTTATAAGGTCTTGTTGAATGATCGTTATGTTCTCCACACCACCCTGCCCGTCCGCCTCGCGCATAGTAAAGTGCCTCGAGATATCACCAGAGGTTCCTGTCGTTTTGATAACGATTTTCGAAGGTGTAATTAGTGAAAGACGAGGTTTACCATTGACATTGACCACTATGGGGAAACTTTCCTTTTTGGAGGAATGCTCAACATAACGGATTCTAATCTCCCCTTTATATTCACCGGGACGGGTGGGATTTTTGATTGTAAGCGTGATGCTCTCGGAACTATCTTTCTTAAGCGAAGTAACCATGGCTGGCTGGATCTCTATGTTCCGGCTTCCGATCGAGGCGTCGCCCGCCTTTGTTTGGAGTTCGGTAGCAGAAACGGATAAGTCTGTAATATCGGCCTTAGCGGTGATTTCAAAGGTTCGTTGGAAAGAGTCCTTTCCGATAATTCCGGAAATCGCAATTTCAGTAGGTCGCTCGATGATCTCCGCTTTGGTAACATCTGGGTTCCATATCCAGATCAAGAAGCAAATACCGAGAATAGTTGATACTGTTAACCTCATTTCCATTTTCTCCTTTAAAAGCGATAAATAGCATAAATTGAATATAATTTTGTAATGATCGCAATCCAAAATGCTCTCATTTCACCTTTACTCGCTCATGAACCACCACATCTATACGCTCAAACTTTTGCTAAGTCTGCCACCTTTTTAAGCTTTTTCAAAGCCTCGGAAGATGCCGTCAATTTTCCCTCATCGCCAAGCACTCTTACAGTATAGAAAAATTGCCTCAATATCGGACTAATCTGAACAGGATATCCCAGGACTTCTAAGAGTACTTACATTCCTCGGATTATTAAGCACTTGACCTTTCAATGGCCCTAACAGAATGAAGAAAGTCCATGTTTCATAAATTGCTAAGGGAGGGTCTAGATTGTTAAATAAATCAAGACTCCAGCTAGCTATCTAAAGCATTTCACTCCCAGTCACCCACTAACACAAAGGGTGCCCAGTAGTACGGATCCGAGTACTCTTCTCTTTTCATGATCTCTTTTTGTGCTTCCTGTAGTGCCGTCGCCTTGTCTTTTCCACTTATCAAAAGTCGGTAGAACTCAAGCATCAATTCCTGTGTGGATTGTGCATCCACTGACCACAGACTGACTACAACTGAAGGGGCACCCGCATAAAGAAAGGCACGGGTTAGTCCGATCAATTCATCTCCAGGCATTCTTTTGTTGAGCCCGGTCTGACAGGCACTTAAAGTCACTAGTTCTGCATTTATCCTCATATCAAATATTTCCCTGGCAGTGAGAACTTCTTTATTATTTAACAATACTCCAGAGGACAACGGGTCTAGGTAATTAAAATACCCATGGCAGGATAAGTGGATGATATCCTTGTTCGCGCATTCTATAACCCTTTCCTTATTGACAGTTTCACCTAGATAAGGAGTGCTATCAAAAAGCTTGGCTACCTTTCTTGCCTCATCCTCGAAAACAGTGCCAAAAGAGGCACACTTTTCCAGCTTGCCGGTCCCTTTGTTCTTGCAGAATTGGATGATCGACGCTGCCGGGGAGTAACAGACTGGATGCTTTTCGATCAGAGGTTCACCGTCCAGCTCAAGGGCATGCATGGGCAGGTAATGCAATGTACCGAAGGGAATGAGATAGATGAGGTCACTTTTCGACAAATAATCTGATATTGGTTCAATGAGGTATTTGCTTAATCCAAGCCAGGTGTCACCAGCCATTCCTTGTAACACGAGAACTTCTCTACGATATGCTTCAATATATTTCAGCACTTCTTCCACTGGTAGGGAAACACGTTCTACAATCAATCCATCCTTTGAAACTACAAAGATTATCACCTTATCTTTGGTTACGAAGTATTCCACTAAGATGGCGTTTTTTTTCTTAGACGTAATCGTATCCTTTATACGGTCTAAAAGGGGAGGCTTCCCCCCTCGCATAAAAACATATTCTGGATCAATTTTTTCCATTTCATCATGGATTTTGTTTAGCCTCTTATTGATCTCGTCTACCTCACCCAATTCCAAAGATATTCCAGTTTTCCTCAAGTGATGCATCTGGATTTCACGAAGTCTGGCAAGACACGCTTTTTCAACTTCGAGCAGTGATTTTTGTTCAACTAACCTATTGGATGGTTTTATGTCAGTCGCAGCAAGCATATCAAGAAATGTCTTCGATTTACTTCTTTCCGTATAATGAAATGCGTCCTCTTCCCTATTTAATTTGAGACATAGGCGAATCATGGATTGATATACATTAGTTGCGAGAGCATAAAATCCAATTTCTTGCTCCACTTCCACGAGGCTTTTGCCGATTAGTTCAGAAATGTCTATTGACTTTTTCAAATAATTGTATGCGAGTTCTGGATCGTGGTCATAATGAGCCATGCCAAGGTTCAAACTAACAATTCTTTCTGCATCTATGTTCCCTGTTTTCTCAACGATTCGTAAAGAACTCTCAAAGTATTGAATTGCCCTACTAAATTCACCCATGTTGTAATAGACAACCCCTAGGCCTATGTAGCACGTTGATTCCTCTTCTTTATTTCCGATTTCCTTTGCAATCTCCAAAGCCTGTTCATGATACTCGATGGCTTTTTTAAATTCACCAAGGCTGCAATAGGCGTTGCCTAAATTTCCACGGCTACATAGCTCTGTAACCCTATTTCCGATTTCCTTTTCAATCTCCAAAGCCTGTTCATAACACTCGATGGCTTTTTTAAATTCACCAAGGCTGTAATAAGCGTTGCCTAAATTTCCACGACACATTGACTCGGCATCTCTGTTTCCAATTTCTTTTGTGATCGCTAAAGCTTTTTCATAATACTCAATGGCTCTTCCGAACTCCCCAACGCTGTAATAGGTATTGGCCATACCCATGATACAAGTTGGCTCCGCGGCCCTATATTGAATACTTTTTATAATCCCCAATGCCATCTCATAATAGTTTAAGGCCGTTCTGAAATTACCAAGGTTACGATAAGCGCCGCCTAGACTTGTATAACATCCTGCCACGCCTCGGATGTCTTTGAGTTGTCTTGCAATCTCCAAAGATTTCTCAAGATATTCGATGGCTCTCTTAAAATCTCCAAGACTGTCATAGGTATTACCTAAATTTGTGTAGCACCTTGCCTCTGCGCTTGCCTTTGCGGGTACATTTTTGATATCCTTCGCAATTTCTAATGACTTTTCATGATACTCGATTGCCTTTCTATACTCTCCTAAAGATCGATAAGCGATGCCAAGGTTTGTGTATTCTCCCGACTCTCCCTCCCTATTTCTGATTTGCTTTGCAATCTCCAAGGACTTCTCATAATATGCGATGGCCTTTTTGAAGTCCCCAAGTTCCACGTAGGTATTTCCTAGAATTGTATAGCAATCCCTCTCCCCGTCTTTGTCCCCCACTTCTTGAAAATATTTCAACGCCTGATTCAACAGATTTAGCGTCAAGTTATAGTAAGAGAAATCAAATAAAACATTTCCACTTTCGAGAAGAAAGTTAGCCTTTTCATTCGTTGTTGCATCTTTGAACTTCTCTTCCAAAACCCGGACAAATTCTGTTGGTTCAGCATATTTTTTAGCCAGTTCTATTAAATTCTGCTCACGCTCATTCATATTCACAAATCCTTGTTCTGGCCAATCTCTCAAATGGTAAACGGTTTCTGCTTCTCGAATATGGGGCTCGGTTCTCCATTCCAAAAGTAATTAGGGGTCTGTTGCTCCGGCATTAGTTTTAGGATTTCATGATGAAAGGATTTATAGTCTCCATTGAAATTCCCATTGTCCCATACTTTGAGTAGCGTAGCCGTGAACAGGCTGTTGATAATGCCATCTGATGCTTCCTGGTTGTCCTGGCACCCTGAGATCAAAAGCACTGATGCTCGGACTTCCTTCCGTTCGAGGTCCGCCAGAATCGCATCGTAAAAGTCCTTGTTTTTTTTATAGGTTTTCGTAGCATTGTACCTCGGAAGAAATTTGTGCCTGGCCGCTTGAGAATCGATGGTAGAGGGCGGCAAGAAAGTACCACCGATAAACGCTTCTTTCGTCACGGTGCCACTATGGCAACTATCGGAGAAGACCAAACTACGGACTCCTTCTGGAAATGGACTGAACAGATTATTGAGTTCATCGTCAATAAGTTGGCCATCGTAAAGGCACCAAGTGTCGGCCAGACCCTTCTTTTCGTCATGGTTTACGTCTGGAACTTGCCCGCCATGCCCTGAATAGCACAGTAAGAAGATATCACCCGACATGAGCTCGGTAGCAGCGCTCGATATCTCAGCTACCACCTGACCACGCGTTACTTGCTTTGTTAGTAATGTTTTTACTTGGAAGCCCTTAGATTTGGCAATATTTGCCATACTCTTGGCATCAGTCTCAGCGGCGTTCAGAGACCCTGACCATCCAACATAGTGTTGCAGATCAACGGAATTAAGCCCAATTGTTAGTGCAAGACCCTTTACCATGGTTATCTCCTTTCTGTTATGTGAAATAAACAATCTGTCATTCCACAAAGAGACTTTTATCATAACTAAGAGAATCGCGCTTGCTGTTAGGCCCCAGAACTCAAATTAACCTTATAAACGCGTTTCACCAAATAGCCTATGGTTTGAAGATTCTTATCGCACCCGCCTTAACCCCAGCTTGAGAGATGTCTTCCGGAGTCGTGTTCGAAACACTCACCTCAGAACCGATAAAGTCCTTTCCGGCCTCCTTGTAGCAGTGCCTCGTAAAGGCGCCGCAGAACAGATACAGCAGCCTGCGGTTTACTCCTTCTTCTTTGATTCGTACTCCATCAATTTATCAACTTCATCCTCCACTCTTTGAGAGCAAAAAAATCCTTTATAATAAGGGATTGCCCCCGAAGCAAGTATGTTTCCTACCACCGGAGAGATGAGCGAAAAGGTCACTACAATGCCGCCCGAGTGTCGCAGCGGCCAGGCCCCGAAGAATGTCCACAGGTTGTTCTTTGCCAAATAACCACCCCCGGCTTGTTGGATCTGAAGTGTTAGTAACACAACTTTCGGATCGGCAAGATATTGATTCAGAAGTAACTGAGCCATGGCCAGATCGGCCAGGGAAGGCTTTGGTTGTGAGGCGGCTTGAGATTTCTTGTCAGAAAGCTTCTTGCCAGAAGTATCTCCGTCAGTGCTGCTTCCCAAAAAGATATTGTTAGTGATGGGAGAAGGCTGTTTCTGCCCATCAGGCTTAACATCGCCTCCACCACGGCTACTCGATATCAAACTACCTATGAAGGAATCGAACTGCGTATTGAGTTTGTTTAACTCATCTTTTTTAGCGCTCAGTTTTGTTTTCAGATTTTGTATTTCTTTAAGGCATTCTGGGCGATCTGAACACCCTTTCTCAGCATACGCGAGATCTTCAAGTTGATACTTTATCTGACCCTCTACTCTATTCCTCAACTGGTAGAGTGAATTTAGCGGTTTGATCACGTCGCTCAAGTGGTCCTCGCGTGTCATGACAGGCGCAAAATATAGGGTCGGCCGGATGACTTGGAGGACTGTGGGGCCCTCCTTTTTTAAACGAAGTAGCTGTGAACTAACCTCGTCTATTATAATTTCGTCAGGTAGATTGACATCGACGCCATTCACCGCGACATCTGTTTTCAGAAGTGAGCCTAACTGGGCGAGAGACTGGAGGGCGCCGCTAATCTCAGAAACGTAGGGGACTTCTTTCTTCTTACCACCTTTAGTGATACATTCTTGCAGTTGACATGATTTGGGCATAAATTCCACTAATATTTTCTGCACATCATCTAGCGCGTCCTGGTATCCAAGTGTTAAAAAAGTATTATTCACTCGAAAAGCTACCAAGCCATTAAATTGAGCTCTCATGGTGTCATCCAGGATTATGACTTTCTCAATATCCTTCAGTTTTGGTAAAATTGAATTAGTTATTCTTCGCGCCGCTCGGTGAGCAGCTCCGGTAGCAAGGACATAGCTCTCGATGGTTCCAGTTTTGTCCCCAGCTTTTATCGAACCCGAGGAGTCCGAGCTGCCATCCTGCCCACCCCCTTTCTTTTGACCGCTACTACTCTGCTGACTATCGCTTGTTCCTCCGCCAGAAGATGTATTGTCTGCAGAAAACAGCTTAATTGGGATAACACTAAAAATACAGACGGCCGTGATGATGATGATCAAAATGTGCTTTTTCATATAAAATCTCCTCCTTTTGCCTCAAGTTTAAGGAACCTTGGCATTAAGATTCTCTTACTCACCAAAAAGAGCAAAAAAATAACGAATTCAGATAGTTCCCGACTTATGAGAGAGGAATTTGCGGAAGGCTCTAAGGGAGCGGAAAATCCCTTAAAGCCTTTGCCAGGGCATCTTCTGGAAGGACCTTTTCATGGTTTACTCCAAAAGAGTGACTGGAGCAGGAATAACTGTCCTGGAGGTTATATCTTTATTTGTTGTCGAGTTTCTTGAAGCACTGTTATGCAACCCACCCTAAGAACAAAAAGAAACCTACCAAACCCGTGCGAAAAAGTCAACTAATATTTTTCGCCTAAACAAATCTGGTATAGTGATATGAATTCTCGGCCTGGTGATTTGAGGAATCGCCAAACAACCACCCTGCCTTTCCTTCCCACACAGCTAAAGATCCCACATCGCTTCGCATAAACCGTAATGAGTAAAGTCCAGCACTTATTTCTTTAGCCCTTAATCTTATTAAAATCATTCCGAAATTTCTCCGGAAGATCGCTGGTTCTGGATAAATACCATAAATCTAAAGACGCCAATTCCTGCGTTTTCATTACTCCATATTTTCCTGAAGACCCAGACCGTTTCCCACACAGATAGAAGGTTAAGGAGTTAAGGGACCGGAGATGCTCGACTCGATGCCCGAAGTGGGTGGAACGGGTTAAGGATAGATTTGGTTAATGAGATCAAAGATGAGGAGAGTGAGGATGTGGATAACTTCCTGAAACTTTCACTTTCAAAAATGCAAGAAAAGGTGTATATTACAATTGCAAATTGTACTTAACCTGATATAGAATGTTTTAACCGTCGAGGTGCTATTATGTTAGACTATCTACCCATCGCTCTTTGTGTTCTTTGTGCTCTCTTTGAGGCCTTTGGTCTCGCAAAGGATTGGGGTGCTCACAAAAGGTTTTGGCGTAGAGTGGCGGTTATACTTTTAATAATCGGAATCGCGGTGTTAACGGGGATCAATAGTCATCAGAGCCAAATTCAAATAGCCGGATTAACAGAGGCTGTAAACACGGCGAATCAGAATCAGAAAGATAACTTAACCAAGTTTGGAGATGACATTCGCAAGTTATCACAAGACGTCAGTGATTTACGGACCCAAAGGAACACCGTAGAGTTTCAGAAAAAAGCAGATCAACTTAAGGCAAACCTTGAAGCAGAAGCCAAATTAGTAGCTCAACTAAAGGTAAAGTTTGAAGCAAAAGCTGGTTTCAAAACCGATGCTACGCTAATACCACGTAAAGTTCAACCAAAGGTAGAGCCAAATCTTGAGAGCCACATTAGGGATCTTGAGCGCCTTGAGAGCCAGATTAAGCAACAACAACGCAACACAGAGAAAGAGATTTCAGAGGCATTAGGGGAGACCGATATTAAAAAAAGCGTGGATAGGATGAAAGAAGCATGGCCTGAAGTGTCCTGAACGAGACTTAAGTTGACGGTGGCCGTCCCTCCCGAATTGTCGGTTAGGACAATTTAAGATAAGTTTTAGAATGAAGACAACCCTACACAAGTTCCTTTTGAGCCTAGTCTTGGTTAGCGCTTGTTTATCTTTTGGCTGTTCAAGCGTTACCCCTGTGACTAATAATATAAATTCTCCAAGAAATGTGGATCAGGTTGAAGTACTCTATCAGGACCCACAAAGGCCATATGAAGTTATCGCATTAATAAGTCACGAAGCGCTAACTCGATTCGCAACAGTCTCTGGCGTGATCCAGAAGTGCCGAGAGCTAGCAGCGAAAGTCGGAGCAGATGCCGTTATTATTACCTCTACGTACGACCAGACCTTCAACACAGCAGCCAAAGCTTCCGGGAAAGCCATCAGATGGAAGAGATAACAGGTACGTCGCACCTTCGTTGCTCAACTCGCAAGGTAGGTTTTTCTCACTCTCCCCACCTATGACAATTGACTTCCTAGCATCTTTCTAACCCCACAAAATCTCAATAAATAAACTAACATTTTTGCAAAAACATCACAATTATTGTCCCTTTTTTAGAACAAGGGATATGGCGCGGATTATCAAGTATTGGAAATACATCTTTAGATTTAACAGGTTATACAGAAAACAATTTGGGTGGCAAGGGAATTGCAGTAATTTCAAGTAGTTTACAAAGTTTACAACGGTCATAAGTTCAGCAGTTGGATAAAATTGGATACAGACGAATGTGAATGTTAAGAGTGTGGACAAATTTATGGACATTAAGTCATATACAGACCCTAAAGATGACAAGTGGGTTGACCCTTATAGTATAGGGCCGACGCATCCAACGGATGCCGATATTAGTTCTTGGAAGAGTTTAAGACGAGAATATAAATAAAAAGGAGAACAAAGATGAAAAGGTTATTGATCGGGTTGGCTATCGTGTTAGGATTGTTAGTAGGATATACTCCTAACGGGTATTGTGAAAAAACTTACGAAGAAACTGTTGCAGGATGGACATCTTACAAAGACGTGGAAAAATGGATGATTGACAATTTTACGTATGACTGGTCAAGGCTGATGTCAAAACCTGCAAGCACACTCCCACCCAAAACAGTTTTTAAAATTAAATCAGGGGTTTGCCATGATGGGGCGAGATTTATTTGTGCAGCACTTAATCACATTAATCCAGATTATGACGCCAAAATGGTTTGGCTTGTGAACACCGGGGTTATGCCAGGTGATGATGTTCACTATGTTAGTTCTTTTTGGTTGGAAGGTAAACTTTATATCATGGATTATGCGACTATTCACAGTGATACGCGGGGAACTCACGGGCCATACAACTCCCTTGAAGAGTACAGAAACTTTTACGCGGGCCACCACCCAGGTAATAAATCAGCTTCGTGGCCCTTTAAGGACAAACCACGTTGGTGGGAGCGCCCTTCACGAACGGCAGAAGATAAATTTTAAGTTATAAACAAAAGAAACCGAATTCTTGACCGAAGATGAAAAAACTAATGTTACTGGCTATGATGATTGGGCTGTTGATTAGTGGGTGTGCCCATTTTCGCCCCGAAAATACCTACGAAGAAACTGTTTCTGCATGGACATCATATAAGGATGTAGAGACGTGGATGAGAGATGTCTTTAAGTATGACCACGGTCGCTTGAGGGATTTATTGCATTCCGGTGGAGGAACTGTATACCCTACCAGAATAACCTTTTTACTTAAAGGTGGGGTTTGTTGGGATGGAGCAAGGTTTATTAAAGAAACACTTGATCGTATTAATCCAGCTTATGAGGCTCAGATTGTTTACATTGATAAACGAACGAGAGATGTAGACCATTATGTTTGTTCTTTTAAACTAAATGGTAAGCTTTATATTATGGATTATGCAACAGTTCATGGTCTTATGCGAGGAACTCATGGGCCGTATAACTCACTTGAAGATTACAAGGCATTTATTGGCTACCTGACCCCCTCCCCATTGTCAAGACAAAAAATGGGGGTACATTTGGTGCATAGTCTGACAAGCCTGCCCTAGGTTTAGGGGGATCGGCTGCTTGAAATAGACCTCATAAGGGGTTCGGTTCCCTAGC